>JBFXJF010000017.1:0-46276 GCA_050175155.1 Vulcanibacillus sp.
GCCCACCACTTATAATTTAATATTTGTTTTTTAACGTGCCGGAGTGGCGGAATTGGCAGACGCACAGGACTTAAAATCCTGCGGTAGGTGACTACCGTACCAGTTCAAGTCTGGTCTTCGGCACCATATATATTGAGTGCAACAACGTTGATATACATCTTTTGCAAACGAAGAGAGTTGTGCCCGAAGGGTGCACCATTAAAATCATTTTTACAGCGTTGAATAATCTTCTTAGTTAAAATGAAATCGTTGTGCCCGAAGGGTGCACCATTAAACATATCATATGGTATGTTTTTTTTAATTTAACGTGCCATCTTCATATATTCTTGATAATTTTTTTAATATTTCTTAATAGTATCGTGAAACTTTCTAAATAACTCCCTGTTATTATAAAGGTGTAAGAAAAAACAATTTAAAAAATGGGGAGGCAATAAAAATGGGAAAGAAAATATTTATAGGGGCATTAACTTTAGCGTTAGGTTTGGGGATGGTAGTTACACCAGCATTAGCTTTTACTAACTATACCGATTTTCAGCAAGCCCAACAAACTAGAGCTGCTAATGGCAACGGATTTGGGAAATATTTTGCAGGTTCCATGCATGAGGTTGTGGCTGACATAACAGGTCTAACTGATGACGAATTATATACATTAAGACTTGAAGGAAAAACAATTGCTCAAATTGCTAATGATGAAGGAATAACAACTGAGGATTTGACAACCACTTTGACTTTAGCAAAAATTTCACAAGTTGAACAATTGTTCAATGAGGGAACAATTACAGAAGACCAGAAGGATTATATGATTAGTCAGGCTGAAGTTAGAACACTAGACAAGATTAACAGAACTGAAACTGGAAATCCAGGATATGGTCAAGGTCAAGGTAAAGCAATGCGTAGTAACCAAGATGGCGATTTCCTATCAGGTCAAGGCCAAAGTCAAGGTAAAGGTAATGGCGGTGGACTAGGATTAAACGTTACTAATTAGTAATTAAACACGGTATCTAAAGAAAAAGGGTTGTCTATAAAGACAGTCCTTTTCTTATGTTTTAGTATTTTAAGGGATTGACATCTAACAGTTGTATTTGCTAATATGTTTTTATATCTATTTGACTCGGTAGCTCAGTAGGGAGAGCATCATCTTGACAGGGTGGGGGTCGCTGGTTCGAGCCCAGTCCGAGTCACCATAAAAATATAAGTGTAGCAAGGGTTTTGAATTTTCAACCCTTGTTTTATTTTTGCTAAAAATGCTGTTTGGGAACGAATTGGGAACGAAATTATTTTATTTCTTTTTTTCGTGGATTGAATTTATCAAGTTTTTCTGCTGTATCTTTATTTATTTTTTTAGTTATATGAATATAGGTATCTGCAGTAGTTTGATATCTGGAATGTCTTAACCGTTCCTGAATTGCTTTAAGATCCGCACCAGCTTCGATAAGAAGTGTAGCAGCCGTATGTCTTAGATCATGAAGTCGAATTTCTTTTAAATTGTAGCGTCTTCGAAACTTTATCCACCTATGTGAAGGTGTAGTATAGTGAAATGGTTTTCCTAAACCGTTATGGAATACGTATTGATTATCGCCGCCAATCCATTTATCGTCGACTAAGACTTTATCTTTTTCCCACTGGGTTTGATAATTTTTAAGCTCTTGCATATACCATTCCGGCATAACAACAATCCCCTCAGAGTCTTCTGTTTTTGGTTTACTTACTACAGCTTGACCTTTAACTGTTAGGGATATGCTTTTTTGAATATCTAATGTGTTATCTTCAAAGCTGACATTTGACCATTCAAGACCAAGAAGTTCACCACGTCTGAAACCTCCTAACATAGCTCCAAGGAAATATAATCGCCATACATCAGGTTCTTTATAAAGATTGGTAATTACTTCTTCAGCTTCTTGTTCCTCATAATATTTCATTTTCCGTTTTTCAGGTCTTGGTTTTCTAACTCCATTCATCGGATTGTCCTTAATAATTTTCCAATCAACGCACCGATTAAAAATGTTTTTAAGTACACGATAGATAGACTCGAGTGTTCCCCCGGAGAGTGTTTCTCCTCGACCGTCTTTTCTTGCACCAGGCTTACTAAGTTCATCTAAAAAAGAGACAATGTGAAAAGTCTTTATTTGGTCAAGGCGTTTGCAACCGAACACAGGAAGTATATGTGTGTTTAAAAGACCTAAATAATTTTTAAGAGTAGTTGGTGCAAGCTCTTTTTCAGCATATTTTGCCTTCCATTCCTCTACAAAATTTATAAATGCCATTTTCTCAGGAGCTATATATTCCCCAGCTTCAATCTCGATTTTAAATTTCGCAAGTTCTAATTCAAGATAATCTCTTAATTTCTTTGGAGTTTTTAACAATTTATCATCAACATTTATAGTCTTTTTTCTTTGAATCCTCTTATTGTTAGCGTCATAGCCTGCTTCAACAATAAGACGGAATGAATTAGGGCCACGTTTTTCTATTGGCAATAGTTATTCCCTCCTTTTTACTAAAAGCTATCTGTTATTAAAATTAACTATGTTCGAATCACTTTTTGTTGATGTGTTGTGTTTCTTATGATAATCTTCCCAGTTTGTTAAATATCCGCGTTTTAAAAATGTAGACTGGGAACCGCATAAATGACAAAACCGGGCGTTACCTTCTAACAATTCTCCACAGAGTGGTAATGGATTGTACATATTATCCTCATTATTAGTACACTCATTTACTAAATAAGCCCCGCAAATAGAACAAAAGTTTCCTTTTTCTGATATGCTTTCATTTTTACATATTGGGCATGTTAAAGCTTTACTTTTTGAATCTAATTCGTATCCGTCGTTATATTTCATATTTAATTCTCCCCATTTCAGTTTTTCTCCGCATATAGGACAAAAATAAGCTTTTTCTGAAACAAAACTATGTCCGCACAATAAACATTGTTTTCGATTTAAAAAGTTTAAAAAATTATGTTTGATAATTATTTCTTCAGGAGACTTTAATATTTTATTATCAACCCATTTTCGATAATATTTAAATCTATTCTCCGAGGCCTCTCTTGAAAGTTTACAAATATTTTTAATATCTATTGAATTTCTAATATTTAAACTATGTAAAATAACTGGCGGGGCCAAGACTAATCCGGCAAAAAAATCTGCTTCTTTTTCTAGTACTTCGTAATCAATGTCTGGTATTCCGCCTCTGGCTATTTGTGAAACATCATAATGTTCCAAATGATTAAGTACAATATGACCTATTTCATGCATAATTGTCCATCTAATCCTATACTTATTTGGACAATTATCATTATAAATAATTGCGTATTCATTAATATCAGCAATATATATGGCTGTTCCATCGTTACTTTTTATTAGGTTATTTAATATCTTGTTTATTGAGATATTTAAATCTTTTGAAATAATACTTACTTTTTCAATTTTCCATCCATTAGTTTGAGCAATGCTAAAAGGGTCTACAGGTAATTGGTTTATATTTTGTTCAATTATAAATTTTTGAGCTTTCTTAGTTGTTCTTTTATATCTAGGTTCTTTATTTATCCTTGAAGGCATCTGGGAAAAGTCTTTCTGCCAATTTTTTTAGTTCGGCTGCATCTTCGGTTGTCATTTTTTCACCTGCACGTGCTATTGCTCTAATATCTGGATTTACTATTTCTTTAGCTGTTTTAGTATCTTCTATTTCTTCTGAAGTCTTATCTTTGTTATTGCGACTAGTATTTATATCGTAGATTTGTGCGGGATCTTGCATAGCGTTTTCTTTTACTGCTTTATCATAGGCTACCTGTTTTTCTACATCTCCATTGAAGATTGGATGAACATAAGCATCATACAAATTATATTTATCTAAAAACGCCTCATAAGACATACCGAAGCTATGTGCAATTTTCTCAGCTAATACGAAACTAATTGGAGCGTCACCAACTTCAAACTGAGAGATAGTCGTTTCGTTTACCTCTAATTTATTTGCAAGTTCTTTTATCGTTACCCCTTGAAACTCTCTTTCTTCTTTTACAGCCCATCCGATATCTACAACTTCCCCTGTAAGTAATTCATCTATTTTAACTTTAAAAAATTTGGCTAATCTATGCAGCATTTCACTGTCAGGTTCCCTAATACCTTTTTCCCAGTTACTAATCGTATTTTGAGCTACATTCAACTCTCTACCTAGTTCTTTTTGATTTAATTTTTTTGATTCTCTTAATTCTTTTAATCGTAACATCTTAAATACTCCTTTTTTATATTAAATTATCACGAAAAGAGATATTTAACAAGAAAAATATATAAATATCCCAAAACGTGATTGACAATATATGAGGGAGGTGATAATATCCCGATATGGGATATAAATTGATGATGATTAGTGGGGGTGAAGCTATGCAACGAAATTGGCTTATACAGCTTAGAGGTAACAATACACAGCGAAAAATAGCAGAACAATGCGGTATTTCCCAAAATTTTTATAGCTGGATAGAGAGCGGTGATCGCACTCCAAGTGTTAAAGTAGCTAAAAAAATTGCTAATATCCTTGGTTTCGATTGGACCCTTTTTTATCAAGAGGAACAGATAGACGAATATAAACCTAATTAAAAAAAGGAGGCGAATCAAGTTGAGCGGTATCAAAATTGAAGAATGGAATGGGTTTGAAATTAGGTTTGTCAAAGTTAATGCCGATTGGTGGGCGGTACTTGCTGATATTGCAAAAGCAATGGAGCTATCCGCAAAAGGGGTAAAACGACGATTGCCAAAGGATGTGATTTCAAATTACCCCCTTATGACCTCGGGTGGAATGCAAGTAATGATAGTTGTTAACGAGTACGGAATTTATGAAACAGTATTCGAAAGCCGCAAGAAAGAAGCAAAAGATTTTAAGCGTTGGGTGTATGAAATGCTTAAAGAACTTCGCCGCGCATCTGGATTAGAAGGTTTTCAAGTCTTCCGAATGTTGGACAAGGACCATCAAAAAGAAGCAATGCGAAAGCTTAAAGAATCTATTCAAACACCGGTAAGATTTGATTTTATAAAAGCTAACACAATAGCAAATAAAGCTACATCATCAATATTCGGTTATCCAAATCTTATCAAGAAAGACAAAATGACCCCGAATATGCTTGTACGACGACAAACCATTTTAGACGACACTGTTAATTTGATGGTAGCTAAGGAGAGTTTTAACTTAGATTTATCAGTTAGCGACTTAGTATATAAAAAATATCTACATTAGAAAAGAATTGGTTGGATCAATTTTCTCAACAAGCAATTTATAAAAAAGCGAGGTGATTTATTTGGGAGAGACTATTAATCTTATTAACGCTAAAAGTATCACTATGGACGTTAAGGAAGTTGCTGCTTATATCGGTGTATCAGAAGATACAATCTATGCGATGGCAAAACAAAAGGAAATACCACACCTTAGAGTAAGATATAGAATTCTATTTCGAAAAGATAGTATTGACGCATGGATGAATGAATTAGAGAAAAAATCATTAAGCAAAGGAGTGGTTACACCATGAATCAACTGCAAGTAATAGAAAATGCTATTCAAATGACAAGCTTAGATTTAGCTGAATTAACAGGTAAGAGACACGATAATGTAATACGCGACATTAAAAAAGAGATTGAGAATTTAGGTAATGAAATCGGTGCCCTCATATTTGAGGAGACCTCTTACACAGATTCACAAGGGAAACAACAGCCATGTTACACATTCGGTCGAAAAGGCGCAATGCAACTAGCGCTAAAGTATGATGCGGTTACTAGATTTAAGGTTATTGAAAAAATCGAGGAATTAGAGAATAGCTCTAAGCCTAAGTCTAATGCAGAAATGCTTCTGATTTACGCACAGCAATTTGTTGATCAAGAGAAAAGGCTTAGCAAAATTGAAACGACAGTCACAACAATTCAAGAAACTTTTTTACACCAGGACGAGGATTGGAGAAAAACCATTAACAACATGGTAAATACTGCAGCGAAAAATTCCGGAGGAAATTATCAAGAGTTAAGAACGAAAAGCTATAAGCTTCTGGAAGAAAGAGGTCGCTGCCAATTAGATACAAGATTAAAAAATATTAAACAACGTCTTGAAGAAGCCGGAGCCACAAAAACAAGAATAGAAAAAACTACTAAGATGGATGCCATTGAAGCTGATCCTAGGCTAAAAGAGATATATACGACTGTGGTTAAAGAGCTATCGATTGGGGCCTTGCAAGTATAGAGAAGAAAAATCAAATTGATTTAGGTTAATGAGGTGATATTTTATGAGCTTTATATACTCACCAATATGGCAGGCTCTAGGAGCGATATTATTTATCGCCGGAATAGGCTCGGTTATATTAAGCTATCAGATGGCTAGAAAGAAAAATCAATGAAAGAAGGTCAAAAATGCAGAGAAAGCTTACCGTGGGAGAATTAAGAAAAGCCCTAGAAGGCGTGCCTGATGGATTGGAAGTTCACTTTTCAAGTGACACTGAAGAATCTCATGAAATCATCATTGAATCAGCGCGAAGGGTTACTTATGCCTTACCTGATGGAGATGTGTTTCAGGACACTGGTGAAAATGGAGTTGACTATTTTGATATTTATGGAAATGCGGAAAATGAAGATTGAAATAAAATGACCAGCTTTCTCACAAGCTGATCATTCAAAGCTACCGTGATAAACAAATAACCATTTACATAATATCACGGTAGCTCCTCAAAAACAAGATGCTTGGAGGCTTAATATGAAACAGGGTAGAACTCCAACCAGACGACAAAAGATCGTTATTAAAAAAGCTGGTTTAGATCATAATTGTTGGCTAATTACTAAAAACCTACTAAATGAGCTACATCTAGTTCATAGGAATGATACATGCAAAAAAACCATATTAAAGAAAGGGGAAAATTATGAAGTTATTTGTTAAAGTTTTTTTGGCCATGTTTCTAATACTTTCAATCTATGGAGCATACAGTGCTACAAAAATTTACGCTGATGCTGAAAATGACTATATTTTAGCTCTTGAGAATCAAGTAGCTTTACTTGAAAATCAGGTCACTCAACTAGAAACGCATAACAATGTTCTTAAAGAACAAATTAGACTTTATGATGAACAAATATTGCTATTAGAAGAGTATATGCAAAAAAAAGATTCTGAGATTGATAGACTTATGGGTTTCGTAAGAACAACTGAGGATTATCATGAACTGGTTCGTATAGTGGAAGCAGAAGCTGGCGGGGAATCCTATGAAGGAAAAATGCAGGTAGCGTCAGTTGTAGTTAATAGGGTTAGCAAGGGCTTCGGGGAAACCGTTCATGATGTAATCTACCAACCGAAACAATTTAGCCCAATACAAGATGGTAGATTCATAGAGGTTGAAATTAGCAACGATTCTATATTAGCTACTGAAGAGATCATCAAAAAGGGCAGCGCTTCAAACGCTTTGTACTTTATGAATCCCACTTTTGCTGCTGAAAAAAGTAGAGACTGGATGAGAACATTGACTTACGTTGCAACGGTTGGCAATCATGAATTCTACCGTTAAATATAAAAAATGTAGAATATGCGGGCTAATTTGGCAAGTTAGTAGATTTAATCAAATTAATTATTATATATGCCCTTATCATCAAAAATATCAAAGGAGGAGAATTACTAATGCAAGTTACAATCACACTAACTACGGAGGAATACAATAAGGCCATGGCTTCTGGGACATTACAAGCATTATGGGCCGTCACGGTTACGGGAAAATCAATACAAATAGGAGCCGAAAACCAACCGGATCAAGATACGGAGGCACAAAGCCAAATAGCTAAAAATAAAGAACCTGTAAATACAGCTGGTTTCACTAAATGTACCCTGGAAGATGTTAGATCAAAGTTAGCCCAATTAGCACAATCCGGAAAGCAAAAGCAAGTTAAAGAACTTATTGAAAGTTTTGGTGCCTCAAAACTAACTGAAATTCCGGAAGAGAAATTTGGCGAACTGCTAAGAGCTGCTGAGGGGATAGTATGAGTATAGCTCATATAGAACGTAAACATGCTATTCTTAGCGCTTCAGGATCTAAACGTTGGTTAACATGTACTCCAAGCGCTCAACTTGAACAAGAGTTTCCGGAACAAAAAAGTGAGTATGCCGAAGAAGGAACCTTTGCTCATGATTTAGCAGCATTACATCTTTCTAGGCAATTAGGACAGCTTACAAAACGTAGTTTCGAAACTCAACATAAGAGCGTTATAACTCATAAATATTACTCTCAAGAAATGTCGGAACACATAGAAAATTATGTTGATATAGTGCTAGAACGTGTTAACAAAGCACGTGTAATAACTAAAGATACAATAGTTCTAATTGAACAGAAATTAGACTTTAGTGCATGGGTTCCTGATGGATTCGGTACCGGAGACGTTGTAATTATATCAGATGGCGCCATCGAAATAATAGATCTTAAATACGGAAAAGGAGTTCCAGTCTCTGCTGAAGACAATACACAAATGAGTCTCTACGCTCTTGGCGCGATTAGCCAGTATGGAATTCTTTATGATATTGATATCGTGCGAATGACAATAGTACAGCCTAGATTGGATAACGTATCAACAGAAGAAATTTCAGCTAATAAACTTCTTGAGTGGGGAAACGAATATGTAAGACCACGCGCAACTATGGCCATTATGGGTGAAGGCGAATTTATTTCGGGAGAACACTGCCAGTTTTGTAGAGTTAGATTTACTTGTCGAGCTCGAGCTGAGTTCAATTTAGAACTAGCAAAATATGATTTCAAAAAATCCACTTTATCCATTGAGGAAATAGCAGATATTTTAGCTCGAGCTGAAGAACTACAAAAATGGGCTTCTGAAGTACAGACATTCGCCCTTGATCAAGCTGAGAACCATGGCGTTAAGTATCCTGGATGGAAATTAGTTGAGGGTAAAGCTAATAGAAAATATACAGATGAAAATGAAGTTGCTCAAGCATTAATATCAGAAGGATTGGAAGAAGAAAAAATTTATAAACCAAAAGAAATCCTAGGTATCACAGCGATGGAAAAAGTACTTGGCAAGAAACAGTTTTCAAAACTTCTTGGGCATTTAGTAATTAGACCTCAAGGGAAAATTACATTAGCTCCAGATTCAGATAAACGCCCAGAAATAAACAGCGTTGCATCCGCAAGAGAAGATTTTAAATAAAACAACTAAAAAGGAGAAATGAAAGATGACAACTAAAAACAAAGATACTCAAGTAGTAACAGGAAGGGTTCGCTTAAGTTATGCTAATTTATTTAAACCGGTAGCAATTGATGAGAGCCAGGAGCCAAAATATAGTTTATCAATTTTGATTCCTAAGTCAGATAAAGTTACTTTAAAGAAAATAGCAGCAGCTATTGAAGCAGCTAAACAGGCGGGGGCTACTAAATGGGGTGGGAAAATACCTGCAAATCTTAAAACCCCGCTGCGTGATGGTGATGAAGATCGTCCTGATCAAGAAGAATATGCAGGTCACTATTTTATAAACGCATCATCTAGACAAAAGCCAGGTATCGTTGACTCTAAGTTGAATGAGATTCTTGATTCAACAGAAGTATATTCCGGATGTTACGGACGCGTGAGTGTGAACTTTTATGCATTTAATACCGCTGGGAATAAAGGTATAGCTTGCGGACTAAATAATGTTCAGAAACTAGACGACGGAGACTATTTAGGAGGTCACTCTCGAGCTGAAGATGATTTCGAAGCTATAGATGATTCTGATGATATTTTAGGCTAAACAAAAGAGGGGAATTTAACAGATTCCCCTTTTCAATAAAATCTGGGGGAGAAAATGATGAACGATTTCACAATTAAAACTCTTATTAAAGAATCACACGAAACGGCTATTAATAAAGGTTGGTATGAAGAACCTCTATCATTTGGTGAAAGAATAGCGCTTGTACATACTGAACTTGCAGAGGCTTTAGAAGAATATAGAGACGGAAGAGGTATTAGAGAAATATATTACGAAGGTGAAAAACCTTGTGGTATTCCAATAGAATTAGCAGATGTTTTATTAAGAGTATTTAGTATCTGCGGTAGTTTAGATGTTGATCTCGAGACAGCTTTAAAAGTTAAAATGGCGTATAACAAAACACGACCGTATAAGCATGGTGGGAAGAGATTATGAATACTCTATCAATTGATATTGAAACGTTTAGCAGTGTAGATTTAATTAAATCTGGAGTTTACGCCTATACAGAATCTCCAGATTTTCAAATCTTACTTTTTGGTTACGCTTTTGATGATGAGCCTATTGGAATAATAGACTTGGCAAGGGGCGAAGAATTACCGCACAAAGTTAGAAACGCTCTAATGGACCCAAATGTAATAAAAACAGCCTATAATGCAAATTTCGAACGGATTTGTATTTCTAAGTATTTTCAAATTAATCTACAGATTGAACAGTGGCTGTGTTCAGCTGTACATTCACTTTATCTTGGGCTACCAGGTAATTTAAATGGAGTAGCAGAAGCCTTAAATCTTAGTGCTCAAAAAGATGCTTCAGGAAAGGCGCTCATTCGTTATTTTTCAGTTCCATGCAAGCCAACGCAAAAAAATGGTGGAAGAACCAGAAACCTCCCTGAACACGATTTAGAGAAGTGGCAACAGTTTAAGGAGTACTGTATACAGGATGTTGCTGTAGAACTAGAAATTAGAAAAAAGTTAGTTAGTTTTCCCGTTCCGGACTATGAATGGAAATTATGGAATGTTGATCAAAAAATTAATGACACCGGGGTTCTAGTGGATAGGGATTTAGTAAATAACGCAATGGAATGCGATATATCGTATCGAGAAAGGCTTACCGATAAAGCAGTAAGTTTAACCGGTCTTAATAATCCAAATAGTGTAACACAACTAAAAGAGTGGCTTTCTGAAGCGGGATTAACGGTTGAAAGCTTAAATAAAAAAATAATATTTGAACTCCTTAAACAGAATGCGGATGAAACTATCAACCAAGTACTAAATTTAAGACAAGAGATGGCCAAAACAAGTATCAAGAAGTATGAAGCAATTCATAGATCAGTTGGTAATGATGATAGGGTCAGAGGGTTGTTCCAATTTTATGGGGCCAATAGAACTGGCCGATGGGCGGGAAGACTGGTTCAAGTTCATAACCTCCCAAAAAATGAAATTAAAGACCTAAATCTAGCTCGGCAGCTGCTCAAAAATGGACAATACGAACTATTAGAATTGCTATTCGATAGTGTTCCAGACATTCTTTCTCAATTAATAAGAACAGCTTTTATTCCGTCACAAGATAGACAGTTTATAGTAGCTGACTTCTCAGCAATTGAGGCGCGTGTAATTGCATGGCTAGCCAGCGAGAAGTGGAGACTCGATGTTTTTAAAACCCATGGAAAAATCTATGAAGCTTCAGCAGCCAATATGTTTAAAGTCCCCATTGAAGAAATAACTAAAGGAAATCCACTTAGACAGAAAGGTAAGATCGCAGAATTAGCACTTGGGTACCAGGGAGCTAAAGGAGCTTTAATTCAAATGGGCGCTCTTAATATGGGATTAACGGAGGATGAATTACCTGAGCTGGTTAACACATGGCGGGCTTCTAATCCTAAAATAGTTCAATTCTGGTCAGATATTGAACGAGCTGCAATAATGGCAGTACAGGAAAAAAAGCTAGTTAGGATCCAACATAATATTGCTTTATCTTATGAATCCGGAATGCTTTTTATTAGGCTTCCCTCGGGGAGAAGACTATCTTATGTTCGTCCTCACATTGAGATGGATAAAAAGTTTAATAGGCCTAAACTGACATATGAAGGGTCAGAACAAGGTAAATGGACCAGATTAGATACCTATGGCGGGAAGTTGGTTGAGAACATAACACAAGCTATTGCAAGAGATTGTTTAGCGGAAAGCCTTATTCGGTTATCCAATCAAGGCTATCAAACAGTAATGCACGTACACGACGAAGTAGTCCTGGATGCACCATATGAATCAGACTTAGAGAAAGTGATAAACACCATAAAAGAACCGATATCATGGGCTCCTGGGTTACCTTTAAATGCAGATGGCTTTATAACAGAATACTACAAGAAGGATTAATAAATATCGGAAGGAGAACGATTAAAGTGAAAAATACTCTATTGGCGATTTAAATAATCATTTATTTGCACAATTAGAAAGGTTGGGAGAAGAGGATTTACAAGGGGAAAACCTGCAAGAAGAAATCGAGAGAGCAAAAGCTGTAACCTCAATTGCAAATCAAATAATATCCAACGGGAATTTAGTTTTACAAGCTGAGAAATTCAAAGCAGAAACCTTAGGCAGAAGCAAGGCAGACGCACCTAAAATGTTGGAGGGCTAAACTATGCCTCACCAATACACAAATGATCAAAAGAAGTTTATTCAAGAGGTCGCTCCCGGAAGGCACAATACAGAAATTACTGATCTATTCAATGCTAAGTTTGGAACTAGACTTAAAGAATCACAAATTAGAGGTTTTAAAAAAAATCATAAAATAAACAGTAATGTACCAAGAAAAAATACTGATAATTATGGTTTATTCACAAAAGAACAAAAAGAATTTATCGAAAAGAACGTAAAGGGATTACAGAACGATGAGCTAGCTACTCTTGTGAGTGAAACGTTTAATTTATCAATAACCGCTAAACAAATGAATACCTTTAAGAAAAATCACGGGCTGACTAGCGGAATAAACAAATGTTTTAAAAAAGGACATACACCAGTAAATAAAGGAACAAAAGGAATGTATAATGTCGGAGGCAATAAAACTTCATTTAAAAAGGGACAGAAACCTCTAAATTACAAACCAGTTGGAACTGAAAGGATTGACCGCGATGGTTACACTTTGATTAAGGTTTCTGATAAAGGAAATTGGCATGAACGTTGGAAGCTTAAACATCGAGTACTGTGGGAAAAAGAAAATGGACCCATACCGAAAGGTCATGTTTTACTATTTGCAGATAGGAATAAGAAAAATATCACATTAGATAACCTAATTCTCATTACACATAAACAGTTAGCTCGTTTAAATAAAAATCACCTAATTGCAAATAATGCGGAGATAACCAAGTCAGCCGTTATTCTAGCAGACCTCTATAGCAAAATAGGTGATAGAGTGAGATCGAAATAAAGAATTTACGAGAAAGTTTAAAGGGGGATGAAACAGATGATCATATATCTATCAGGACCAATGACTGGGCTTCCTAATTTTAATTTTCATGAATTTAATAGAATGGCCAATTGTTTAAGACGTATTGGTTTAGATGTGATTAACCCGGCAGAAATAGTATCAAAGGATAAAAGCTGGGAAGATTTTATGAGAACCGACATTAAAGAACTTATGAGAGCCGATAAAGTAGCTGTCTTAACGGGATGGCAAAACTCAATGGGATCGAGATTAGAGGTTGCAATTGCCGCAGCACTTAATATGGAAGTCATAGATGCTTATACGCTTAAACCAATAAGGGTTATATCAGTAAATGGTTATAAAGAAGGCTTGAACATTGATAAGATTAAGCTAGATACTTACATTGGATAGCAGAAAAGAGGTCAGTAAGTATGCTTGAAATTTCATTCGGACGAAACCGAAGTGATACAAATTGGAAACTTGAATATTTAGATTGGGAAGAGTTCCTCGAGAAACTCCGTAAAGTCAGAAGAACATCTGAGTCTATGAATGAGTACGATCAAATGACTAAAGCCCAGAGGGGTAGGATTAAAGATGGCCCCTCATTTGTGGGCGGTTTTATAAGGAATGGCCGAAGGAAAAAAGTTAATCTTGAAAATAGGTGGCTTATTACACTTGATGCCGATCACGCCGATGATAGTTTTCTTTTCTTAACTGATCTTGTTTTAGGCGATTGCGCTTACGTTATATATTCAACGCATAGCCATAGGATCGATAGCCCAAAATACAGGTTGATAATTCCTAGTGAGAGGGCAATGTCTCCAGATGAATATGTTGCAGTCAGTAGAAAACTAGCAGAGAAAATAGGTATGCAGTTTTTCGATAAAACAACGTTTGATGTTCACAGATTGATGTATTTTCCTAGTTGTTCTAAAGATGCTGTTCCCGTTTTCGAAGAGTCAAAAGGTAAATTCATTGATATAGATGCTATCCTTAATGAGTATATAGATTGGCGTAATCCCATGGAATGGCCACGGCATTCGGATGAAGACGTTGACCGCGAAAAACGCTCAAATAAAATGGAAGATCCTCGGGATAAAAAGGGTATAGTAGGAGCTTTCTGTCGTACATATTCGATAAGCGAAACTATCGAAACCTTTCTAAAAGACGTATACGAATTAACTGAACATGAAGAACGATATACCTATGTGGGTTCAACATCACATGGGGGTTTAGTTGTATATGATGAAGATACTTTCGCTTTCTCGCATCATGAATCCGACCCAATAAGCGGTAGAGAAGTTAACGCTTTTGATTTAGTTAGAATACATAAGTTTAGCAATCTGGATGATGATGCAAATGATAAAACGAATATAACTAAACTTCCAAGTTATAAAGCTATGCTTAATTTGGCGATGAATGATTCACAAGTTAAACGTAACATTATTTCAGATGAGTTTGGAGAGGAAGACGATTTAGAGGAATCTGATCTTGATTGGATGGCCAAGTTAGAATTTCACCCAAAGAATCCAAAACAACTTTTGCCTAATGCCAGGAACGCTGAATTAATACTGACTAACGGAGTCTTTAAAAACGCTTTAGCATATGATGCCTTTGGTAATACAGAGGTTATTAGAAATGCGCTACCGTGGAGAAAACGGGAAAGAATTAACGTTGAATATGAACCGTGGTTAGGTGCAGATGATCGAAGATTACAACATTACTTCGGTAAAAAGTATAACTTCAAATCTACAGATGTTATTAAAAACGCTTTTACTGAAGTTGTTCATCAGAATTCTTTTCACCCTATTAAAGAGTATCTAGAAGACCAAGTATGGGATGGTACAGATCGTTTAGATAAATTATTCATAGATTACTTAGGTGCGGATGATACCGAGTACGTAAGGGTTACAACAAGAAAAATGTTCGTTGCAGCTGTTAAGCGGATATATGAGCCAGGATGTAAGTTTGATCAAATGCTCGTATTAGTTGGCCCACAAGGAGCCGGTAAAAGTAGTCTTTTAGCAAAGCTGGGAAGAAAGTGGTTTTCGGATTCACTTAGAACTTTCGATAATAAAGAAGCCGGAGAGCACCTTCAAGGATCGTGGATTTTTGAAATTGGTGAATTGGCTGCAATGAAAAAGGCAGAGGTTGAAGAGATAAAAACCTTTCTCTCTAAAACGGAAGATAAGTATCGAGTTGCCTATGATCGACAAGTGTCGGAATTTCCAAGGAAATGCGTGTTTTTTGGAACGACTAATAATCATAATTTTTTAAGAGATTCAACTGGTAATAGGCGTTTTTGGCCAATAACCGTTAATCCTGCTAAACGTACTAAGAGTCATTTTGAGGTCTTAAACAATTGGGAAGTAGGTCAAATATGGGCCGAGGCTTTGAGCTTATACAAAAACGGTGAGGACTTGAATCTTAGCCAAGAGATAGCTGAAGATGCAAGGAGAATACAAGAGGGGCACCTAGAAGAAGACCCCAGAGAAGGGTTGATTCTAGATTATCTTGAAACTCTATTACCAGATAACTGGGATGATATGGACCTCTGGGCACGTCGGACTTATTTAGAAGACCCAACAGGTAAGAATGAAAGGACGAGAGTATGCGCAGCGGAAATATGGGCGGAGTGTCTTGGGAATGACCCTGCAAAATTCAATACATGGGAGGCAAGAGACATATACGACATTATTAGACACATTGACGGTTGGCAGGAACGAATACCGAGTAGAACAAAATTTAAGCTTTATGGGTTACAAACTACCTTTGAAAAAATAGCACAAGGTACAGGTAACAGTAATACATAGAATCAGTATCAGTATCAGTATCAGTAACAGTAATAGCTAAAATCGGTATCAATAGTAACAGTAAAAAATTAACAGCGGTAACAGTAGTAACAGTAAGATAACAGTAAAAAGCATTAATACTGTTACCGAGAAAACACAGTTGCATCAAGCGTTAAGATTATACGGTATCAGTATTAACATTATTTTTAATGTATATAGAGAAATATATAAATAGCATATATATAAGCATATAGAACATATGCTAAACGCGTATTTTGCGCACATACACGCGCGAGAGTGTACTGTTGTTACTTTATTTCTAGAAGGTGAAAAATTTGAGAGAATCGTTAATAGAGAAAAAGTTAAAAATAACAATCGAGCAATTAGGCGGTAGGTGCTTGAAGTTTGTTTCGCCAGGTGCGTGTGGGGTTCCGGACCGCATATGTCTATTACCCGGTGGGCATATAACTTTCGTTGAAACTAAGTCACCGGGGAAAAAGCTAAAACCGCTTCAAGTAAAACGAAAAAAAGACTTTGAAAGATTAGGTTTTCAGGTAAAAGTAATAGATTCAGAGATTGATATAAAAAATTTCCTAGCTGATTTTGTAGAAAAGGGTGGCGCCGAATGAAGTTCATCCCACATGAATATCAGCGATATGCTATACAAAAAATAATTGATACTCCAGCTGCAGGTTTATTCCTAGAAATGGGATTAGGCAAAACCGTTATTACGCTAACAGCTTTAGAGCAATTGAAGTATAACTATTTTGACGCAAATAAAGTTTTAATCATAGCACCTTTAAGAGTTGCAGAGGATACCTGGAGTCGTGAATCGCAGAAATGGGACCATCTAAAAAATCTTTCAATATCAAAGATTTTAGGTGATCGTAGAATGCGGGAAAAAGCTTTAAAAGCTAATGCTGATTTACATATCATTAATCGCGAAAATGTGCCATGGCTAGTAAGCGTAACAGGTAAGGACTGGCCCTTTGATACGGTTATTATTGATGAACTTTCAAGTTTTAAATCAAGTAGTTCGAAAAGGTTTAGGGCTTTGAGAAGAGTTAGGCCCTTTATAAACAGGATAATTGGTTTAACCGGTACACCTACGCCAAATGGATTACTAGATTTATGGGCCCAAGTTTATTTGTTAGATCAGGGTGAGCGATTAGGGGGCACCATAACCGGATACCGAAATCGGTATTTTTCCCCCGGTGCTAGATCAGGTTATATTGTTTATGATTGGGAACAGAAAGAGGAGGCAGAAAAAAATATTTACGAGAAAATTTCGGACATATGTATTAGCATGAAAGCTGAAGATTGGTTAGAAATGCCGGAACGTATTGACCGAATAGTACCAGTAAGGCTGAATGAAAAAGCTAGAATGCAGTATCAAAAATTAGAACGAGATCTACTTTTACCAATGGCTGATGCAGATATTGTTGCCAACACAGCTGCAGTTTTATCAAATAAACTATTACAGATGGCTAATGGGGCTGTGTATGACGAAAAAAGAGGCGTATGTGAAATTCATGAGGCTAAATTAGATGCTCTCGAAGATATAATTGAAGCGGCCAATGGGAACCCAGTGTTAGTGTTTTATGCTTACAAGCATGATCTGGATCGGATAAAGAATAGGTTCAAACAGACAAGAACTTTAGAAAACGGATCTGATATAGCTGAATGGAATGCTGGCAAAATTGAATTAGCAGTTGTGCATCCTGCATCAGCTGGGCACGGATTGAATTTGCAAGATGGCGGAAGTGTTATTGTATGGTTTGGACTTACATGGAGTCTAGAACTCTACCAGCAAGCTATTGCAAGATTACATAGACAAGGGCAAAAAAGAAGTGTTATTATACACCATTTAATAACTGAAGATACTTTAGATGAAGGCGTAATGAAAGCTTTAGAAGGTAAAGCTGTAACTCAAGAAGCTTTAATGCAGGCAGTCAAAGCTAGAATTGAAAATGTAAAGGGGAATAGAAATGGTCTTAAAACATAAAAGTGAGTTGCCTAAAGAACTGGGAGAATCAGAAGCAAGACTGGAGAGGGTAGTAGTATTAGCAAAATCAAAAGAAAGAATAGAGTTATTAGAAAATAAGTTAAACTATTGTGAACAAGCGGAAATAGAAGAATTGATATATGAATTGAAGGCTGAACAAACAAGATTTAAAAGATTAAAATGTGAATTAATAAAACTTTATTAAAAACTTTTTGTATACGAGAGGTGAAATAACATGGGGAAGTCGAATGAAAATTCTAAACTAATCGAAAAAGTAGCTAAGATAGCAGCTGAAACAGCAATTGAATATCTTGAAAAAGAGAAGCAAAAGAACCATAAATATAAGAACGACCGCCGTTTGCGGAATACCAAATTATTATTAAGGAACTATCGAAACTTTAAAGATCATATAGGAGATGTAAAAACCGAATTAGAAGGACTTAATCGATTAGATCCTAATGACTTCTTTCAAGATAATGAACTAGCAATTGAATCAATTAAACGTAGTAAGGAGAGGACATTAGCCTTAGTGAGGTTTGTGGATCAGGTGTTATTAAGTTATCGTATCAAATGTGAGGAGTCTGGAGACCCCGTTGAAGAAAGAAGGTATAAAATAATCTATTCACTTTACATTTCTGATGAAAAAAAATCAATTGATGAAATAGTCGCATGCGACTTTTTAGACCGAAGTACAGTTTTTAGAGATATAAATAGGGCTGTAGAAGCCCTGTCAGTCTTGATATTTGGCATCGACGGGTTACGTTTAAAGTAGATGCGAAAAACATGCGACTGTATTGTTACTTCATCCGTGGTATTATGGTAGTGAGTAAAATTGTAACTTTAAGAATGTTTCTCCCACAACGGGCCACTTATGAGTGGTCCCTTTTAATTTAATAAGCAGGTGATCACATGTGTAAAAAATGCATTTGGAGTAGCAATGTAGGAACCAAATATGTTTGTGCTTTTGCTAGATGCATAAAAAGAAATGGATGGAAAGCTAAGGGGTAAAATTCCTTCAAAACCAACATAAAATATTGCATAAAAATTGATTAAAAGTTGGGAAATAAATAATAAAGCAAATTGAGAAAGCTTTAATTTACTGTATTTCTTGAATTGTGAATATTATATGTATAAATGATAGTGCCTAAATATTAAATGAAAGTCCTGGTAGATAAGGATTCTTAATATCTTATTAACGTCCGATAGGCAAAATTATGTAAAGTAAAAATTAATAAATAATGCATAATACGGTGGTGGTGATATGTAGTGGCAAGAGCAAGTAATCCTAATCGCAA
Organism: Vulcanibacillus sp.; assembly: GCA_050175155.1. Lineage (GTDB taxonomy): Bacteria > Bacillota > Bacilli > Tepidibacillales > Tepidibacillaceae > JBFXJF01. Next base: position 19,206 of record JBFXJF010000017.1, read on the forward strand.
AAAAGCTTACGAGTTATGGCTAGAACATAATGGAGCCATTACTAACAGGCGTATTGCTGAACTGCTAAATGAGAATGAAAAGGTTATTGCTGTTTGGAAGCAAAGAGATAAATGGAATGTTGTACAACAATCTGATTCAAAAGTTGTACAACAAAAGAAAAATAAAAAGTTAGGGGCACCCATAGGTAATAAAAATGCTAAAGGGAATAAAGGTGGACTTGGTGGGCCTTTAAAAAATGATAAAGCGGTTAAGCATGGCTTCTTTCAAAAATATTTTCCGGAAGAGGCCATCGAAATTATGCAGGAAATTGAATCTCAATCCCCTTTGGACATTCTTTGGGATAATATTGTAATTCAATATACTGCTATTGTACGGGCTCAGCGAATCATGTTTGTTCGTGATCAGAAAGATCAAACAAAGGTACTAAAACGTCAAAAAGAGAGTCTTGGCATAGGAGGAAGTAGTAGTTGGGAAAAGGAATATGAGCTGCAGCATGCTTGGGACAAACACGCTAGTTTTCTCCAGGCTCAATCTAGAGCAATGGGGGAACTCCGGAGCCTAATAAAACAGTATGAGGAATTATGTAATAGCGGTTTGGCTAGTGAAGAACAAAAGTTAAGGATTGAAAAACTTAAGGCTGAGGTTAAAGCTTTAGGGTCTATTTCAGGAGATGAAGGGGTTAAAATTATCGACGATATTGGAAGTGGTACCTATGGAGGTTAAACTTTCAGAAATTGTGATACCTAAATTTGCACCTTTTTGGCAAGCTTCGAATTCGCATCAATATTTACATCATGTTTTAAAAGGTGGTCGAGGATCTGGTAAGTCATCACAGATAGGTTTGAAATTGATCAAGGACATGATGAAGTATCCAGTAACAACATTATGCGTAAGAAAAGTCGGAAACACTCTATCTGAATCGGTATATGAACAATTGAAAGAGGCTATTGAGATTCTCGGTGTAGGGGATTATTGGCGGATTACAAAAAACCCTATGCAGTTAACTTATAAACCGCGTGGAAATAAAATTATATTTCGCGGATCTGATGACGCGAATAAAACTAAATCAATAAAAATGAGTAAATTTCCTATAGCCTTTCTTTGGATAGAGGAGCTTGCGGAATTCAAAACTGAAGATGAAGTATCGACTATCGTAAATTCTGTATTACGTGCAGAGCTTCCAGATGGTCTTTTTTATGCTTTTTATTATAGTTATAATCCACCAAAGCGAAAACAGTCTTGGGTAAATAAAAAATACGAATCACAGTTTATACCGGGTAACACTTATGTGCACCATTCAACTTATCTAGATAACCCCCATATATCAGTAAAATTTATTGAGGAAGCAGAAGAGGTTAAAAAGAAAAGTCTGCAAAAATATGAATGGGAATACCTTGGGAAGGCTATAGGTTCGGGTCTTGTGCCATTTGATAATCTTGTTTTTAGAACTATTACCGATGAGGAGCTTAAAACATTTGATAATATCAGACAAGGCATTGACTGGGGCTATGGAGTTGATCCACTGTCGTTTGGTCGTTGGCACTATGACAAAACAAGACGGAAGCTATACGCAATAGATGAATTATATGGTGTTAAAATATCAAACCGTGAAGCTGCTGAATGGATTAAGAAAAAAGGTTATCATACAGATTTGACTATCGCCGATTCTGCTGAGCCAAAATCTATTGATGAAATTAAAGGATATGGAATCCGTATTAAGGGTGCACGGAAAGGTCCTGGAAGTGTAGAGTACGGAGAAAAGTGGTTAGATGATCTTGATGAGATTGTAATTGATCCTCACAGAACCCCACATACAGTTAAAGAATTTGAGGATATAGATTATCAGACGGATCAGGACGGTAATCCCAAGGCGAAGTTAGAGGATACGAATAACCATAGTATAGATCAGTGCCGATATGCTTGTGAAAACGATATGAAAAAACCTGGCGTATCATTTGATTAAAAGGCGGTGAAGATGATTGTTAACAATGAAAGAAATTTTTAAAATAATTGAGTCTGGCTCAAAGTCGGCCATGACACTTGATCAAATAATAAAAACTGAATTAGATGATTGGTTGGCTTCTGAAGATCGCCAATGGATGCTAGTGGGGCAAGATTATTATAAAGGCGATAATGATATATTGAACAGGATCAGGACGGTTATTGGAGAAGATGGTGAATCAGAAGAAGTTCAAAATTTATCTAATAATAAACTTATGCATAGCTTCGTTCGAAAACTTGTTGACCAGAAGATTGGGTACTTGTTATCAAAACCGCTAAGCATTCAAACTAAAAATAAAACTTATGGAGAATTATTGCAAGATTTCTTTAATAAGTCTTTTCTAAGATTACTTAAAAATCTAGGGAAAGAATCTATCAATAAAGGTCGTGCTTGGCTATTCGTTTATTATGATGAAAACGGTAAGCTATCATTCAAGATAATACCTTCAGAGGAAATAATTCCACTTTGGCGTGATGCAGCTCATACTGTTTTGGATGCTATAATTCGCGTTTATGAAATTGAGGCTTACTTAGGTAATGAAAAGAAAATAATAACAAAAATTGAGTTCTGGGACACAGATGGCATTAGAAGGTACGAACTTTATGAGGGTAAACTTATTCCGGATGTGGAACTAGGGGAATTTAGTGGTCATTTTTCTATTATTAAAAACAACCAGGAGCAACAAATGAACTGGGAACGAATTCCGTTTATCTGCTTCAAGTATAATGATGAAGAAATATCATTAATTAAATTTGTGAAGTCGCTTGTTGATGATTATGATATTAAGAAGTCTGATAACTCAAATAATTTAGAGGACCTTCCAAATAGCATTTACGTCGTAAAGAATTATGACGGAACTAATTTAGGCGAATTTAGAAAGAACATGTCTGTATATCGCGCGGTTAAAGTTACAGATGAAGGGGGAGTTGATACATTAAATCTTGAAATTGACACTGAAGCATTTAAAACCCATATGGAGATGAATAGAAAAGATATATATGAATTTGGTCGCGGAATTGATACTCAATCAGATAAGTTTGGTAATAGTCCTTCGGGTATAGCGTTGAAATTCCTATATGCTGATTTAGATATGGATGCAAATATTATTGAGACAGAATATCAAGCCAGCTTAGAACAGTTGCTTTGGTTTATTGATCAGCACTTGGCCAATAGTGGAGCTGGTGACTTTTCAAATGAAACTGTAGAGTTTATTTTTAATCGCGATGTAGTTATTAACGAAACTGATACTATCACTAACGCTAAAAATAGCATCGGTATTATTTCTGATGAAACTATAGTAGCTAATCACCCATGGGTGATTAACACCAATGAAGAGTTAGAGCGTATTGAAAAGCAGCGAAAAAAAGACCAAGAACGTTTTAAAAATTATCCTGGATTAGAGGATGATGTTAAGTGAAGTCATCTGAATACTGGCAAAAACGTTCAGAAGAAGTAGCCAAGCTACAGTATAGTAAAACTGATGAGTATATTGAAAAGCTGAAACGTGAATATGATAAATCTATTAAGGGAATTGAGGAAGCCATATCGATATTTTATCAACGTTATGCAACTAACAGTGAGATCAGTATGGCAGAAGCTCGTAAACTATTAACAGGTAAAGAGTTAAATGAGTTTAAGATGAGCCTAGAAGAATTTATTGAGAAGGCAAAAGGTAATGCTGATGGCCGATGGACGCAACAGCTTAATAGTGTGTATTACAAAACTCGCATTAGCAGATTAGATGCCCTTCAAATTCAGATGAGGCAACAAGTCGAAATGTTAAGTGCAGGAGAACAAAGAGATGTAGGCAGAGTATTAAGTGATGTTTATGAAGATACCTATTACAGAACAGTGTATGAGATTCAAAAGGGGACTGGAATTGGTGTTTCTTTTGCAAAAGCGGATCCTGAGAAAGCTCTGGTGACAAAATGGGTAGGTAATAATTATAGCGGACGCATTTGGTCTAACCGAGATAAGTTGGCCATGGAACTTGAGACGAAACTAACACAATCTATTATTCGAGGAGATAGTATTGATAGATCTGCAAGAGATTTAGCAGAACGAATGAATGTATCATATTCTAATGCGGCTCGTGTTGTTAGAACCGAAAGCAGTTATGTCGCCAATCAGGCCACAGCTGATGGATATAAAGCAAGTGGTATCGTTCAGGAATACGAATATTTAACCACTCTGGATAGTAGAACAAGTGATGTGTGCCAAGATATGGACGGGAAAGTATTTAAGCTTAGTGAAAAGAATGTTGGTATTAATTACCCGCCATTACATGCGAACTGTAGAAGTACTGTTGTTCCGTATTTTGGAGATGAAGAGCCAGGGAAGAGAATTGCTAGAGATAAGGATGGAAAGACTTATTATGTATCGGGGGATGTATCATATGATAACTGGTACAAAAAGTACGTTATAGACAAATATGGTCAAGAACAAGCAGATATTATAAAAAAGAAAATATCAAATGAAGCAAGCGATAGGAAACAGTATGAAAGATATAAAGAAGTGCTTGGTAAAGATGCACCGAAATCTTTTGCCACATTCCAGAATTTGAAGTATACTGATATTGAGGGTTGGAATATAATAAAGAGTGATTATCGAAAGCTTAATACTTATGAAAAAATAGTTAGCAATGAACCGAGAATTACTAACGACTTAAAGGATATTGCTAAAGCTACAGGTGTGCAAATGGTTGGTTTAGAATATCGACTCAAGAGCAAAGAATCGTATTTAAGAAAAGTTAATTCTGACAGTAGGAATAGCATGGATTCAAGAATTATAGATGATACTATTGCTAATACGAATGATGTAATTCGATACACTTATCAAGCGGATAAAGACAAGTTAGTGGATTCTTATTACGCGGTAATAAATCGGATGGAAGCTAAAGGCTATTCAAGAGTCAAAGTTAAGAATTTTTGGAATGATAAACGTAATCCTTATAATGGGGTTAATGCTAATTATGTTAGTTCTGATGGGCAAAGATTTGAAGTTCAATTTCATACTCCTGAAAGTTTTAATTTGAAAAATAGTGAGCTTCATAAGCTTTATGAAGAATATCGATTAGATAACACAACATCTGAGCGAAAGTCAGAGCTAACCAAAGAAATGTTTATTCTATCATCCAAATTGATAAAGCCGAAAGGTATAGAAACTATTAAGTGAGGTAATGTATAATGGCAGAAGATTTTTATTTTGTATATGGCTATAACGGGAATACTGCAACGAGATTATACCGATTCCTTAATGGCAATTTTGAAAGATATAATCCAATAGCTAAAAGTTGGGATCCTGATCCTGAGCAATGTCGGATATTTATCGGTGAGGATTTAGATTATGAGGAAATCACCGAAGAACAAGCTAATCGAATAGAAGTTACAGTTTAAAAAATACTTTCGAATAATATTTGGAGGTGTTTTTTAATTTGCCCTGTCATAAGGCTATAAACTGGGCGTGCTCAGGATCGGAGCATATCGGTCCACTCCCATAGCTGGAGAGCAGCTATAAAAATCTATGGAGGTTGGTATAAATGGATTGGTTAAAAGAATTATTGAAAAAAACAGGTTTTGAAGATGCAAAATTGGACGAAACAGTTGGCGAAATTAATAAAGAATTGCCTAAACATTTTGTTCCTAAAAGTCAGTACAATGACTTATCTGAAGCAAAAAAACAGCTAGAATCTGATTTGAAGGATAGAGATAAACAACTTACTGACTTAAAAAAAGCTGTAGGAGATAATGAAGACCTTAAGAAACAGATTGAACAGCTGCAAACAGACAACAAGACGAAAGATGAAGAACATCAAGCTAAAATTAAAGATATGGCCGTTGCTACAGCTATTAAGTTAGCAGTCGCTGGTGATGTCCATGACCCAGATTTACTACTAAGCATTTTAGACAAATCAAAAATTGGAATCGATGAGAATGGTAATATAAAAACTGGACTTGAAGATCAAGTAAAGGCGTTGCGTGAAAGCAAGGCTTTTTTGTTTGTTCAAAAAGAAGGTGATACCAGGTTCAAAGGTGCTTCTCCAGCTGAAGGCAAAGATAAGGGCGCTGGAAACGGTCAGAAAAATCCTTGGTCTAAAGAGCATTATAATTTAACAGAACAAGGTAAAATTTTAAAAGAAAATCCTGAACTCGCAAAACAATTAATAGCACAAGCTAAATAAAAATTATAGGAGAGTGACTTAAATGCCAAAAACACAAATAGCAGATATTATAGTACCTGAGGTTTTTAATCCTTATGTAATTCAAAAAACTGCAGAGTTATCCGCACTTTCTCAAGCAGGAATAATAAGCAATAATCCTGAACTTGATGCGCTTGCCACTGCAGGCGGTAAACTTATCAATATGCCATTTTGGAATGATTTATCTGGAGATGATGAAGTATTAACTGATGATGGGGCTTTAACTCCCGAGAAAATTACTACTGGACAGGACGTTGCAGCTCTTTTCATGAGGGGGAAAGCTTGGTCGGTTAACGACTTAGCAAAAGCTTTATCAGGTGACGACCCTATGGCTGCAATAGGAAGTCTGGTGGCTGAATATTGGGCAAGAAGAAGACAAGCATTACTTTTTTCAATACTTAAAGGTATATTTGCATCAGCTTCAATGTCGGGGAATTTACATGATATCTCAGCACTTTCAAGTGGAGCGGAACTAATAAGCGGTTCGACATTTATTGATGCAACGCAGAAAATGGGCGATGCTAAAGAAAGATTAACTGCAGTAGGTATGCATTCAGCGGTTGTATCTTATTTAGCAAAACAGGACCTCATAGAAACAATACCAGATAGTGAGGGTAAGCCAACCATAAAAGTTTTCCAAGGTAAAAGAGTAATTGAAGATGATGGATGCCCAGTTTCTAATGGGGTATATGCTTCCTATCTGTTTGGTAAGGGAGCGATAGGACTTGGCAATGGATCAGCTCCTGTACCTACAGAAACTGACAGGGATACTCTTGCAGGAGATGATATTCTTATTAATAGACAGCACTTTGTTTTGCATCCAAGAGGAGTTAAATTCACTAACACATCTGTAGTCGGCTCTTCACCAACAAATGCTGAATGTGAAACTGCTGCGAATTGGTCGAGAGTCTACGAAAACAAAAACATCAGAATAGTAAAATTTGTTCATAAAATAGGATAACAGGGGACCAACTAAGGTCCTCTGTTTTCTTAAAGGAGGCTGTAAAATGAAAGCAAGAGATTTTAAAAAACACACATATACACCTAACGAATACTACGATTATATGACGCAAATAGAAAATTCAATGTCAGGTGATATGGCATTAGTCGTAGCTCCAGCGACATTAGGCTCAAGTGCAACAGCTATAGCCGCTGCAGTAGCGGGAGAAGAAGGAAAATACGTTAGAACAGTAGCCATCAAATTAGTTAATGGAGCAGGGGAAGTTCTGGAATGGTTTAATGGTTCATTAACAGTAGAGGTGACTGATGTAACAGCCGGAGATGGGGCTTCGGCAGTAGCTGAAAGTGCAACGACAGTTCAGTTCATAGATGGGATTGGAACAGTTGATATTGAATATACTGGTACATGGGCGGCTGAAGATACTCAAACTACCACTATAAAAGGCTCTATTATGGGTTATACTCTTACGAATAAAACTAGTGTTGACACAATAGTAGCCTAAAAGAGGAAGGTGAGATAATGAGTGCTACAGCATTTCAGAGAATGAGAAGAGAAAAGGCTGCACGAGAGACCTTGAGGAAATCACATGATGAAAAGCCTCTCGATAAAATGAGTAACACAGAATTAAAAAATTATGCACAAATGAAGGGTATTAATTTGGAGAGCGCTATTAAAAGAGCTGATATATTAGCTATAATACATGCTGCTCAAAACATTGATGATGAAATTAAAAATGATGATGTAGATTTAGAAAGCGTTGAGGATGGAGAAGCAAATGCCGACTAATGAAGTTCTAACTTTAATTAAAATTCGTCTTCAGGTTTCAGATGACAGCTTAGACGTTTTAATCACGTCATATATCAATGAAATTGGTCAGCGTATTTTAAACTATTGCAATCTCTTAGAGGTACCACTAGAATTAGAACCTATTTGGGCATCAATGACGATCGATGCGTTAAGAATCGAACAGCCAAGTATTTCTGAGGTTGCAAACACTAATGGTGGAGCAGTCGAGTTACAGATAGGAGATACATCTGTAAAGCCAAGCGGAAATTCGGGAATTACCAATAATTCTAAATCTGTAATAGATAATCTAGTTTTGAATTATCGAATCGACCTTAATCGTTATCGAAAAATGAGGTGGTAGTCTTGAATTATTCAAAGCACCGACAAGCTATTGAACAATTCTATGAAGATAGGGCCACGATTAACCGTTACATAGAAGTAGAAAAAAATTCCGGAGAAACAAGACTATCAGATATACCTGAACCGATATATGTTGATCAACCTTGTCGGCTATCCCAAAAAACGCTTGCTACGAATAAACAGTCTGAAGCACAAAACGATATTGGGTACGAGACCAAATTGTTTATTTCTCCTGATTTAATAATTAAGCAAGGGGATGTAATTAATGTAACTGGTAGAGGGATTACCCACTCATATACATCGGGAGAGCCTTTCTTATATCCAACTCATCAGGAAATTAGTATTCAAAGAAAGGATGAGGCGTAGTGGCCAAAATAATTAGATTTAAAACTCCTCAAGATAATTTGATAGAAACTCTTGAAAGAATATTGGAATTAGCACGAAATGGTGAAATTGAAAACTTTATTCTTGCGGCTAAACTTCCTAACGGAGAAGTAGCAACAAGTTGGTCTAATGCTGATGTTGGTACAAGAAATGAATTAGTTTCGCACTTACAATTAGATGTTGTATATGCAGTTATTGAAGCTAACATGGACCAATTAGTGGAGTGGGTATAAAGTGTCAAAATGGGGTAAGTTTGATTTTACCGGATTTGAACAATTAGGTCAAAGCATTAATAAAGCTATAGATGAAAGGGTCGTTGAGAGATTTATCCGGGATTTTCTTCTAGAGATGGCTTACCGGGCTGAGAGGAAAATTAAAAAGAGGACTCCTGTAGATACTGGTGATTTAAGAAGGACTTGGAGAGTCGGAGAGGTTAAGCGTAGAGGCAATAGCTATATTGTTGAGATATTTAACAATACTGAATACGCTCCATATGTTGAATATGGACATAGAACAGGTTCAGAGTTAACAACATGGGTAGAAGGTCGTTTTATGATGACTATTAGCATGAAAGAAATAGAACGGGAGCTGCCAAGATATCTTGAGAAACGTCAAAAGGAATTATTAGAACAAATTATGAAGGGGCGACATCCTCGAAAGGGTGGTTAATAATGAGTATAACTATAAACGATATACGTGATGGAGTAATATATACAATAAAACAACAATTTCCGACTATGAAAATATACGGAGAAGAGGTTAAACAGGGATTTAGGGAACCCTGTTTTTTTATTAAGGTTCTCCAATTAGATCACGCAAAAGAAATAAATCGTCATTATATAAGAACCCATTCATTCGATGTTCATTATTTTGGCTTATCTAACGAGGATATGCATAATGTAGCTGATAATCTTTACAACATTCTAGAATATATCAGTATAACTGGAGGTTTATGCCGAGGTGTAAGAATGAAGCATGAAATAGTAGATAGAGCGCTCCATTTTTTCGTGGATTACAAAATTAGATTAATAAAAGAAACTGAAGATAATCCAAAATTAAAAGAGTTGGAGGTAAATGAATATGGAAAATAAACCAACAACAAAAAAATCAAAGTTTTCAAAGAACCAAGTATTAAAAAGTAATCAATTTTCAAACGCAGAAAAATGTTTATTGTCAGCTATTTTAAAGGATGAAGAATCCTATTCGTCAGATGAAGTTAAATCATTACTGGAAAAAGAAAAAAAGAGAGGTGTTAAGTAATGCCTGGAGGAATATGGACAACTCAAAATAAGGTTAGACCTGGTGCGTATATCAATTTTAAATCTTTAGGGCAAGCATTAAGCCCAATTAGTGATAGAGGAATAGTTGCGATTCCATTAGTTTTAAGCTGGGGTGCAAAAAAGGAAGTAATTGATTTAGATAGCAATTCTAACTTTATGGAACTGTTAGGATACAGTTTTTCTAACAGTGAATTACTTCTTATAAAGGAGATATTTAAACGCGCTAAAAAGGTCCTTCTATACCGAGTTAACGGGGGCACAAAAGCTAGTATTATCTCTGGTACATTAACAGTTACAGCAAAATATGAAGGTATTAGGGGAAACGCTATAACTGTTGTAATTGAAGAAGACATTGATAATGCAGGTACTTTCATCGTTTCAACCTATTTAGAAGGAACAAAAGTATATGAACAAATCGGAACCACAATTGAAAGCTTACAAAATAATGCTTATGTAGAGTATTCAGGCACAGGCGCCTTAGTAGCAAGTGCTGGTTTAGTTTTAGCAGGTGGTACAGACTCTACAGCCACCAGCCAAGATTATATAGATTATTTTTCGGCCATTGAAATATACGATTGGAATACAATGGCATTACCTATTGACGATGAAACTATAAAAGCATCTTGTGTTGCATTTATTAACAGGCTGCGAAATGATGAAGGAAAGAAAGTTCAGGCGATACTTGCTAATTACCCCAGTGCAGATCATGAGGGTATTATATCGGTTAAAAATGGGGTTAAATTAACGGATGGCACAGTAATAGATAAGGTAAAGGCTACAGCATGGGTAGCAGGTGTAACAGCAGGAGCAGAGATTAACAAATCGAATACTTATACGGCGTATGAAGATTCTGTTGACGTAGATATCCGTTATACCAATACTCAGATTATTGAGGCTCTGAATTCCGGTGAATTTGTATTTGTTGAAAATAATGGACGAGCTGTCGTAGAGCAAGATATAAATACATTCCTGTCGTATACTGCGGAAAAGGGAAAAGAGTTTAGAAAAAATAGAGTTATTAGAACTTTAGATTCAATTGGTAACGATATTAAATCCATATTTAGTAATTACTACATTGGTAAGGTTGATAATACTCCGGATGGAAGAAATCTTTTTAAAGCAGAAATTATTAAATACATGGAAAGCTTGCAAGGTATTAATGCGATTCAAAATTTTAATTCGAGTACTGATGTAACAATAGCTGAAGGCATAGAAATCGATGCAATTGTTGTCAATATTGGTGCTCAACCAGTAGATTCGATTGAAAAACTGTATATGACAGTTACTCTAGTTTAAGGAGGTATTTAAGATGTTCTTAAAAGCAGAAGATACAATTAGCGGTCAAGAGGCCAGAGCATATACGACAATTAATGGACAAGTTGAGGAAATGTTCTATGCTAAAAATCTTGAGGCAACTGTTGAAAAAAGTAAAGCTGAAATTAAAACCCTAGGTAAAAGGGGGACTCAACAAAAAGCTACCGGCTGGAGCGGTACTGGTAGCATGACAATATATTATGCAACATCTAAATTCCGAAAAATGATGCTAGATTATATTAAGAACGGTAAAGATGCATATTTTGATATTCAAGTGATAAATGAGGATCCTACATCTAACTTAGGTAAGCAAACAACCGTATTAAAAAATGTAAATCTAGATAGCGTTATTATGGCTCAATTTGATGTTGATTCAGATGCATTAGAAGAAGATATTGATTTTACTTTTGATGATGTTGATATATTAGATGAATTTAGCGCGCCGGTAGGAGGATAATCGATTATGAGTAATTTAAGTGCTTTTTTTGCGCAGAACGCAACAAAAGTTGAAACAGTTAAAGAAGTAATATCTACTAGATTTAAGGATGAAAAGGGTTCGCCAATACCGTTCGAAATTCGGGCCCTTACTAATGAGGAAGATTCAGAGCTAAGAAAAGCATGTCAAAGAAAAGTTAAACAGAAAAAGGGACTTTACCAAAACGAAACAGATCAAGAATTATATTTAGCCAAGTTTGCAGCTGCTTGTGTGGTGTTCCCAAATTTAAAAGATGCCGAACTTCAAAAGTCTTATGGTGTTATGGGAGAAGAAAAGCTGATTAAAAAAATGCTTACTCCGGGGGAATTTGCTGAACTATTACAAGTTGCCCAAGCTGTTAACGGGTATGATAAGGATATGGAAGAACTTGTAGAAGAAGCAAAAAACTAATTAAGGAGGGTGATAGTGAAGCAAACTATGTTCATTACGCCCTCCATAAACTTAATATAAAACCAAGAGAATTTAATAGTTTAGATAGATATGAAAAAGCGTTTATATGTGCAAGTATAGATATACATGTTGAAGATGAGAAGAAAGCTCAGGCTAAGGCAAATAGAAATAAGAATAGAAAAAGGAAATAGTAGACTTTACCAAAAATGTGCTATAATATAGCAAATACATTATTTGGGGGAGATAAATAACCATGAAAAAGATGGCGCTACTATTTATATTAGTTATCACTTTAACTCTATTAACTGGGTGTGGGAATGGTTCAGTAACATTAGATACTTACATATCAGCATTTGAAGAACAGGGTATTGTGATTGATAAGAATGAAAAACCTTTATTCGGAATGATTGGAGCAAAAGATGGCGTTATTTTTTATATTGATAACGGAAAAGTAGCAATCTATGAGTATGAAAAGGAGTCTAATTTAAAGGATTCAGGTTTTAATTTTGATAGTGTAAATGGTAGATTTGGTTTAGAATCAAAGAACGCTAAAGCAAAGGAAATTTTCAATTCTATCAAGTAATAAGCATTATATTCGTTTAAAAAAACGCCTAGTTAAGGTGTTTTTTTATTTCGCCAAAAAGGTGGTGAAACTATGGCAACAATATCTGATAGCATAAGATTGAATGACGGCTTTACGCCAATACTTAAAAACATGCAGCAAGCCGTGAATTTAACTATTAACGGTTTTGAAAGATTGCAAAAAACAACTGATAATACAATGAATCTAAGGGAATTTGAACTTGCTAAAATAAAAATAAATGATATTGGTGCTGAAATAAGGCAGGCTGAACAAGAACAAAAAAAGTTTGATAGTCAGCTTAAAAATTCAAATAACAGTGCTAACAAATTATTAAACACTATAAAAGGGTTTGTAAGTGCATATGCGCTATATCAAAGTGGTAAGGAATTTATTAGTGCTGCCGATGATTATGCAAATATCCAGGCTAGATTAAATTTAATAAATGATGGGTTACAAACAACTGAAGAGCTTAATCAGAAAATATTTGATTCAGCTGGTCGAGCTAGAGGTAATTATACAGAAATGGCTGATGTTGTCGGTAAACTCGGTATAACCGCAAGTAAGGCTTTTAGCAGTAATGACGAAATGATTCAATTCTCAGAATTAATGACAAAATCCTTTAAAATAGCCGGAGCCAGTGCTCAGGAACAAAGCAGTGCAATGTATCAATTAACTCAGGCTATGGCTTCTGGAAGACTTCAGGGGGATGAATTTAGGTCTATCTTAGAAAACGCTCCTATGTTGGCTCAATCTATCGCTGATGAACTAGGGGTTAGTATTGGCGCTTTAAAAGATATGAGCTCTGAAGGCTTAATTACATCAGATGTAATTAAATCTGCGCTTTTTAATTCTGCCGGAAAAATTAATGAGCAATTTGAACAAATGCCAATTAAATTTGGTGAAGTTGTTACGTCCATAAAAAATAATTTGTTTAAAAGTCTGCAGCCGGCATTTCAAAGATTTTCTGATTTTATCAATTCTGATAGAGGGCAAGAGTTTTTCACTAAACTAGGTAATGGGATAATTTTCGCTGCGAATATAGCTAGTAAATTCATGGATATTATCTTGTGGGTTGCTATGATATTTACTGATTACTGGTCGTTAATCGCTCCTATTTTATTTATGATATTAACCCCTTTAGCGTTACTTAAAGCTGCAACAATAGGCTTTAGTACAGTTATGGTAATACACAATGCATTAACAACGGCTGGAGCGTTTCTTACTTCAAGTTTAGCTCGAAAAAAATCAATGCTTACAGGGGCTACTGCCCAAGCAACAGTTGCTCAATGGGGATTTAATGCTGCATTATTGGCAAGTCCTTTAATGTGGGCGGTTTTAATTATTAGTGTAATAATCGGAGCTATCTGGCTATTAATTAAGGTGCTAAATCTCTTTGGTATATCGACTGGGCAGATAGTAGGAGCTGTAATAGGATTCTTATTCGCTTTATGGGCATTTATTCAGAACATGTTTATTGATTTATATAATAATTTGATTGGACCATTTGCTAACTTTTTAAAAAATGTTTTTAAGGATCCTGTTGGTGCAATAAAGATGCTCTTTCTTGATTTAATGACAAATGTAATTAACTTTATATATAAAATTGCTGAAGCTTTAGAAGGGTTAATTAACAAAATACCAGGGTTTGAAGTCGATATTACAAGTGGTTTAGAAAATACTCTTAGTAAAATTGAGTCAGCAAAAAAGGCTATTGAAGATGAAACAGGAGTTACTTCTTTTGAACCGATGGAGTTTAAAAGCATAACCCAAGCATATGGTAATGGAGCAGAGTGGGGGTCAAATGCATGGGATAGTTTCTCTAAAAAATTTGATAAAGATAATTATATGAACCAAATGTTTCCTGATACAAAGAGTAGTATTGACGGTTTAAACATGGATTCTATTAACTATATTGGTGAAATTGGATCTATAAATGATACAGTTGATATCTCCAGTGAAGATCTTAAAATAATGCGGGAATTATCTGAGAGAAAAGCAATTGAAAATTATGTAACGCTCACGCCTACAATAGATGTAAAAACAGGTGATATAAAAAATGGTGCTGACATCGATGAGCTTGTTGCAAAAATTGAAGATATGTTAGAAACCGATATAGCTGCAAGTACTAAGGCGGTGTATGATCTTGGCTAAAATCTACTTAAGTCAAAGTGAAGAAATATTTGAACTACCAATTTTACCTGAAGAAATCGAGATAAAAGAAAAAAGTGAAAATAAGAATCATACACTGCAGAATGTCGGTGAAATAACAATAATCAATACTGTTAACTTAGCTACATTAAATTTAAAAGGTCTATTTCCAATTATCCATGCTCCTTTCGTATCAAGTTTGATATTAAAAGAACCAAATGAATATATAAACATTTTAAAAAAATGGAGATCTACTAAGTTGCCATTACGAATCGTTATAACTGATACAGCTTTTCCTTTCACATGGGCGTGTACAATTGAGAGTTTTGAATATAAAGAAATAGCTGGTGAAGTCGGAGATATATATTATTCTTTAGAATTAAAAGAGTATAGATATAGTTCTATTAAGAAAATTAGCCTCGTAAAGACTGAGCAACAAACAATAGTAGCATCTGTTGTGGTAAACAGACCGGTGGAAAAGGTAATACCTAAGACGTATACGGTGCAAAATGGGGATACCCTCTACGCGATTTGTAAAAAACAGTTAGGTGACGGAAATAAATACAAAGAAGTTGCTCAGAAGAATAATATTAAAAACCCTAACCTTATTAATCCTGGGCAGGTGTTGTACTTATGAGTACCAGGCTTTTAATTGATGATAGATTGGGTAATGTTTATGAACTTCCTCATGGAAAAATTGAAATTAAGCATGCTAGAAAAAGTAGAGCAGGATCACTAGAATTTGAGTATTTTAATAAAGATGAATTCCAAATAAAGAATGGGCAAATTGTCAGGTTAGAGAAAGACAGCTCAACTGTTTTCTATGGGTATGTGTTTAAGGTGGCTAAGGAGAAGATAACCTGTTACGATCAATTAAGATATTTAAAATTTAAAGATACCAAAGTTTTTATAAATAAAAAAGCCACTGAAATAACACAAACCATCGCTAAAGAGAATGGAATGAAAGTTGGGAATATTGTAGATACAAAGTATGTAATTCCAAGTCAGGTTAGCGACGATAAAGAATGGCTTGATATGATTACTGAGGCCCTTGAGACAACTCTATTGGCTACTGGCAGATTATATTTTCTGCAAGATAACGTTGGACAATTGGAACTTTTAGATGTGGCTGATACTATACTTGATATCGTAATCGATGGTTATGGTAGATTAACGGACTACGATTACAGCGAGGATATTGATTCTGATACATATAACAGAATAAAGCTTGCTAAAGATAATAAGGAAACAGGTAAAAGAGAGATATATTTATACCAGGACAGCTCTAATATAGCTAGATGGGGTAAGTTGCAGTATTATGAGGTAGTTGACGAGGGCTTAAATGAAGCAAAAATAAACGAAAAAGGGCAATCCTTACTGGAGCTCAAAAATCGAGAGAAGAAAACATTCAGTCTTAAAAATGCTGTTGGAGATATAAGATGTAAAGCAGGCTATAGCGTATACATTTCTATTCCTGAAGAGAAAATAGAAGGTTTATATCTAATTGATTCTGACGCTCATAAATTTGAGGATGAGGAGCATCTCATGGATCTGGAATTGGTGGTGTACTAATGTATAACCAAATAAGAAAAATAGTTAAAGAAAGCATGGAAGGGATTGATGCAAGGATACTATTAGGTACAGTATTAAGTATCAATCCCTTTAAAGTCTCAGTTGATCAGAGATTTGAACTTCCAAAAGAATCTATGATATTTCCGGAACATCTACAAGAGGTAAAACTAGTAATTAGCGATTGGAAAGACGAAATAGAAATTCAAAGAGAATATATTTTAAAACCAAAATTGGCAGTTAACGATAAACTAATACTGATTAACTTGAGTTCAAAGTATTTAGTATTCGATAAGGTTGGTGATATTGATGCCTCAATCATTATTACCGAGTAGCAATCTATATGATTTAGATACTTCTATAAATAAGATTAGTCCGAGTAAAACCTGGTTAGTAAAAAATAATAGGCTATTAGGTTTTACAAATGGACAAGAAGCGATAAAACAATCTATCCAAGCCATGTTAAGCACATCTAGATTTGAACATTTAATATATTCCTGGAATTACGGACAGGAGTTAAGCAAACTAATCGGCAAAGAAAAATCGTTTATTAAAGTGGAAGCACCTAGAATTATTAAGGAATGTTTAATTCAGGACGACAGAATAAGCGATGTTGTTAATTTTGTTTTTAGCGATACTGAAGATGGTCTGTTAATTGAATTTGAAGTCATCGCCAGTGAAGGAGTTATAGAAAGTGAGGTGGTTTTATGACCTATGAAGACATATTGCAAAGAATGTTAGACAGCGTATCTAGCGATGTAGATAAAAGAGAAGGATCTATTATCTATAATGCATTAGCCCCTGCAGCGTTTGAATTAGCTCAGATGTACATTGAATTAGATACTGTATTAGAACTTGTTTTTGCTAATACGAGCAGTGGAGAATATTTGGATAAGCGTTGTGTAGAAATGGGCATAGTACGTAAACAAGCTACTAAAGCAATCAGAAAAGGAGAGTTTAATACAACTATTCCAATTGGCACAAAGTTTGGAATAGATGATCTTATTTATAAAGTGGTGGAGATCATTGATGGTTATAATTATAAGCTTGAATGTCAAACTACAGGAGAAATAGGGAATACCCCTTTCGGAACGTTACTACCTATAGATTATGTAGCAGGGTTAACTACTGCTATTTTATCTGAGGTATTAATACCGGGAGAAGATGAAGAAACAGATGCGAGTTTACTAACCAGATTTAATACCAGGGTTCAAAAATCGTCTACTAGCGGGAACGTATATCATTATTTGGAATGGGCTACCGAGGTTAGTGGTGTTGGAGCTACCAAAGTAGTGGCTAAGTGGGCTGGAGATAATACTGTTAAAATAATTATAGTTGGGACAGACATGCAACCTGCATCAAGCGTATTAATTGAAGAAGTTCAAAATCATATTGATCCTAACACTGAGGGGCTAGGCAATGGAGAAGCGCCAATAGGTGCAATGTGTACAGTAGTCTCTGCGTTTAGTACTGGTATTAATATTACTGCAGATATATCCGGAACAACTGCAGCTAATGTAATCGATAATTTCACCCAGGCCTTAAATAATTATTTTAAGACTTTGGTAACTAACGATTGGCAAACAAAAGAAAGCTATATCGTAAGTTATGCTAAAATAGGATCCTTACTTTTAGATAGTATTATAGAAGCTGGTGGGATTGATTATTCAAACTTATTAGTTAACAGTGCTACTCAAAATGTTCAATTAACAAACGACATCCCTTCAATAGGGACGGTGACACTAAATGAAATTGCTTGATTACTTGCCAGACTATCTTAAGGATATAAAAGAAATTCAAGAAATAATGGATGTAGAAGATATTGAAATAGAAGATTTGAAAACAGCAATTGAGGATATTTTAAACCAGAAGTTTATCGATATTGCTACATGGGGACTAGAATTATGGGAACGTGAATTAGGATTAGCTATTAATCCTAATCTTACTTATTCCGAACGAAGATCAAAGATTAAAAGTAAGATTAGAGGGATTGGGAAAGTTGACAGTAGTTTAATAAAAGAAGTAGCTGACAGCTGGACCAATGGGGATGTAGAAATTAGCTTTGACGGTAAAATAAATATCAAGTTTATTAGCATCTTTGGTATACCTTCAAATATTGAGATTGTCAAAAATGCAATTAATGAGATAGTACCCACTCACTTAGGAGTGGTTTATTTATTTGCCTATCTTTTTATAGCAGACGTTGAAGCTATGACAATAGCGGAACTTGAAACAAAAACACTAGACAAATTTGCAGGAGGTGTTGTGTAAATGGCGAGTAATACACCAAATTTAAACTTGCTTAAGAAGGATCCAGTTGCAGATGCGACTGATACTTTTAATATTGAAACAATGTTAAATGAAAACTGGGATAAGGTAGATTTAGCAGATGCAGAAAATGTTAAGAAAGAACCAGGGAAAGGCTTAAGCACCGAGGACTACACTACTGCTGAAAAAACAAAATTAGCAGGCATAGAAGAAGGAGCAACTAACTATACTCATCCAGAAACGCATCAACCAAGCATAATCGCCCAAGATGCAAATAATAGATTTGTAACGGATACCGAAAAAGCTGATTGGAACGCTAAAGAAACCCCATCAGGTGCCCAGGCTAAAGCCGATGCAGTACAAACTAACCTTACTACACATCAAGCAAACTTTATACCTCACATATATTACGGTGCAACTACTGGTTCTGCAAATACATATGCGGTTACACTTTCACCTGTACCTACAGGGTATGTAGAAGGGTTTGCAGTAGCTGTAAAAATCAACGTGACAAATACAGGAGCAAGTACGCTAAACGTTAATTCTCTCGGTGCAGAAGCATTGAAAAAATCAAATGGTGTTGCATTTGCATCTGGCGAATTAATTGCAGGTAGCATTTACACATTTAGGCACAATGGCGCAAATTTTATCTTACAGGGTGAGGGAGGTGGTGGAAACGCAACAGCAAGTGATTTATTAAGTGGTAAAACAGCGACAGTAGATAGTGGACAAATCATAGGAACAATGCCTAACAAAGTAGGTTCAGCAACAATTATAACCCCAAGTGGTATAGAACAAATAATACCACAAGGGTATTATGGTGGGTCAGCTAATGACGGTAAAGTTTTATCTTTGGCATTAGTCGCAGGAGATATATTAGTCGCTTATTCAGATAATCAAGTAACTACGGAGTCTGGCACATATGCTAAAGTAAAAGAAATATCAACAGATACAGCTGGAACAGTAAGAGTTAAATTTAGTATTGCAAGCTTTTATGGAACATATGAAGTGAGAGGACGAGTCTATATCAATGGAGTTGCACAAGGTATTCAAAGAATATCTTCATCTTCAGAATACGTTGAATACACCCAAGATTTTGCAGTTTCTGCTAATAGTTTAATTCAAATTTATACTTATGCGACTGTAGGTGGCTATCCTGTAGCTATAAAAAATTTTAGAATTTATGCAACAATGCCTTACGTTAATTTCACTGTAAATATGTAAAATAAAAGGAAGGTGCAAATAAATGATTTATAAAATACAATATACAGACAACAGAGAAACTATTATAAACGAAAATACTGATAAGATTTTAATTGAAGAACAGAATATTGCAGAAGGAAACTTTTTAATATTTACAGACGAGCCAAGAATAGAAGAACAATTATCAAATATTAGTGATACTGTTGATTTAATATTACTCAAGCAAGAAGGTGTTTTATAATGAATGAGGTTTATATTGAAAAAATAATTAGGCTTATAACTAGAGGAGTCATAACTATTAATGATATAAAAGACGAAGCATATAAAACAGAGGTACAAAACAGGCTAAGCACCATGTAGGTGTTTTTTTATTTTGTTGTTGAAAGGTGGTAGGTATATGTCAGTATGCCAGGAACATTCGCAGCTTGTTAGAGATGTAGAAGCAAATACTCAATCTACCAAATCAGCACATCACAGAATCGACGATTTAAAAAATAGAGTAGATAAGATTGAGAAAAACCAAGAGTTGTTGCATGAAATGAATACCAATATAAAACTAATTGCGGAACAAAACAAAGTACAAAACGAAAAAATGGATAATTTAAGCATTGAAGTTAAAGAACAGGGCAAAGAAATCAAATCGATTAAAGAAAAACCTGCAGAAGATTGGGGCAAAATTAAAACTGCAGTTATAACATGTGTACTTACCACTATTGCTATTGCCATTATATCTAATCTGGATTTATTAATTCGGATGCTAGGCGGTGATTGAATTGGAAATAAAAATTAATACCAAACGAATACCAACGTCCAAAAAGCTAGCATGGGGCGTTTTTTTAGTTTGGGCATTTAGCGTTATTGCATCTTATGTTTTATCATTTTTTGATATTGATACAGGTTTTATACTTGCAACGGCAACCACATCTTTAGGTATTGTTTTGACTGGATTTTTTTCTAAAAGCTATCTAGAAAACAAAGAGATATACGGCAAAAAGCAAGAAGATAATACAAACTCAGAATCTGAATTGGGGTGTTAGCAATTGAATATTAAAACTCAATTAATATCATCAGGCACAAAAAGAAGAAGCGGAAGCAAAATTAATAAAGTTGTTTTTTTTGTGGACCATGACACTGGAAACCCAAATTCAACAGCTCAGTCAAATGTTTATTATTTCTGCAATAGTGCTAATGACGATACTCCATCAGCTCATGCTTTTATAGATGATAAAGGAGTAATTATCTGCATTCCTTGCTTAGATAAACCAGAGAAAGCTTGGCATGTGCTTTATGAAAAACCAGAAGACAATAGGTTATATGGTGATGATGCAAATGATATTGCTATTGGATTAGAACTTTGCTATTTCCCTGGTGACAAAATAAGAACTCAAAAAGCTTATGACAACTATATTGAATTTGCAGCTTATTTAGCAGATTATCACAAAATAGAGCCCAGTAAACGTTCCGGACATTTTGAATTAGATTCGGTACGTAAAACGGATCCTAATAACGCTTTAAAGATACTAGGAAAAACGTATGCGCAAATGAAGCAAGACATTGTGAAGAAGTCTAATGAAGTATATGGAGGTGGACTAGTGTCACGAGATCAGGTAGCACCATGGGCAAAAGATCCTCAAAGTTGGGTCCAGGAGAACAAAATTAGCGACGGAACCCGACCGGGGGATTTTATGCAGCGCCAGGAAGACTGGACAATGCAAAAACGTATGTATGACATCATTGATAAACGATTAACAGCAATCGAAAAAAGACTTGATGAGATTGAAAAAAAATTTAAATAACAAGGAGAGGCGAAATAAACAATGGATATGAATTTAATTTATTTTTTAGGAGTATTATCTCTTTTTTTGGTGGTATTTTTAATTCGTTTAGCGATTAGATATTGGGCATCTGGGCAAGTAGCAACTATTATGCTTGGTGTAGAAAAGAAACTTTCAACGTGGGCAAAAGAAAAAGCTGCAGAAGGAAAAGACAAACGCGCAGAAGCAGAGAGAATTATTGTTAATAAATTTTATTGTGTTTTGCCAAGCTGGATTAAACCATTTATAACTGAACAGTGGTTAATAGATCAGATAGAAAAAATATACGTTGTTATGTTGGATTATCTGGATGACAGCGAATTAAATAAAAGCGTAGAATAATTAATAAAGAAGCAAATCCCCCAGCTTAGGCTTAACCTAGGTTGGGGGATTTTTTTAGACAAAAATTAAATTTTAGGCAGGTTGAAAAAATCCTTTTCTGCTCTCTGATATATCTAAAATATTATTATCATTTGATAATTTAAAAATATTTTCTTCATTAATCTCAACACCGATTACATTGATAAAATCTGATACATAAACAATGTTACAATATTGCTTTAAACTATTAAGAGCTTTTGTTTTGTCCCTCACTTTCAAAATTAGGTGTTTCATTAATAATCACCTCCACTAATTTTTCAACATTTAAACATCCTAGTCCTTGTTCATGTTTTGGCACACCTAAATCATCCAATGTAGTATATAAATATTCAGTAGCTTTGGTTATATTACCAGATCTGTGCAAAATAGCACCTAAAATACCTGAAATTAAAGGTGCAGCAAACGAAGTTCCAGTAATAAAAGCATTATCATAATATAGATTACCTGGAGCAACTAAATTAGGTTTAGCAATACCAGGTACTCCAATACTAGAATAGTTTGCAATCCCTTTATTTCCATCAATAGCACCAACCGTTAATGCACCTTGAGAATTACCTGGGCAGTTAATGCTATCTAAATGTTTATTATTATTACCTGCAGCACATATTATAGCAATTCCTCTTTTTGAAATTGCGTTTACTAACTGGCATAGTTCACATTCTCCCTTACAAGCTTTATTCTTTAAATTTTTTCTTTTATTGGGAAAACCTACAGAAATATTAATTATATCGACTTTTTTACTATCCGCCCATTCCAAGGCTTTCATAATATGTATCTCATCAACATTAAGTTTTCCGACCTTTGCTATATAAAGGTTAGCACCACTTGCATACGTTTTAATTATTTTTGCAACAATAGTACCATGGGTTTTGTGATCAAACATACCCGTATTTGTAAAATCTATAGATTCACACACTTTTAATTCGTTATCCTCATCGTTTATCCCAGAATCTAATATAGCTACTTTTATATTACCCCATCCAGTAAATCCATTACTAATTAATAAACTTCTTTTAACTGGTGGTTGAAATTGAATAATATTTTTAAGAAAAGAACCTTCTTGGAATTCACCTTTTCTACTTTCTCTTATGTAATTAATGAATGACAAATCCATAATTTTATTAATGCAAGTTGTTTCTATACCAAGTATGGGTAATAAATTGGACTTGTATATAATATTTACTTCTAAATCTTTTAATGTTTGACTTTGTTCATCTGTTAAAGCTTTATTTAATTTAACTATATATTTCATTTAAGCCTCCATATAGTTATAAATTAGTGTATCCTGAAAATATCTATAATAAACATATCGGTTGTTTGTACTATATTGTTCAATAAATATATTTGTTTTTCCTTCTAAAAGTTTAAATTTTATTGTTTTAATTAAAAGTTGATATGAAACTAAATATACCATAAAAAATACTACTTAGCATTAATTTTTTACTTAAAAGTATTAATGAGTAAAATTCGATTTATTTTTACTATCTAAATCACAAAACATCGTTCTAAAAAAAGCTTATTTTTTATTGGGAACGGATTGGGAACGAAATTCTTCATTCTGTTCCCAAAATCACCAAAAGAAAACGGAGTATCAATAGCATAAACATTGATTTTACAAGGTTTTATTGGGTAGTATCATATTTAAAAAAAGTGCTCGGTGTTTTTGACAGGGTGGGGGTCGCTGGTTCGAACCCAGTCCGAGTCACCAAAAAAAGTGAGTAATAGCAAGGTTTTTGTAATTTGAGCCTTTGCTATTTATTTTATTTAAAATTGTATCGAAAATAGATTGTTTAAGATTTCTATCAGCATTTTTACATTATGTTACTTTTTGTTTATCATATATATCATATTTATCTCTATTTTTCCTTTGATATAGGAAAATTACTAGTAAAACAATCAAATATGTAATGTATCCAATAGTTATTGGGCTAGCTTCATCTAATGTCAGAGATAGACTAAAGATTGAGAATAACCACACCATAGATATATTGCCGTAGATAGATGACCATAAGTAGGAACGAAAATTAATTGGAGATAAAGCCGCCATTAAGGAAATCATATTACTAGGCATAAGAGGTACTGTTCTTAATAAAATAATTGTCCACATACCATATTGTTTAAAGTATGTTTCCCATTTTTGATACTTTGCTTTTCTTTTTTGCCACAATTTATTTGACCAATCTTGAAACAAATATCTTCCAAGTATAAAGCAAAGAATTGATCCTAGAAAGCTACCGATAAAGCTAAAAAGCATACCTTCGGTTAAACCAAAAATAAGTATATGAAAAGTAATTATAGTTATTATTGGAAAGAAAGTTAGTACACCTTGTAAAATAGATAGAGGTATAGTAAATAGTAATAATGAATAGCCATATTCCTGTCTTATATCAATAAATACAGTTATTTTCTCGGTAATTATTTGTTCAAAGCCTGATAATTTATATATTAAAAACAGTGATAAAAATAGTATTATTATATATATCCACTTTTTGTTCATATAAACTCCTCATACTCTTATTGTTAATTATTAGTTTACCTTATTTATAGTAATTATGTTTATATTTTTTTAATCTTTCTTATTAAAGCTTAAAGAATTAAGTATTAATCTTTTTTGCATAAATATGTTAGAATGTTTTTAGATGGGGCTATTTCATTAAAATGGGACTTTGACCATTGAGGAGTGATATTTTGATTTTACGTTATATCTTATATTTTCTTATAGCAGTAATTATCATATATATGCTGTTAGGATTATTAAAACCTAGAAGTATAAAAACGTCAGGTAAATCTGATATAGATAATTCAATTAAGTCTTATGATAGAATAAACTATCTTGGAGGGATTCCTGGAGCTGAAATAGCAGATATAAAGGATGGAACTTTGCACATTTATAAAGATACAATTGTTTTTGATGATAGTAGTTCGGAATTATTTACTATACCAATTAAAGGTATAAGTAAATGTTCATTAGAAACTAAAGAGACACTATATGCTTCTAGAGATGGTTTGCAAGGCGTATTAACTATAGGGCTAGTAAATAATAAATATTATATAAAGATAAAATATATAAATAGTTCAAGTAGTTCAAATATAGTAATATTGCATTCTTACTTTAATGATGATTATTCTAAAAGCATAGTAGAGGAAGTAAATAAAAGAATGAAGTGAGACTTATCCTAAATTCATTTACCACCACTTAAGAGAAGTAGGGATCTTATAATACTTGGATAAATAAATAATATATTATAACTATTTTTAAAGAGCTCTTTTTTAAAGCTCTTTTTTATTTTGCTTATTTATAAAATTAAAAATGACAAAATATTAACAAATTTATACAAATTAGTATATACCAATTAAAATATAATATAATACTTATGATATTTATAATAATAGTGGAAAGAGAGGAGGGCTGGCACTTATTTTCTAGGTAAAAATGCAGTTTTTTAAAGGAGGAGTTCTAAGTGAATGAAAATACTACTCGAAATGGTCGAGTAACTATGGCAGTAGTATCCTTTTTTGCTGGTCTTGCTTTAATAATAGTTTTACCATTGATTTGTATGCCAGCAATGGAAACCGTTTTAAAAGGTGTAGAGACAAGATATATGTTGTTTAAAGAGCCCAATATATTATCTGCTAAAGGAATTTTTGAGTTCTTCTATTCCCTGTTAACGGGCTTGAGTATTGCTGCGGGTGGATTATTAATATTGTTTTTTGTACCATTATATAGGGGAGACAAATGGTCTAGACCTATAGCCCTGTGCGTAGCAGCAATACCTTCAATAACTGGTGCATATATGTTTGGGCCAATTTTACTATTTGCTAAAGAATATCTGTATACAGTTGGGGTAGTAATATTATTAGGACTGATACCTTATTTCCTGATATTATTACTTGATAAATCTTCTGGCATTAATAAATTAGTAAATCTTCTTTTATTTTTACTTTTAGGCGTAGAAATAGCTTACTCTATGGTTAATGGTATATCATCAACAAGAATGTATACGGGTTGGGGAGAGCATGCAAGAACTTTAGAATACTTTCTTTATGCATTTGGAGTACCTGTTATTTGGACTGGTTGCTTACTAGGATTTGTAGGTATACCTTTTTATTCATCAAGACGTGATTATGGATGGTGGTTAGTAACTGGAGGCTCACTATTAATGCTAATAGGGACTATTCAATTTCTTATTGCGGAACAAAATGGTTGGTTTGTTACAGGGTTAATTTTATGTATAGCAATTTTAATACCACTTCTCATACCAACTATTGGAGGACGTCCGATTAGTAAAGATGGTAAAACTGGAATGACGATTCAATTAAAGAGGGTAGAAGAGTCAATATAAAAAGAGAAAGCCCACCGTAAGGTGGGCTCCCAGTCTGTAGAGAAAGCCTTATTTCTTCACTTCTGTTCCTCGATTTTAATGTACCTTGTACTAGTACATTTTTTTCAATCTCTTAGGTTGTTGAGAAAGTTCGGTATCCTCGTTATTTCTTATAGTATTTCTAATTTTTTAGAAGCTGTAATTACCGTTCGCATCAATAGATATACTATGATCAAGGTAGAATGTATTAGGATATCCTAAATCGGCTATCTTGTCTACAACACCTGAAGCTCTGGCTCCACTTGCACAATGAATTAAGATGGTTGTAGTTTTATCTGCAGGCAATTCACCTTTTATTGCTTGTGGATCAGCATTGATTTCACCATCAGGTATATGAATTGATCCTTCAATTCCCCCATGTGATCTTTCCTCGTCAGAACGTACATCTAATACAACTACGTTTGTACCATTCTCTAACTTCTCTACAAACTGATCAGTTGTTAATCCTCTGTTTACTTTACCGGCTGAAACATCAAAGTTTGTATCAGCGCTTTCCATTCCGAACGTAGGTAGACCTGCTGAGGTCCAACTTGGCATACCACCGGCAAATA
>JBFXJF010000018.1:0-44172 GCA_050175155.1 Vulcanibacillus sp.
ATTGCTCAACTCAGGAGAGGGGGTGAGACAGATGAGAGAACAGAGCTACATAAAAAATAACTCTCACCAAAACAATATTAGAGGAGGAGAAACAAAGGTTATGAAAAAAGTCTTAAATACATTACTAATTCTAGCACTTATTTTCACAATGGTATCACCTGCTTTTGCTGCTGCTGATACAACTCAACAAAAATTTGATGAGTTAAAAGCTGCAGGAGTTTTAGCTGGGGACGCTAATGGTAACATGCTAGCACTTGACAGTACTATGGACCGTCAAATGTTAGCAAAAATCGCATGTCAACTTACAGGAGTTGCAGCTACACCAGGAGTTGAAATCGCAGCATTTGCTGGAGATTACAAAACAGGTGTATGGGGATTCGACCAAGGTTGGGTTCAAGCAGCTTATAACGCAGGATTAATGAAGGGTAAAGGTGCTGCTGGTTTTGACGCTACTGGCACTGTAACAGTTGGTGAATTAATGACTGTTATTATCCGTTCTATGGGATTAGAAAATCAAGTAGATGCTAGCAAAGTTTGGCCAGCTGGAGAAATGGCATTAGCTGTTTCTAAAGGATTAATCCCAGCTGCTGGTGTTACTGCATCTGAGGATGCTACTTATGCTGCTCTTGTAACACAAACTTACAATTCTTATGTTTACAACAAACCAGCTCCAACTAATACAGTTAAAAGTGTAACGGTATTAAATGGTAAGCAAATTGAAGTTAAATTCAATTCACCTATTGATTCACTTACTGGAACAAATGGTGATAACTATTATGTACAAACAAATGCTGATGCATTACCTGTAGTTATGACTACTTATGATGCTACAGCAATCTATGATTTATCTACAGACAAACAAACTTTAGTTATTACTACAACTGCAGCAATTAATGCACAATTTTTTGTTAATGCTGGAACACCTTTCAAATTTATTGTAGATGGTGTTCTAACATCAGCGGGTTCAGCAGTTGATGAATTTTCAGTTATAATTTCTTCTAAAGATATAACTGCGCCAACTGTTACAAATGTTAGTGCGTCTGCAAAAACTACAACAACAAAGGTTACTGTTGCTTTTTCTGAACCTGTTGCAGTTGCAGGGGCAATAGCATACGTAGGTTCTTATGCTGGAACAGTTCAAGCTGGTCTTGAACCAAATGAAATAGTAGTTACTAGTGCTCAAGCTCTAAGTGCAAGTACAACTTATGAATTAACATTATTAAATGTTGCTGATGCTAGTGGTAACTTTTTAAGTCCAAATCCTACAAAACAAAACTTTACTGTTGCTTCTGATACAGTAGCACCAACAGTATCGAGTGTTGTTGTAGTACGTGACAATTTAATTGAAGTTACATTTGACGAAGCTATGGATGCGAATACATTTGCAGCTAACTCACGTATATTAGATGCTAACGGAGTTCAACAAGGTGGTGCTTTAACAGCAGTAGTTAAAGCAAATACATTAGGTAAAACAATTCGTCTTTCAACTGCAGCTGCAGTTCCATTCGCAGCTGACGGATCTTTCAATGGAACTTTAGTTCTTGGAACTGGAGTTAAAGATCTTGCAGGAAATTCTAAAGTTGCATCTAATCATGCAGTAGTGTTAAATAAAGATATTGCAGGACCAACAGTTGTATCAGCAAAATATATTCTTCCTGGCGCACAATATGCTGGTGTAACTCATTTAACTGGTGCTGTTGTAGTTAAATTCAATGAAGAAGTTTCAGATACTGCTACTGATTCATTTGTTCTATTAACTGCTGGGGCAGCAAATGTAACTGCAACATATCTTAACTTAGCAGCAGAATTTGTTAGTGCGGTTGATGCTTCTGAATTAATTATTCCTGGTACTGCAACACCTATACCAGCGGGTAATTATTCATTAAATGTGGGAACTGGAGTTGTTAAAGATTTATCCAATCAAACTAACTCTAACATAGCTGGTACTGTAGGTTTAACAACGAATAATTCTTCTGATATTACTAAGCCTGTTATTACATTAAATGTAGCTGGTAATTTTGTACCTGCAACAACTCAAACTTCTGGAACAACTATTGGTGGAGCTGCTGCTGGTATTGCTATCACAGATAATGCTGGTTTAGATCTTAATACAGTTAAGGATATTAATAATTACTTGTTGAATGGTCAACCACTTCCTGCTGGTAGTTACGTTACTGTAAACCATATTGGTTTAAGTACAGAAGCTGTTCCTACAAGCGTTTGTGTAATTTTAAATATCCCTGCTAAATCAATAGCAAAAGAAATAAATTATGTGTTAAATGTTACAAATGTTAAAGACAAAGCTGGTAATGTAGCTATTCCTCAAGTTTCAGCTGCAATGGCTTTAGTTGATGATGTATCTCCAGTATTAGCTTCAGCTTCTATTGCAAGTAATGGAGTTCTAGTACTTGGATTCTCGGAAGATGTTAATGCAGTAGCTGCTCTTGGTGCAACTGATGATGATTTTGCATTCACTATCAATGGTGCAGCAGTTGGTGTAGCTGATAATGTTAACATTGTAACGTTTGCAGATGGTGCTGGTACTGATACTGGTAAATATGTAGCAACATTTAATGCAGTAGTAGATGCTGGTGCTGATGCTAACGCTGCAACTACAGCTGATAACAGATTATTCTTAGATGTTGATGGATTAGGTGCTTACAATGCTGGAGACATTCTAGTATTAACTGGAACAACTACAGCAGTTGGTGCAGTTGCTGCACTTGACTTGAACCTATTATCTGGTCTAAAAGTAACTGTTGATGCTACTGCTACTACAGTTGTAGACGCAACTGCAGGTATTGCAGGTCCAATTCAACTTGGTACATCTATCACTGTTAAATAATTAAATAGTTTGACTTCATATCAAGGCTTGGGGCATAGCCTCAAAAAAAAAATAAAAACTTAGGAGAAAGAGAAATCTTTCTCCTAAGTTTTTGGTTCTAAACTGGCTCTATAAACTGAGTCATTTGTAAAGGACAATATTGAAATCCTAACCGACTAATTCCCGTAGTTTTTGGCTCTATAAACTGGTTCTATGTCAAATGTTGGGGGTAAATCCTCAAAAAAAAGAAATCACTATTACTTAGGAGAAAGAGAAAATCTTTCTCCTAAGTTTTTATATTTTTAAGCTGACATCATATACAAAATTCTATTTCTAAACCTTTTAAAGTTTTTTACCCCATAAGAATTACGTTTTAGAACCTTAATCTTATTATTTACTCTTCTGTGTATCTATTAGTAAGTAAATTTCTAGTGCAATCAATAGAACTTTTTATTCTTATAAACTTCTTAACATTCTCTGAAAACTTTTACGATACAAGCAAAATAAAATTCTATATAATAGATTTAAGAACAATAATTACAAGTTAAAAAATACCAAAGAGTAATTAAAGGGAGGTATATAGATGAAAAGTCAATTAGAGAAGAATAAAAAAAGAGGTAAAAGCAAGTTGATAGTAAGTCTTGCAATCATTGTATTATTAGCTACTGCAGGTTTAGCATATTATGTATTTTTCACGCCAGAAGAGGTTGAAGAGATAACATATCAGACAGGTCAAGTAAAGCAAGGGGATTTAACTTTATCTATTGAGAATAGTGGAGTGATCAAATACTCTGATCAATACACTCTTACATCAACGGTAAATGGAACAATTAATCGGTTGTATGTTGATGAAAACTCCAATGTCGAAGTTAATGAAACGATTTTAAGCGTGGACGATAGAAATTTGTATATACAATTAGAACAAGCCTATGCTAATCTCAAAATATCACAGCTAAGTTTAGCTAATTTATTACAAACATCAGTAGATAATATATATAGTGT
This sequence comes from Vulcanibacillus sp., assembly GCA_050175155.1. GTDB lineage: Bacteria > Bacillota > Bacilli > Tepidibacillales > Tepidibacillaceae > JBFXJF01. The sequence continues at coordinate 3,827 of JBFXJF010000018.1, forward strand.
TTCTGTTAATCAACTATCAACTGTAGTAGCACCTATAGACGGTGTTGTTAGTTACAATGTTCAGGAAGGGACTAACATAAATAACGGTAATTCAGTCATGACACTGACTAATTATGAAGAATTAAACTTTATTGCTCAAATTCCTGCTGTAGATGTTGGATATATTAAATTGGGAGAAGAAATAGTAATTTCTGTAGACAGATATAGTGAATCTCAAACTGGTATAGTTACAAAGATAAGTGAAGACTCTTATTCAAATGGGAGTGAAATGGTAAATGATGTATATATAACTATTTCAAATCCAGGATTATTAGCTGGCATGACAGGTGAAGCGGGCTATCGAACTGATACAATCTTGTTCAAATATGCTAAGGGTACATTCTTTAATGCAGAAGAATCATCAGTCTACTCTAAAATAAGCGGTACAATTGACGAAATCTATGTAGAATATGGTCAGTACGTTACAAAAGGAACTCAATTATTTAAAATCGATGATACATCCCTAGAAAATCAAATAGAAACTCAGAAACAAAATATCTATAATAACCAACTAAAGATAGATTCATTGAAGTTAGAATTAGAAAATACAACTGTAACATCTCCTAAAACAGGTGTTATCAGTGAATTATTTGTTGAAGAAAATCAAACAATCGGATCTAGTACGAAGATTGCAACGTTAACAAGTGATAGCTTAGTTGCAAGCATTGAAGTAGATGAGATGGATATATCGAAGGTTGTAATTGGGCAAGAAGCAACTCTACTAATACCAGGTTATTCAGAAGTGGAAGAGATTATCGGGGTAGTTTCATTTATTGCTGATACAGGGATTGTTAAAGATGGAATTACAACATACGAAGTCCAAATCAGCTTTGAAAACAATCCGAAGATTAAAGAAGGAATGACTGTTGACGTAGCGATTATCTTAGAAAAGGCAGAGAACGTCTTTAAAGTACCTACATCAAGCATAATTAGCGTTAAGGATGGAAAAGCAGTTAGGGTACTTGTAGGTGAGGAAATCGTTGCTAAGAAGGTAGAAACAGGTATTAGTGATGATACTATGACAGAGATAATTAGTGGTCTAGAAGCTAATGAGACAATAATTACTTCAGTAACATATCCTGCAGGAACAAGTAGTACTTCAAGCAGTTCTTCCTTAATACCAACATCTGTTAAGATTCCAGGGGTTACGGGAGGTGGAACTAGTGGCGGGCAATAAGATACTTCAATTAAAGGACATAAATAAAATATATGGTCTAGGGGATATTCAAGTATATGCCTTAAGGGATATTATGTTTAGTGTCGAAGAAGAGGATTTTATTGCCATCATGGGTCCGTCAGGTTCGGGAAAATCAACTTTGATGAACGTCTTAGGTTGTTTAGACACTCCAACCTCTGGTGAGTATTGGATAAATGAACATGAGGTAAGTCAGCTTTCAGATAATGACCTTGCATATATTCGTAATAAGTATATAGGGTTTATCTTCCAGAATTATAATTTACTCTCTAATTTAACAGCGCTAGAGAATGTGGAATTACCACTAATTTATCAGGGTGCAAGCAGGGCAGAACGAAAGGAAATTGCCTTAGAAGCTTTGGCAAAGGTTGGCTTAGAGGATCGTATGCATCACCGCCCTACGGAGCTTTCTGGTGGACAACAGCAGCGGGTTGCAATAGCAAGGGCGATAGCAAGTAAACCATCAGTCTTACTTGCTGATGAGCCGACTGGTAACCTTGACAGTCATTCAGAGCTTGAGATACTTTCTATTTTTCAGACACTAAATAAGCAAGGAATGACAATTCTAATAGTTACCCATGACGAAGTGGTGGCAAGTCATTGTAAGAGAACAATTCGCGTAAAAGATGGAGCCATTGTAAATAATCAGGTAAATAGTGACCAGCTAGATGCTACTACCGCTCTTAAAGAGATAGTGTTAGGAGAGTGGGCAGGATGAACATATGGGAAAGCATACGTATTGCATGGAGTGGCATAAGGGGTAATAAAATTCGTTCGCTACTTACTATTCTAGGAGTTATTATTGGTGTAGCTGCTGTAATTTCCTTAATTGCAGTAGGTCAAGGGGTTACGCAAGATATTACTGGTGATTTAGAGGATTTAGGTACCAATTTAATATTCGTTAATGGAATGAGAAATCTGGGCGGTGTGCTAGAAAGTGATGATGTAGAAGCATTAAAAGAATATGAGTCAATAGCGAGGGTGGCGCCCTCCATATCAGAGACGGAAACGACGATAAAGTGGGGTAATACATCAACAACCGCAAATGTCGAGGGAACCAACCAGGATTATACGGAAGTACGGAATTTCCAAGTAGTAGATGGAAGGTTTATAACAGAGGAAGATGTAGATAAACGAAAGAAAGTTGCTGTAATTGGTCAAAGTGTAGTTATAGATTTATTTGGAACTACTTCGCCAATAGGTGAAACCATTACGATAGACGGACAGAGATTTTCGATAGTTGGGGTAATGGAGCCTAAGGGAGAGGTTCTGGGACAGAATCTTGACGAGAATATATTTATACCGGTCAGCTCAGCAGAAAGATTGTTCGGTACTACTAAGTTAAAAACAATCTATGTTCAAGCACAATCTACTGAGGGAGCAAATGTTGCAGTAACTGATATTACTAATTTTTATACTAGTAAATTCGGTAAATCGGATTTAATAAAAGTAACAAGTCAAGATCAGTTAATAGGTACTATGGATTCAATGACACAGACACTGACACTAATGTTAGGTGCTATTGCAGGGATTTCCTTATTAGTTGGTGGAATAGGTATAATGAATATTATGCTAGTTTCAGTAACAGAGCGTACTAGAGAGATTGGAATAAGGAAGGCTCTAGGGGCTAGACGAAAGGATATATTGTCACAATTTTTAGTTGAATCAGTAATTTTAAGTATATCTGGTGGTATAATAGGGATTATCTTAGGAATAGTAGTTGCAAAAGTTGTTTCTACAACCTTGGGATGGGGTACGTTAATCTCATTCTGGTCAATCTTACTTGCTTTTTCCTTCTCGGTATTTGTAGGTGTTTTCTTTGGAATATATCCAGCAATGAAAGCATCTAAGTTACATCCGATCGAGGCTTTAAGAAGAGAATAAATAAATTAAAGGGGATATTGAGATGAAAGGATTTTTTAAAAAAACATTAAGTTTACTTGTGATTGTAGGATTAATTTTGGGGATGACAGCTTGTTCTTCTACATCAGAAGACCCATATACTGAGACTTCGACACTATTTTCGGCTATTAACAAGGTAGAAAAGTTTAATCCAGGCGGAATGAATTTTACAAAGGAACAGGCAGAAGGTATTATTGCGTTAATTGCTCCAGCATTAAATGGCGCAATCTATACAACAGATATGGCAGAAGATATATATAAGAAAATGAACGATATTTTAACAAAGGAACAACTAGCTCTAATTGATGAAACACTTGCTTCATTAGGAGTCCCAGTTGAAGGAGCAGTTCCAGGAGCCGGCGGTGGAATGGGTGCAGGAGCAGCTGGCGGAACACCTGGTGTTCCGCCGACAACAGGGAGTACTGCTGAAACCAGTGTCAATATGTTCATAAAGATAGATGAAGTAATCACAGCTAATTATTTAAACTAACACTTCCCTTAATATATATAAAAAATAGATTCCCACTAAAAAGTGTGAGTCTATTTTTTATTGAGTAGTAGTTATTTTGCCACACTAAAACACTTATCAAACTATTATCGTAACCTCTATATATAGATTTTTTAATCTGCACTCCTTTTTTTGTTTCGATAATGCTAACCTAAACAGGCGATTTGATTAACCCATTTGCGAAATTGCACAGCTCTTTCTGAGTTAACCTTAAATCCAACGGAAATAATCATTTGTAGATTGTAATGCTTAACTTCGCGGCTTACCTGACGCGAACCTTCAGTTTGAACTATTCGGAAATTCCGAATAGTTGCTTCCTGTGCAAGCTCACCATCTGCATAAATTTTAGAAATATGCTCGTTTATGGTATGGACTTCTACGTTGTATAGCGTTGCAAACATTTTCTGCGTAAGCCAAATATTTTCATCCTCATACCGCATTTCAACGCTCTCGGGATTGTCGCCTGTTGCAGCTATAAATGTCAGGTATTCAGCTGCACTAGAGCGGATTGTGATTTCTATATTCTTTTTCTTCGCCATAGGTGTATGTCCTCCATTTTTTATGTTCAAATTATTTCCGTATCAAATTTTGAATAGCCTTGGTGCTATTTCCATAATATCACAGAAGTCTTCATTTCGCATTAAGAAAACCCCCGCCTAAGTAAGCATCTTTTTTGTTTTACTTTGCACTCTCAAAACGAGTTTTTTTCTATTTTGTAAAATTTTATTGATTAATGTTATGACAGGTGGCTATAATAATATTAAATATTAAATTAGTCGGAGGTTGCGATGAAATATATTACTCGAAATATAGAAACTACTGTAAATAAAGCAGCTAAAATGTTTTCTACTGTTTTAGTTACAGGAGCAAGGCAGGTTGGTAAGACAACATTATTAAAAAACATGAGAAGTGACATTTCATATTTAACTCTTGACGACCCAATGTTACTTCAAAGTGCTATTGATGAGGCTGGAAGTTTTTTAAAAAAAACACCACCACCTTTAATTATTGATGAAATACAGTATGCACCTAACTTATTTAGTTATATTAAAATGGCAGCAGATGAAAGCGGAAAAAAAGGGCAATTCTTTTTGACAGGATCGCAACAATTCAAGATGATGAAAAATGTAAGCGAGAGTCTTGCTGGAAGGATTGGAATCATTAATTTATTAGGTCTATCTTTACGCGAAATTAAGAACGATAATTTTAATGAGAGTTTCGTGCCAACAGAAGAATTTTTTGCGAGAAGAAAGTTATCAGCTAAACAATCAGATTATAATGAAATCTGGAAGGTTATCCAAAAAGGCTCAATGCCAGCAATGTATGCAGATGAACTTGACTGGCAAATGTTTTATGCCGCATATACGAAAACATATATTGAACGTGACGTTAGAGGACTTGCACAGGTTGGTGATGAAATGAAATTTCTTAAATTTATGACAGTTTTGGCAAGCAGGACATCGCAAATGCTTAACCTAACATCAATTGCCAATGAAATCGGAATTAGTGTACCAACAGTTAATAGGTGGATTTCAATCTTAATTTCCTCAAATATTGTCTATTTACTGCAACCGTATTATAGTAACATTACAAAAAGAGCCGTAAAAACACCGAAACTATATTTTTTAGACACTGGACTAGCGGCATATTTAACAAAATGGAACACGTCGGAAGTTCTTGAAGCAGGTGCAATGGCGGGAGCCTTTTTTGAAACCTTTGTAGTAGCTGAATTATTAAAAAGCTACTTTAATGCAGGCATATTGGATCCATCAATCTATTATTATCGAGATAAGGATGGAAAAGAGATTGATATACTAATAGAACAGAATGGTAAACTCTATCCTGTTGGGATTAAGAAAACCTCAGATCCCAGCAAGGAACATATTGAAAACTTCAAAATATTTGAGAAATTCAAGGATATAACAGTAGGCACCGGAGGAGTTATCTGTATGTATGAGAAAAGTATTCAACTTAACGATAAAAACGTAACCATCCCTATAACATGGTTGTAATAAATAAAGATAAATAGTCATCTTTAGTTAGATGATTATTTATCTTTATCGTATATATCTCTTTAATTCCTCGTAAAAATTTTCCCTGGTACCAGCCAAAATTATAACCACTAGTTGCCTATCTTCTTCATAGATTTTATAAGCAAGTTCGTACTTAGTTTTGTGATAGCTGATATCATAGCAATACATTCCAGCCAAATCGCCTGTTTTTAATTCGCCAATGTAAGGATCGCAACTTATCTCATTTAAAGCAATTTGAAACGCTTTTTTTAAGTCGTTTTCTTTAATCTTTTTCAGATATTTTTCTGAAGCTCCCGTGAAACGAATTTCAAACATCTATTTGTCCTCCAGGTCAAAAATATCAGACATTGTTGCTCCCTTTTTTTCTCCTATAGCTATGCTGTCTGCTTCATTGATCAGTTTAACCATAGCTGGAGCAATTTTTTTGCTCAATTCCTTAAACTTTGCAAGGAGATCTTGACCTGACAGTCCTTGTGCAATCAAATCAGCAAGTAGTTGCTCAGAAAACTCATTTTCTGTGTTTTCCTTAATAGGACGGATGATAATAGAATTATTTTGTAAAATGCACTCAGCTTCGTTTCTAAAACCCAATGCTTCAAAATATTTCTGTGGTATAGTAACCTGTCTTTTTCCAGAAACACTAATAATCTTTCGTTCCATCGAATTACTCCTAACAGCGCTTGTCGCCATTTTATACCTCCTCATATTATATGCTAAATTATATATTATCATACCTGTTTCTTTGATTTTATTATAACCAAGAAAGTGAGAAAGTCAAGCTGAGGAACGACATAACCATACTAGAAGATAAATAGTCATCTTTAGCGAAGCCTTTGCGAAAGCAAGAGCAGAGCGTTAGATGATTATTTATCTTTGACGTATTTTGAGAAAGCATTAAAACCAAGAATATAAGAAATTCAAATAATATTGAATACTTTTGACAATCAAACTGAATTTATCTTACTGTATTTGACACGTACTATAACACGTAGTAAAATTTAATAGGAGGTATTTTCTATGAAAAATGCTTACATATTTTTAGCAATATTCGATTATACAGATGACGGAATATCTATTGAATTTCCTGATCTTCCAGGGTGTTTAACTGCTGCTGACACAACAGAAGAAGCCACAAAAAATGCTAAAGAGGTACTAGGGTTGTTTCTGTGGGGTATGGAAAAAGATAATGAAGAGATTCCTGAGTCAACACCAATTAATAAATTAAAGTTAGAATCAAATCAAATCCCTTTTTTAGTTGAAGTATGGATGCCAATTGTTCGTAATGAAATGGACAAAAAGGCTATTAAGAAGACTCTTACCATACCTCAATGGCTTAATATTATGGCAGAAAACAATAATATTAATTTTTCTCAAACCCTTCAACAGGCCCTAAAAGAACAGCTAGGAATTAACGAACAAAACCAAAATCGCGCATAAGTAAATTAGACAGTAATAATGACATAACATACTAGAAGATAAATAGTCATCTTTAGCGAAGCCTTTGCGAAAGCAAGAGCAGAGCGTTAGATGACTATTTATCTTCGGTTTCAACAGTACCCCAAACTCATAGTTTGGGGTTGTTTCAATCCTCGAAATAAGTGCGACTTGGTTCAGATGGAGATTTTTATCTCCACCTGAACCAAGTCTTCTATATCTTTGACGTATATGGAGAAATAAAACATTAATAGTTCTATTGCGATTAATAAGCAGAGGGCTATTTTTTATTAATAGTTATTAAGGTTTTGTAGTAAAAAAGGTAAAGTTGGTAAATTAAGGTTGAGCAATATTCTTTCTTAAGATATATTTATATTAATTAGACAGAAAGCTAATCAAATATTTTTTTAAAAAAAAATAACCTACTAGGTTAATAATAATTGACTTAAAGGATATGATTGCATATAATCGTTTGTATTGAGGAGGTTAAGGATTACCATGGTAAACAAAAAAGATAATAATGAATTCACACCTACTATTGCGATCCCACCTGGTGAAACTATAAGGGAAAACATGAACTATTTAGGAATGAATCAAATAGAATTAGCAGTAAGATTAGGCATAACTCCAAAACATCTAAGTAATATCTTCAATGGTAATGCCCCCATTACTTATGATACAGCGTTAAAATTAGAATCAGTTATAGGCCCTAGCGCTCAGTTTTGGTTGAATTTAGAAGTCAATTATCAATTGAATAAAACTAGAATAGAAAAAGAAAAGGATTTAGTCTTAGATTTAGAAATCCTGAAGGAGATACCTTACAAGGAGATGAGTGAATTAGGGTGGGTAGAAGTTGTAACAGATAGAAAAAAAAGAGTTATTAAATGTAGAGAATTTTTCGGTGTTGCTAACCTCTCTTTTATAAAGTTATCTTATGATGTAATGTTTAGAAAACAAAAACAACTAAAAGGTATTTCGAACATGGGAGTACTAGCTTGGATTAGAAAGGCAGAACTTGAAGGACTTTCAGTTGAAGTAGAAAAATTTAATAGAAGAAAATTAAAAAGTTTAATTTCTGTTTTTAGGGAATTAACTATGAAAGATCCAGAAGAATTTTATCCAATAATGAAGAGATTATGTGCTGAATGTGGTATAGCTTTAGAAATAATAGAAGCTCTTCCTAAGACTTATATATGTGGAGCAACGATTTGGAGAAATGATAAAGCGATTCTAGCATTAAGTGTAAGAGGAAAACGTGCAGATATATTTTGGTTTACTTTTTTTCATGAGCTAGCACATATACTTAACCATTCACATCAAGAATTTCATATTAGTGAAAACGAGGAAGATGATGCAGATAATATGGCGAGTGATTACCTTATACCAGATGATTTGTACAAGAAATTTATAAAAGAGCATGATTATAAAGATAAAAAGCTTATAGTGAAGTACTCTCACGAGATTAAAATAGCGCCAAGCATATTAGTTGGAAGGTTGCTTCATGATGGACTAATAGATTATAAAGCCTATAGCGATTTAAGACCATCCTTTGAAGTATTAATGACATAACATACTAGAAGATAAATAGTCATCTTTAGCGAAGCCTTTGCGAAGCAAGAGCAGAGCGTTAGATGACTATTTATCTTTGACGTATATGGAGAAAGCATTAAGCTTTTGAAGTACATGGAGAGAGATTCTTCGGTGGTTTTTCAGAATGTCAGGATTAAGGCTCAGAATATCAGAATCGATAGTATTAATGACATAACCATACTAGAAGATAAATAGTCATCTTTAGCGAAGCCTTTGCGAAAGCAAGAGCAGAGCGTTAGATGACTATTTATCTTTGACGTATTTTGAGAAAGCATTACGCTTTTGACGTATATGGAAATGTACGTTCTAAGTATTAATCTCACCAGTTAGACATATAACTATCTAGGAAGAAACTATAGATAGTTAGGTGAAATAGATATGGAAAAGAGAAAGTTTATTTATATTATTCTTCTCACAATAGCAATAACTTTTTTAATAAATAGTAAGCATTTATTTATTATAAATGCCCAAACACACCCACAATCAGCAATACTAAATATTAACGGCATCCAAACAGAATTACCCTATATAGAACAAAATAATAAAAGATATTATTCACTAAAACCTATTGCTTCGAAATTAGGAATAAATGTGAGTTGGCTTAGTAAAGAAAACACAATTAAATTAACCTACCCCGATAAAAGCGAAGCAAAAATCCTTGTTGAATCGAAGCAATTAGTAAAAGAAGGACTATACACACCTATTGATTTTCTAATTAATCAAAACACAACCTACATAGAACAAACAGAATTAAGAGAGCTAATAAGAAGAAAATATTTCTGGGATAATAAAGAAAATACACTATACCTCTATTTATATGCGTACCCAAAACAAGGTAATTCCCTAATAACAGAGCCGATTAATCAAGGGTTAAGAATTAATAACAATTCTATAGAGTTCGAACAAGAAGGTCTAGTTCAAGCAAGCTGGAGAATGAATGGCAAACTAGTAGATTTTCGCTTAATAAGTAAGAGTATAGATACGAAAGTTAAAGAATATGAATATGCGGCTTTTTATCAAACTGATGCTAATAAGCTAAGCCAATTAATTCTCACACAAAGAATATTACCAAATAATGATCGGCTTATTTTTATAAGAGCATATTCATCTGATAACAGCCAGTATATTTCGCATAACATACTCCAATCAGATAATGTCTATGCAAGTAATGAAGTTCTCTATAATGATTTAGATAGGTTTCATACAGTAATCTCTAAGCTTGAACATACTAACATAGCAAAGTACGCATTAAAAGCAGATCAAACTATTGATAGTTGGTATCTTTTCGCTAAAGAAAGTCTTACTATTAATGACCCATACGTTCAAAAGGCTTGGGATGTAAGTAAGCAATATCATCAATCAAATGCTTGGATGACTCCAGAAGGGACCTATCGAGGTACTGCGGCTGGATATCAAGAGAAAATAAACTATCCTAATAATAATATTAGCTTGCAAGCATCAGCACCGTTACTTCTTATGGAGACTTTAGAAATAGCGGAGTGTCGTTTGCTAGAGGATGTAGTTCATAGTGCTAGCTACACACTTTTGAAAAATCAGAGCGAAGATGGTTTCTGGCATTCGGATGTTAGCGTCAATTACTTAAATAAGGCTTATCAGCTAGGAGCAGGTTACATCGATACAAGAATGTCAGTTGACGCCTCGATCTTTCTTTTGAAGTATGGCTTAAAATATAACGATAATCAGGCAATCGAAAAAGCAAAAGCATTTAAAGATTATTTTAACCTGCTAAAAAGTAAGGGGCTAGTATATAGAAATGGTGAAGGGGTAATTTACCCGGATTATTATTCTAATAATCTATCCAGTAAGACAGTAGCTTCACTGAATCATGCATTATATGAGATGAATTACTTATACACATTATATAATCTTACGGGTGATGAGGAAGCTAGAATATTAGCTGATGAGATACTTGCTTATATAAATAGCAGCGCAGAAAGATGGATAACACCTGAAGGAGATTTATATTACGCCATAAGTCCTATAGAAAAATATTTTGGTGAGGATTATATTAATATTACCTATATGGATTTGTTTGTGAGTAAAAGCATACTTAATTATATGGGAATTGAGAGTCGAGGAATTGATAAGCTTTACCAAAAAAAGGGTGAATACTTAGAACAAGTTAATTCATTATATATTGAATCGCACTTGAATTTTCAAGATATATATAAAAAATTTGATCAAGGACTAGCGAAAAAAGGAGATATATTTTTAAGCTATCCGATTATAGAGATTACAAGAACAGAGGGTTATGATTTTGCCTATTTTTCTTACGGAACCTATTATTTTTTTAAAGGGATAGAGAGTGTTAGTTATAACGGAGAAGTTAGAACATTTGACCCAATGAAGAAATATATTATAGAAGTTAGTAAAGAAGGAATAGAGGTTATCGCTAATTAAACATTAATTGACAAATGTAGATACCAAGTATATACTTTTTCTAAGAGGTGATTATAATGTATGCAAAAATTTTAAAGTGGGGAAATAGTCATGCTATTAGACTTCCCAAGATTGTCCTTGACATGGTTCAGTTTAAGGAAAATGATGAAGTTGAGATAAAGATTGAAGATGGAAATCTTATTATTACTCCCTGTAAAAAACATAAGACCTTAGATGAAAGAGTTGCAGAATATAAAGGGGATTATATTTGTAGCGAGTGGGAGACGGGTAAGCCTTCTGGAAAAGAGGTTCTCTAATGGCTTATATACCTGAACAGGGAGACATTGTATTTCTAGAATTTGACCCACAGGCAGGGCATGAACAAAGGGGAAGAAGACCTGCATTGGTTATTAGTAATAATACATATAATAATTTTACCAAAATGGCGATTGTTTGTCCTATAACTAATACAAAAAAAGGCTTTCCACTACACGTAGAGCTTGATGAAAGAACTAATACATCAGGAGTAATCATGTGTGAACAAGTTAAAGCATTAGATCTACAAGCTAGAAACGTTATATTTTATGAAAAGGTACCTAGAGAAATAATAGAAGAAGTAGGGGATATTCTAATAGGTTTTTTTGAGTTGTAAAATTTTTCGATAAAAATCTATTAAATTTTACTGTTTTTTTACCGATATAGTAAAAGTAATATAGTATAATAGATTTCTAATAATTTGTATTTTGCTGTTTAAGGCTATCTTTTGCATTTGATAGTTTTGACAGATAATAAAGATAGTAATAGAGGAGGAACATTAATGAGAAATGCAATGGGATTTATGAAGAAGTGGACATGCCTTCTAACAATTTTTGCGTTATTGCTAACACTAGTGCCACTTACAGGATTGGTAGAGGCAGCTGATAACCCAATCGTTATATCTAATCCAATGGGTACAGCAAGTTCGCCAACACCTGTTACAACTTCAAAAATCGATGTACTAGGTAGTTTTTATGGTGTTACAGATTTGAAATATACGGTTACACAGATGCGTAAGATTGGGGACGAGTTAATACCAATCCAATCACGTGAAGGCGTTGATGTTCCATATATTGTTGGCTCAACCTTTACATTTAGTAATGTTGAGTTATACCAAGGTATAAATGAAATAATGGTAGCTGGAAGAGATGCTTCAGGAACATCTACTCCTTCTGAGCGTGTTTACGTAGAATATTATAATTTACCTATTATTTTATCGGTAATGTATGGTGAACAAGATTTAAAAGTAAACAATGTAATTACTGACAAGCTTTATAATGATGAGTTATTAGTAAAAGGTCAGGTTATGAACGCGGAAACAATTATTGCCAAGATCAACGGTGAGAGCACAGAATATCAAGGTACAGTTTTAACTAACGGACAATATATTATCGCGAAGATACCACTACAACGTGGGAAAAATAGTCTCGAGATAATTGCAAGAAATAGTACAAAGGAATACCCAGTCAACTTAGAAATAATTTATAATGACGGTTACCCTTACGTCGCAGATACAAAGGCGGATATTGTGGGTAACGATATTTTTGTAGATGTTGAGAAACAGATGAATTTCACGGCTAATGATATGGAGGTTACAGGAACCTTAAATAATTTTGAGCCAGGAGATACTATTAAATTTCTATTTAATACTACTGATTTTACTGTAAGTCGAAATGATTTTGATGTTGCAGCTGTTAGTGATGTGGTTCCTTTCTTGGAATCAATTGCAGAGGATTATAATTATCAATTATACAAAACGGGTGCGAATACCTTTAGAATTCACTATGACACTGTTAAGTTAAATGAAACGAATATTTTGCAATTTACCTTTACGCGTAACTTATCTAACTATATTCAGACCTTCTATTTAGAGCATTTTAACGATACTCTTAACTATGTAACTCATACCTCGGGGTTGAGTGGTACAACAACAAGTAAGTCTCTTAATTTCTATGTCTTTACGGACGATACAGGTATCACTAACGATGTTTCAATTACACATCAAGACGGATTGGGAAATGTGGTACCATTAGTTGCAAGGACATCTGTTCCGCAACCTACTGTTCTACCCATAGAAGTAATGCATTCAGTTACAGTTGATTTAGTTCCAGGGTATAATACGATAACAGTACGACCTAATACTGGGGCAGATAGCGAAATTAACAAAAAAACTTACAGCATTCTTTACATAAACTCACCAGATATTAAGATATTGAACTTAGTTAATGGAGACCGGATCGGTGATGGGGTATTAGAACCGGAAATTATCGGTGAGCTGATAAACGTAAGTTTAGGTGATAGAACTAATACAACTATTGAAATAGAAAACCGATTAGGTTCTGCCACCTATAAATTAGATGTAGCGGACTTTGAAGCAGCCCCCGACAGCTTTAGATTTACTTTTGATTTAACCAATAAGCTACAAACAGGTGCTAATGATATTGTATTTAGTATTACTGACGGTATTACAGTTACTACAACAAGGATAACTATCTTTTACTTCAGCAGTGATGGTCCATCTGCTTATATAGAGGTTGATGAGACAGCAACTAAGTTAATTAATGCTGATGTAACTTTTAAAGATGCTGCGTTGGGAACCATCGATACTGAGGCGAGATATGTTCACGTAAATGGTGGATATAATAATGCTAACGATATAATTTTTTACTTAAATGGTATTCGGGTAATTCAAGAACAGGTACAAGTAACTGGAGAAAAGGAATGTGTTGGTATTAATCCGGTTACTAATGAGGCATTTAGAATAACAATAAATTGGGATGCAAGAACTTTCCAAACTGACTATCCAATTTATTTAACAGAGGGTGCTAACGTTGTAGAGGTAGAGGTAATTAGCTCGTCTGGTACTTCAAGAAGTGAGAAATTGTACCTAAATAGAGTGCTTCCTCCTGTAAAACTAGTATCACCGAATTTAGAGAGGGAAAAAGTTGTTAACAGTAACTATGTTGAAGTAATTGTTGAAGCTTCTGGAGCAGATAGCGTTACTATTGATAAAAAGGAAGCTGAATATATAAAATTAAGCAATGATGAACTAAGAAGTTTAATTGAGACACTTGGACCAATAACCGAATCGAAATACGACGTTGATAATAATGGATTTTTGGATGATGATGAGGTTGCGGCAATAGATCAAGGGGAGATAATCGGAAAAAGATATAAGGCCGATGTTTTTCTAAAAGCAGGTAAGAATACTGTAAAGTATGAGATTACTACAAACGGTAAGAAGTCAAGTTATAGCTTTGAATTATACTATGCTGCTTCACCAGAGGAAGGCGCAAAGTATAAAGAGAGCTTTGCTAAAACTACAATATCTGTCTTTAACAAAGAACTTACTTTGGTATTTCCAAAAAACACTTGGTTAATTGAGCCTGATGATTTAACTCCATCAATGAACAGCTATATAAGCGATTCCTATCTTGAGTTTGGAATAGTTGACAAACAGACAGGTAAGCTTAATAAGGTTTGGAACAGTTCGTTTGAAGAATATGTTTTTGAGGAATTTAACGAGCCATATAAAACTTTAATGCCAGTTAGGATTATACCACCTGACCGCACAGGTTATGCTGCTGATATATACTGGATAGAATCACAGGGCGATATTCTTGATGTTGATTCGGGACTGATCCCAACAAACAATGGCAAAATTACAATTAAATATGATCCAAGAATAGTAAGTGATGCTCAAAATTCTTTAGCCATATACCATTTTGATCGAACTAAGTATGTCTGGGTTAATCTTGGAGGTACTGTTGATATTAAGAATAAATCGGTAACTGCTCCTATTTCCGAATTCGGTTACTATACTGTTATGGCTAAGAGAGGCACATACAACGATATTATTAAACACAGTTGGGCAGCTAACTATTTACATGCATTATATGCAAAGGGAATAATGATGCCTGAAAGTTATAGCAGATTTGGTTCAGACCTATTAACGACTCGTGGAGAGTTCGCAACAATCTTGATGAAGGCGTTAAATATACCTGTGGATGCAGGTCCTTACATTAATGGTAATAAGCTATATCCAGTAAATCCTACTTTCGTGGATGTTAATCCTTTGTTGGATCCGGAAAATGGTTTTTACTCTTATGAATACATTGAAACTGCAGCAAGAGCTGGGGTCATCAGAGGAATGGGTCAAGGGGAGTTTAATGCGGAAGGTTTGTTAACTCGCCAAGATGCAGCAGCTATGATAGCACGAGCGGCTAATTATAAAATAGAGTCTAACTTGGATAAAGCTCAAGCAGGCTTACAGAAGATGTATGCCGATGCAAATAAGATAAGTAATTATAGTATGCCATATGTTTTGGCGGTATCGAAAGCTACTATAATGGGTGGTAGTGATGTCGGAGGTTCGATAGTATTCAATCCTTCATCGTACCTATCAAGAGCAGAAGCATCAGCAATTGCCTACAGATTAATGGTACAAATGAAAGTCCTACCTAAGTAGTTGTAGACTATCATCGTTCAAGGAACGCATAAATTGAGGAACAGAACTTACTTCTAATTAGACTAAAGTATTTGTAATTTACGGAAGTTGGCAACAACTTCCTTTCTTTTTCTGATAATTCACATTATATCTAAACAAAGATTAACTTTGTTGGAGGTTAACTATGAAAATTAAAGTATTTCAAAGAGTTAGTTTAATAGTTTCATTGACATTATTACTAGGATTGGTTCCATCGGTAGTACTGGCTGATTCACAAATTTCACAACCTTTAGTATCCGTTCAGTCCAACTACATTAACAAAGTAGCCTCTTATAGTGTTGTATTCTATACAGGTGATACAGTTGATTCTGTTTTGGATGAGAACAATAGTGATACAATATCTTTACAATTTCCTGCTGGGACAGCCTTACCAGCATCAATTAGTAATGCTAATGTTGTGATAAATAATCAGGTGTTGAATCAAGGGATTATTACGGTCAATACCGTTACAAACACAATTATTTTACCGCTTCCTAATAATATGGTTATTCCACGCAAGTCTTTTGTTAGGATAGAAATATCTCAAGGGGCGGGTATAAAAAACCCAAGTATTTCAAGTGGTAATTATACCTTACAAGTATGGACGAATAAGGACATAATCCCTCAGAGCTCTTCCCAATATTCAATTTTAGATTCGATGATTACAGTACCTAGTGTCACAGTATCGCCGAATATTATTGGGGAAGCCGGAGCATATATGATTGATTTCAAACTAAGCTCTGAAGGTAATTTGGTAGCAAATTCTGATAGTATATTTATTTTTTTTCCTATAGATACTACAGTTCCTGCTAGCATAGATAAAAGTAAGATTTTAGTTAACAATATTGGCTTGGCTATTAATCCAACTATTACAAACGATCCTTTAGTTACAGGTGACACAGACTCTAGATATCGAATGGAAATTAAAGTACCAACAAATATTCAGGCTAATGCTGATGTTAGTCTAGTAATAGATTCAACTGCCAATATACTTCATCCTACTGTTCAAGGTAATTATTTTTTAGAAATTTGGACCTCACAGGATACTGTGAAAAATCAATCGGTAGGGTATGAAGTAGCGGAGGCGGTGAGCGAGATAACCGTTTGGTTAAGTCCGGATATAGCTGGAGAAGCAGGACAGTATTCAGTTGCTATAAAAAATGGCTTAAGCCAATTCGATGTCGGAGATACGCTAACGTTTCAATTTCCCTCGGGAACTGTACTAAACAACACTAGTATTAGTACTAATATATATATAGATGGAGTTAAATTAAGCGAGATAGCATCAGCAACAGCAGTTGTTGATCAAGCTAACCTGACAATCACGATAAACCCACAAAAGTTGGTAGCACCAAATGGTGTGATTAACGTCTTGTTTACACAGAATTCAGGAATTCTAAATCCCACTAGACAAGGAAGTTATGCCTTAAAAGTAAAAACAACCAAAGAGATAGCTTACCGCTCATCAAGTACCTACACTATTTTGGGTAATCATATCACCAATCTCACAACACAGTTAACGAATGACGGAATTGGGTTAAATGGTGAATATTTAATTCAGTTTACAGTAAGTAATTACGGAGGGTTAGTTGGCGGACAGGATACGGTAACAATTAAATTTCCAGTGGGAACTGTTTTACCCAGCAGTTTAACTTATACAGATATAACCGTTAACGATTTAAATCTAACCCAGAATGTTGTTATTTCACAGGCTAATCGAACCCTTAAAATAATAATACCCAATACTTTAACAATTCCGCGAGATGGGAATGTAGCTATCAAAATACCGCAGTCATCGGTAATTAAGAACCCAAGTGTTGTAGGAGAATATACATTAGATGTTTATACATCAAGGGATCCTGTTGCAATTGAATCAAGTATTCCATATATTGTTGGTAAGCAGATTTCAACTCCTACGGTATCAATAAGTCCGACAGCTTATAATACCTCAGCACAGTATGCGATTGGTTTCTATCTAAGTGATCAAGGGGCTTTATCTTCAACCCTAAATGATTATATTGAAGTTGTTTTTCCAACAGGGACTGTATTGCCTGCTTCTATTTCGTCTAGTCAAGTTAAGGTTAATGGGAAAACAGTATCTAGTGTAGTATTATCTCCGTTAAAATTAAAGATTACTCTACCTACAGGAACGAGTATTGCTAACAATGGCTATGTAGGTATTGTCATCAATTCGGAGGCTTGTATTCTAAATCCTGTAGGAGGGACATATCAATTAAAGGTGTCTACTTCAAAGGATAAATCTTTAGTATCAAGTCAAAGCTATACAACAGTTGGAACTGCTACCTCAACTACGACTACTACAACGACAACCGGTGCAACTGATAACGTTCTTTCAATGCAGTTAAGCTCAAAAATGATAAGCGATATTCCGGAATATCAAATTACATATAAGACGAGCACTACGGGTGCATTAACTGCTGGTATAGACGAGATAACTATTTTATTTGATACTAATGTTGTAGTACCTGGGTATATTAGCAAGGAGACAATCAAGGTTAATGGGGTACAAGTTAATAGTGGTTGGGTAATAAAAAATGGTCAATCAATTATTTTTAGGGTACCTTCAACCTTAACTATTGGTAATAATCAGACAATAACAATTACGATTGATAAATTAGCAGAAATAGCAAACCCTAATTTGGTTGGGACCTATTCTATGAGTGTAAAGACTACAAAGGATACTTCCTATGCTAGTACAACCTATAGCACACTTGGAAGCGGCGGCAATCAATTTACGGTGACACCTCAATATAATTCCGACGGTTTAATCTCTAAGTATACGATGCTTTATATAACAGGTGCAGAAGGGGCTCTAATGGGTGGGTATGATTTTGTAACTATTGTGCTACCAGAAACATATACGTCGGAGATAATCGATAATATTAAGATAACTGTTGACGGATATTTAGTTGAAAAAAGTCATATCCAAGTAGCTACTAAGAATATAACATTCTTGCTACCTCAAAACGTAAATATAGCAAGTAACGGTAATTTATCGATTTTGATTGAGGATGAAAAACAGATGATTATCCCCAACAAAACTTATAGTGTAATTTTCTACCTATCGACATCAAAAGAAGCTTATCCAACACCATCTAATAGTATTAATATTACAGAAAAGGATCTAACTGATCCAACTACGCCAACTGATATTGATATTAAGCTCCAAATTGGTTCTAAGGTAGTAGAAGTAAATGGTCAGTCGAGCACCTTACTTACAGCGCCTATAATAGAAAATGCGACTACACTTGTCCCGGTAAGGTTTATTACGGAGAATCTTGGTGGAAGCGTTGAGTATCAAGAGGCGGAAAAAAGAATAATTATAATCTATGAAGATGAATATTTAATTTTAACTATTAACAGTAAAGTCGTATACACAATAGATCAAACACTCCAATTATCAGTTGCCCCAAAGGTAATTAATGGTACTACTTTAGTTCCGTTAAGGTTTATTGCGGAATGGATGGATATAGAAACTATATGGAATGGTGACGATAAATCTATTATTCTAAAGAAGTAAATAACACCTATAACAATTCCCTGCAGTTGAAAGGTTCTGTGAACTAGAACATTATCAATAGCGGGGTCTTTTTTTACCTAAAATGTGTAAATTTTTTTATTGAAACTTTTTCTTTCTATTTCAGTCTATTCAAGTACAGACATAAAAAGTGAACATGACAGGGAGAGAAAAAATGAAAAATAGCTTTAAACATGCCTTTGGGGTAATATTTGTAGCGGTAATTTTATTAGGTACATCAATTATTGGCGGAATAACTGTTCAAGCTATCTCGGGTGAGGTTGTATCCGATATTAAGCTTTTATCCTCAGAGTGGATTACATCTGGAGCAACTTTGGAAAATTGGGAAGCAAGAACAGTATCGGGTAACGTAAAGATAAACACAGTAAAAATTGACTTGCAGAATCCTTATATTAAGGTTGGGACTGTATATGGGGATGACGGTAAAACCGGCGATAAGCAAAGGGTTATTAACATGGCGGAGGATGCAGGGGCAGTAGCTGCAATAAATGGCGACTTTTTTACTTTAACAGCAGAAGGGGCACCTTTTGGGGTTACAATTCAAGATGGTCAACTTATCAACTCCCCAGGTTATATTGCCGAAAAAAATGCCTTTATGCTTGATCAAAACAATATTCCGACAATAGAGCGTTTAGATTTTGATGCGGTAGTTACGGCTCAAAACGGTACAACATATCAGCTATTTGGCTTAAATAAAACACAATATTCAGTTGGGTATAGATTTGCAGGGGGTAGTAGCCATATAAACAGATTACATATGTACGACGATAAATGGAATATGGAAAACTGGGTGGGTGACTCTTTAGACAATTATACTCTAGTACTTGTTGAGAATGGGATCGTTACTAAAATACAAGATAATACAATGGTAGAATCTATTCCAAGCGGTGGTTATATATTATTGGGTAATGGAACAGCTGCTGGTTTTATCAAGACGCATATTCATTTATACGATCGAATTAGTGTGGATTTTACTCTTAATACGGATAGTATAATAAAAACTGCGATTGATGGTTCAACGCTTTTAGTAGATAACGGTCAGAAGGCAACGATAACATACGAGATAAAGGGTAATCATGCTAGAACGGCGATTGGTTATTCAAAGGATAATAGATATCTCTATTTGGTAACAGTTGAAAAGAGTAAAGATAGCGTTGGAATGACTTTAGATGAGTTATCTACCTTTTTAGTTTTAAGGGATATTTGGAAAGCTGTCAATCTTGATGGTGGTGGCTCTACAACATTAGTTTCACGTCCATTGGGGCAAACCAATTTAATTGATATAACTTTGCCTCAATATGAAGTTGAGAGAGAGGTACCTAATGGTCTAGCAATTTTTACTACAGCTCCAAAGGGTAAGTTAATTGCTATGGATATTATCTTGCCTAAGGGAGTTTTATTAAATGAAACAGTTCCGATTAATAATATTAAGGCCTATGATGAGTATTATAATCCCGTTGTGCAAAACGAGTTAAATATATCTTGGAATAATCCGACTGGGGTTATTTATCGAGATAATACTCTTACCTTTGAGAAATTCGGCGTATTTAATTTAAAAGCAACATCGGGAAGTATCAGCAGAAATTATCAAGTAAAGGTATATGAGAGAAATGATGTTGATAGTATCCAAATAGACGGACAGCCAGCAATCAAAATACATGAGGGTAGCACCTTCGTTCCAAGTGTAAAAATGCAATTTTCTGATGGAACAAGCAGACAGGTACCTAATTCTTCAATAGATTGGCAGCTATTAGGTGTAAATGAAAGCGTTGCATCTGATGGGACTATTACTGCGACAAAATCATCAGTAGGGTTACTTATTGCAAGCTATCAGGGGTTTAGTACATCTATACCAATAATAGTAGGCGTTTCGGATAATAACAGGCTGATGGATACGTTTAGTAATCGTGGCAGCTATCTATTAACTGGCTTGACTGGGACAGAGTCAAGCACATTTACAATAAAAGACGATGTTGATAGAACTGTTGGCGAATTAAATTATAATTTTGGCTTATCGGAGGATATTAGAATTGTATATCTCCAGTATGGTACTATTGGAAAATTCGTTAATGGTGAGCCAGCTCTAATTTCATTAGATGTAAAAGGTGATAATAGTGGTCATTGGTTAAGAACGTCAATTAAAGACGCGAATGATAAAACATATTATGTAGATTTAGCGAAAAATATAGACTGGGTAGGTTGGAAGACGGTTACTGCTCAGTTACCAAGTGATATGGCATACCCTATAAGTATTCAAAGTTTTTACGTTGTTCACCTAGAGAATCAAAAAGATGTGACAGTTAATTATGGACAATTATCATTTGCCGATCTTAAAGTTTATGATTGGAATAAGCAAAATATTGATGATAATAAGACAGCCTTATTATTTACTGTAAACAAAAAAGAGGTTCAGGTTAATTCAGCATCGGTGGTTCTTGATCAAGCACCTGTAATTATCAACGGTAGAACTTATATACCGATTAGATACGTGGCAGAACTATTGGGTGGTGAAGTATCTTGGCTAAGTGCAGAAAGGAAAGTACAAATAATAAAGGATAACAAAATATTTGGGTTATGGATAGATGAGCCATATATAAATGAAAATGGTCTAAAAGAAGGGTTAGATGCTAAACCATATATTACAAATGGACGAACAATGGTTCCGCTTCGCGCTTTAAGCGAAAGCTTTGGATTATATGTCACTTATGATAGTTCAACCAAAACCATTTCGATAAAGTAAAAAAAATCTTAGGGGGGAGGAGAGGAAGAACTGGAAAGGAAGATTGGTCTTAGATATGTTGCTTGAAAAGAAGGGAATATTAGCTTTCTTGTAGAATTAATTCTCAGTTAAAGTATTTATATAGAGAAAATTATTAATTGGGAGTTGGATCATGGCTAAGACTAAGTATATTTTAATTATTTTATTAACTATATATTTTTTATCTTCGACACTAGCATTTTCAACAGGGGCAGAAGCCCCCACCTATTATGAAGATAAAGTTGCGGTATTAATGTATCATCATATTGACCCTACTTTTAAAAGCAGTGCTACGATTCCTCCGGAACTTTTCGAGGAGCAAATAAATTACCTTGTTTCGAAAGGATATAATTTTATTTCCATGAGTCAATTTGAGGATTATCTATATAAAAATGCAGAAATACCGAAAAATAGCGTCTTAATAACCTTTGATGACGGGTACAGAAGTTACTTTGAATATGCTTATCCTGTATTGAAAGAGTATAATATATCGTCAACTAATTTTGTTATTGGGGAATGGATAGATAAGGAAAGTGGATTATCTCGTTTAACAAGCTCCGATATGATAGAATTAGCAAATGATAGTATAGTAGATTTACAAAGTCATTCTTATTTATTGCATAAAAAAACTGCCGAGTTAAAACCGTATTTAACTACAAATATAAGTATTGGGGGCGTATATGAAACGCAGGTAGAATATTATAATCGCATTAAATCAGACTTAGAGAAAAATAAGAATGATATTGAGGCGGTTACAACTGATAAGGTATATTCATTTGCATATCCATACGGGGCCTATAATATAAGCAGTATTAATGCGCTTAAAGAGACAGGACACACACTAGCATTTACTATTAATAAGGGAATTATTAATAGAAAGTCCAATCCTTATTTGTTAAATAGAATTAATGCAGGTAATCCAGATATTACACCTCAGGATTTGCATGAAACTATTTTGTCACTAAATTCTGAATTCGTGTTTACAAAAAATCAAATGATTCAAGCGAGTCCGGAAATTTATTTGTTTAACCAGTTAATTCAATTCCCTGAACAAAAACCTTTTATACGTGACGGTATAACTTATGTACCAGTTCGGGCGATAGGTGAAGAGCTAGGTGCCAAAGTTAATTGGGATAGCAGAACAGGGGCGGTTGTTGTTACTACATTAAGTAATGAAGTGTTCGAATTACAAAGAAATAATAAGTTTATAAAAAAAGATGGGCATGAAATCTTATTAGAAGCGGCACCAATCGTGGAATATGGTAGTTTTTTTGTTCCAGTTAGATCTATTGAGACAATGTTTGGAGCATTTATTGAGTGGAATGAGATTAATAAAACAATTAATATATATTTATAAGGAGAGGAGAGATAAGATGAGCAGAAGATTAAAAATAGGGTTAACGATATTTCTTCTTTTAGTGATTGGTCTAGTAACTACTGCTTTGGCTAATGGAACTAACCCCGGTTCTATTGATGATCCGATTGTTACAAAAAGTTATGTAGATGAACAGATTAGTAAGATTGTTTTAACAGGAGGGACAAGCTCAGGGGGAGTTGCTCCAATTATTGTAGAAACACTAAATACAGGAGATATATTAATTGCTGGTGCAGGAACTGAGATAATTCTCCGAGGTGGAGTAGCAGTTGTATACGGCGAAGGCTCGAACGGTCTTCCGAATGTGACAGCTGGTAAAGATTTAACAATTGGTAGTAATGTGCCATTAAACCACCATTTAATCGTCCCAAGAGATGACGGACGTGGAATAAAGGCAACAAAAGGTCCGGCCTATGTAATGGTAAGAGGAAATTACACAATAACAAGACAGTAAGCCTGTCATTTTAGATGCAGTAACTTCGTCATTCTGAACGCAGTGGAAAATCTTATTAGATATCCTTCACTGCGTTTAGGATGACACTTTTTTATCGTAATAAAGTCCTCGCTAAGGCCTGTATATTTGTTTCTCCAATGATTCAACTCTTCTAAGAAGATCCTCAACAGTATATTTATCCTCTTGAGAGGTATGTAAACTTTTTCTATTGGAAGTTGACTTGAATTGCTGCAGCTCTCTAGTAATCACTTTATTTTCTTCCATTAGTCTGGCATAATCTTGGATAATTTGATCCAAAAATTCATTTACTTCGTCCATATCATAGCCCCGTACCGAGCGTTTAAATTCTTTTTCAAAAATTTCTTCAGGTGTAAGCATTTTTATGAACTCCTTTCTATATTTATTAATAAATATAGAATAACATAAACAATGCTTTTTTTAAATATTACTTTTTTTAACTAACGTACCACTTACTTATTAGCATAAAAGTTCGATTATTACAAAAAATATAACTACCTTCAGATAAAGGGGGTGGTTAAAATGTCGAAAAAACAATTAGTCCCAGAAGCACACAAAGCACTTGATAACATGAAGTATGAAATAGCGGGAGAATTATCAATACCTGTTTATCAAGGTAGTGAAGACTATTGGGGACAAATCTCTTCTAGAGATTGTGGAGCCGTGGGAGGCTCCATGACTAAAAACCTGATAGCAAGTGCACAAAACTTATTGAGCAGTAATTAATACATGAATAAGGGTAGATGGGTATAATGGACCTATTACCCTTATTTACTAATATAATATGGATTATATTCATAAATTATACATCAAAACATATTTAATGGAATTTTTGCACATTGACACTCATTTCTTATTAATTTATTATTATGTATGAATATTGCTTAAAAGTACATAAGGGGGGGATTTAAGATGTCACAAAGAAAAGGTCGTCACTTATTTACATCTGAATCAGTGACAGAGGGTCATCCTGACAAGATGTGTGATCAGATCTCCGATGCGATTCTAGATGCAATAATAGCTAAAGATCCAAATGCAAGGGTTGCAGCTGAGACATCAGTTACTACGGGTTTAGTTCTTGTAGCTGGCGAAATAACAACTAATTGCTATGCAGATATACCAAAAATTGTTCGTAATACTATTAAGGAGATAGGATATACTAGGGCAAAGTATGGTTTTGATGCGGAAACATGTGCCGTTCTTACATCCATAGGCGAACAGTCAACTGATATAGCGATGGGTGTAGATATGGCTTTAGAAGCTAAAGAAGAGCAAATGTCGGATAAAGATTTAGACGCTATTGGTGCAGGCGATCAAGGGTTAATGTTTGGTTATGCCTGTAATGAAACTCCAGAATTAATGCCATTACCAATTTCACTGGCGCATAAATTAGCTCGTCGCTTAAGCGAGGTTAGAAAAGAAGAATTACTGGACTATCTAAGACCAGATGGTAAAACGCAAGTTACTGTTGAATACCTAGAGGACAAACCTGTTCGTGTCGAGACTGTTGTAATTTCTACACAACATCACCCGGATATATCCTCAAAGCAAATAAAAGAGGATTTAATTAAATTAGTTATCCAGCCAATTGTTCCGAAAGAGTTGCTAGATGAAAATACTAAGTATTTTATAAATCCTACAGGAAGATTTGTTATAGGTGGACCTCAGGGAGATGCAGGACTAACAGGTAGGAAAATAATTGTCGACACATATGGCGGATATGCTCGTCATGGTGGCGGTGCTTTTTCTGGCAAGGATCCTACGAAGGTAGATCGGTCTGCTGCATATGCTGCTCGTTATGTGGCTAAAAACATAGTTGCTGCAGGATTAGCTGATAAATGTGAAGTTCAACTAGCCTATGCCATAGGTGTAGCAAGACCTGTTTCAATAAGTGTTGACACTTTTCAAACGGGTAAGGTAGACGAGGAAGTTCTTGTGAAGTTAATTGAGAAGAATTTTGATTTACGTCCCGCTGGGATAATTAAAGAATTAGATTTACGCAAACCTATATATCGACAAATAGCTGCCTATGGTCATTTTGGACGTACTGATTTGGACTTACCTTGGGAGCGTACAGATAAAGCCGCAATTCTTAAAGAGGCGGCAAATCAAAAGATTACAACGAGATAAAGTAAATAAGAACTATAAAAACTGCTTAGATATATTCTAAGTAGTTTTTTATTCTATTTAGATAAAAAAACAATACTAAAGACCTATAAAATATTTCAGATATGGGAGAAATTCACTAAGTGCCAGATAGACAGATTATGTTAAGATATGTGTAGATAGAATATATTTTAAGGGTGTGGATATATGGACGTAAATATTTCTTCATTAGAGAATATTTTAAATAGAACAATAAAAACGATTGAGACAAGTAAGGAACAGATTTTTGATATTTCTGAAAATGCTAGGACTGAATTAGAAAAGATAGTGCTACAGCTGGCAAAAATAAATGAAGATACTCAGCAAGTTATTCAGTTAGTGGATAAGTTAGAAATAGAATATAAAAAATCAAGGGTTAACTTAGCTAATGTTAGTAAAAAATTTAAAATTTACTCTGAAACAAATATCCAAAAAGCTTATGAAGAGACTAACAAGCTACAACTGGAATTATTACTAGCACGAGAAAGGGAATCTAATTTAAGAATACAAAGAGATGAACTACAGATTAGGATCAAGAATATTGAGTTTACCATTGAAAGAGCGGATATTTTAATAACACAGGTGAGTGTTATACACGATTACTTAAAGAACGATGTTAGCAAAATGACAGAAATCATGGTATCTTCCCAGCTTAATCAGATGATTGGAGTTAAAATAATTCAAGCGCAGGAGGAAGAGAAGAAAAGAATTGCTAGGGAGATACACGATGGTCCAGCTCAATCTATGGCGAACGTTGTACTTAGGACAGAAATAATAGAAAGATTGATTGATCAAGAGCAATTTGATTCAGCTAAGCAAGAACTAAAAGACTTAAAAAATATTGTAAGACAAAACTTGGCGGATGTTCGTCAAATTATATTCGATCTTAGACCAATGGTGTTAGACGATTTAGGGTTGTTTCCAACCTTAAGAAAGTATGTATCAGAAATAGTTAGAAGAGAGAATTTATCAATTCAGCTAAATGTTACGGGAAAAGAAAAAAGATTTTCTCCACCACTAGAAGTAGCACTTTTTAGATTGACTCAAGAGCTTTTAAATAATGTAATTAAACACGCAAACGCAACAGAAGTTATTATAAATATAGATTCCAATGAAAAGTTTATTAAAACGACGGTCGAAGATAATGGTCGAGGGTTTATCGTTGAAGAAGATATTAAAAGTAACGATTGTTTTGGATTGATTGGGTTAAAAGAAAGAGTACACCAACTTGATGGAAAATACGAGATTAATTCGATAATAAATAAAGGTACTTCAATCTGTTTTAAGATACCGATTATTGAAGGTGGGGGAAAGGTTAGTGAATAAAATAGAGATAATTCGAATTATTTTAGCCGATGATCATCAATTGTTTCGCGAAGGCTTAAAAAGAATAATTAACTTAGAAAAGGATATGGAGGTAATAGCTGAGTTTTCTAGCGGAGAAGGGGTACTTACAAATTACCTCGATTTTAAGCCGGATGTTATTTTAATGGATATTAATATGCCAGGAATGAATGGTGTTGATGCAACCAAAAAAATCAAACAATTATATCCAGAAGCAAAAATAATGATACTATCGATTCATGATGACGAAGCATATGTCTTTGAGACATTAAGATTAGGGGCATCAGCATATCTACTTAAGGATATGGAGGCAGAAACTCTTGTTGAAGCTATACGTGCGGTTGCTGATGGTTGCGGGTTTATTCATCCGAATGTAACCAGCAAAGTAATTGATGAATACCGTAGACTTTGCACAATAATCGAAAACGAAGTAAGTGAAAATGAAACCGTCAAATACTTGGATCAAGTAATCGATTGGCATTCGATTTTAACAAAAAGGGAGATCGAAGTTTTGCAGAATATGGCACAAGGAAATTGTAATCGCGTAATTGGAGAAAAATTATTTATAAGTGAGAAAACAGTTAAAAACCATGTTAGCAATATTCTTCAAAAAATGAATGTTCAAGATAGAACTCAAGCTGTTATTGCAGCAATAAAGAATGGGTGGATAAGCTTTTAATAAAGAACCTACATAAGCATGGTGACATATACTCTATTAAGAATATTCGATTCTAATGGAGGAGTGCATCATGCTTTACTATAGTTTGATAGCGATGTTTGTAGTTCTTCTTATATCTTTGATGTTTATTAAAGTTTTAAATAATAATAAAAAGGTTTATCATTACTTCATTGTTGTTAAAAATGGACAAGTAAAATTGGAGTGGATAATTCGTAAAATTAACTTTAGAAGTTGGCTTAAAGGAGAAGAAAAAAGGTTAACTGTATTTGATCTTGGTTCAAGTGATGACACAATCGCTATCTTAGAAAGATTGATCTATCCTAAAAAGCAGATTGATTATTTCTATAAAACTGATTATTTACTTAAAGAAAAGATAGATGAGAGTAAAAAGAATAACGAAATTCCAATTATTATATATATTTAAACTGCTATATATTAGTTAATCTCAATTTTAGTAAATAATATGGATTTTATGTAAAATAAAAGAAGGAATTTGAAATAGGAAGAAAGAAATATATATATTAGCAAAAATTGAATTTTTATAGATATAATGTGAACTTTAGTGTAATATATCAATAAACAATTAGATATTGGTTCGTATTGCCTATTTTATGTCAGAATATAGAAGAGTTGACAAACTGTGAATGAATTAAAAAAACAAATAATTTTTATATTATATGTTTTAATAACCTTCCTAGCTTTAATATATGTTACTCTTGAATTCGGGGTTTCTTTAAGTCCGACTGACTATATATATCTGTTAGTCTATCTCTTAATGTTGACCGCAATAAATAGCAGTCAAATTAGAATTGGTAATACTAATATTACATTTATATTTGCACTCTCCTTACCTGTTTTCTTAAAATATGGAATTGTTGTTGAAGCCTGGTTAATTCAAATAATCTTACTAATTGGTTTTTTAACCACTGACTCGAAACGCACGATTGCTAGGATTATATTAAATCAAACGATGTTTATCTGGATGTCTTTAATATCAGGATTAGTTTTTTTTAAGGCTGGCGGAGAGACAAGCTTTTTAATATCGCAATTATACAATCAGTTTATTCCGATTTTTCTATACGCGATTACATATTTTTTAGTTAATAATTTTATAATTTCTATTGCTCAATCTTATTTTTATAATGAGAAAGGTCAGCTTTATATAAAGGATATAGCTTGGGACGGAGTTTCTCTGCTATTCTCCTTGCCATTTGGGATTTTATTTTATTTAACAATTTATGTAGCCTTAGATATATATGGTTACCTTCCTATAATAATTGTACTATCGCAGTTTGTTTTGTTTATTTTACTTGTTAGATATTATAGTCAACTTCTTATATCTCATCAACAGATTAAGACGCTTAATCAGCTAACAACTACCTATACCTCCGAACTAAATTTAGAAAAAACTATTATTGCACTTCAAAAAGCCTATAAAGATGTATTAACATTTGATTATAGCAACATCTACTTAATGAAAAATAATAAAATGTCTTTGATTGCATCATTGAATTATCAGGGGAAAACTACTTTTAATCGCTCCGATGATAACTTCTGCTTACTTAACCAAAAAGTCGTAGAAAAAGTAATGGACGATAAAAAAACATTATTGCTTAATAGTGAAGCTGACATATTGTTATTTAATTGTAAAAAACACTGTCAGCATGGGTGTAAATCATTTATGTCTACTCCAATGATTTGGCATGACAAGGTTATAGGTATTGTTAATTTTGCTAGTCCAAACGAATATCATTTTACAACGGATGATGTTAACATTGTAAATATATTGGCAAGCCAAGCTGGATTGGCTATTAGAAATGCTACTGTTTTTAAAAATGCTGAGGAGAAAGGCTTAATAGATGAGCTAACGAAAATATATAATTTTAGAGCTTTTGTTAATTTTTTAAATGAAATGATTGAGGAAGCAGAGGTAAATAAAAGTAGCCTAAGCCTTCTAATGATAGATCTTGATCACTTTAAGAATATTAACGATTGCTACGGGCATCAGAACGGAAATATAGTATTAGAGGAAATTGCAAAGCTATTACAAAGATTAATTAGAAGACAGGACATTGTTGCAAGATATGGTGGGGAAGAGTTCGTAATAATAATTCCTGATACTAACTATAGCAGTGCATTTGAGATAGCAGAAAGAATTCGTGCGACCATTCAGGAGCTAGAGATTGTGGTAAAAGATTCACTGAATGATGATAAAGCAATAATTGTTCACGTGACAGCCAGTATCGGAATATCTACCTACCCAGATATGACTATCTGCCCAAATGATTTGATAAGATTCTCTGACAGGGCATTATATATTGGTTCAAAGATGAAGGGTAGAAATAAGGTTTCTGTCTACGAAGGGGAAATAGAAAGTAGTTTTAATTAAGTTATAATAAATTTTATTTTTTACTTGCTATTATTTAACATATATGATTATATTTATTTATATATAGGAAAATATAACTAGTTCCAAAGAATGATAAGGGCAAACTATCTGTGAGGATAGGACGCAAAGCTATGGGTCTTTTACAAAGATTGCCAAGCTACCAAATACTGACTCTGCTAACCTTAACCGTTCTTATTAAGAACGGTTTTCTGATTTTTTATGGTAGGACTAGGTTAAGCCAGAGGAGGATCGTATAAGATGCTGGAAGTAAATAAAATTAAAATAATAAATAGAATACTAATCTATTTATTTATAATTGCTATAATAGTAGCAATCTTTATAGCAACAAATTTTGAAAGAGTTCTATTAGGTATCGACTTACTAGTTTCAATTGTTATGTTGTTATATATTAATCAAAAGGCGCTAACAAATAGGAGCATTCAAATAAGGCTAATATGTAACTATATTTTTATAGTAAATATAACTGTTACTATTTTATTTAGTGGCATTTATAATAGCATTTTGTTTCCTGCCTTATATATTATTCCCTTTACCTATGCAGTAGTTAATTTTTCGTTGAGGGTGCGGTCAGGGATTATTATTTTAATTCTTTCTATCCTATGGTTAATACTATTTCAAGATCCCCTACTAGGTAAATTAACTCTGGTAATTTTTATATCAGTTTTTATTGTTGTTATTCATATAATTGCAGATTGGTTGGTAAAAAAGAAGCTATTATGAACTTTAATTTATATTTAGTTGAAAATAGCCAAAAACTAACATGGTTGATTTCTTCAGATATAAATGTTGATTTGACTTTTTGGCACCAGAAGGGTGTTATTAATATAATTATTCTAACAAAGAAACTTTCAATTGGTCATGCTAATGCATTAGCACTGCACTTACAACAGAAAGGATTATTTTCCTTATCTGCTTTATCAAAAGAGGAACTTGAAACTGAAAATTTATTTACTAAAGATGGTTTTGATTTATTTAATGCAAATTACCAATCATTTAAAAAAATAATATTCCCATTGTTGGAAGGTAGGTTACTATTATTAGATGAACTATCTAAATTAGACTTTATTGAAGAGGTACCCAAAGAGAAATTATATCAATTACTTCAGACAGGTTATTTATTGGAGAATATTAAGATTAATCCAAGTGTTTCATATCCCTATGATATAGCCAGAAAAAAATTTACTATTAATAAGGAATGCAATCATTGTGGAACGAACAAAAATATTATTGTTCAAAGATGTTCGATATGTGAAGATTACTGTGCTACGTGCGAAAATTGTGTAACGATGGGAAAGAGTAAATCATGTATTCCATTATTTTATTTTTCAATAGAGAATAACCCTAGTATAAAATTAGCCCAATCTAATAAAGTCTCAATGATTGATCTTCAACTTTCTAATTCCCAAAAAAAAATATCGGATAAGATAGTTGATTTTATTAAAAATGGAAATAATAAAGAATTCTTGATTTGGGCGGTAACGGGTTCTGGTAAAACTGAAATGGTCTTTTTTGCAATAAAGTGTGCTTTAGAAAAAGGTGATAAAGTATTATTTACCGCACCAAGAAGAGATATTATCAAAGACTTAACAATTAGATTTAAGAATTCCTTTCCTAATCTTTCAATTGTAAGTTTATATGGCGGAAGTGAAGATAGATGGAAAGTAGGAAG
Source organism: Vulcanibacillus sp. (assembly GCA_050175155.1). Taxonomy (GTDB): domain Bacteria; phylum Bacillota; class Bacilli; order Tepidibacillales; family Tepidibacillaceae; genus JBFXJF01. The sequence continues at coordinate 35,861 of JBFXJF010000018.1, forward strand.
CTTATATCTAGCTACCGCTCAACAAACAATTAGATTTATTAATTATTTCGATTTGGCTATCATCGACGAACTAGATGCCTATCCCTATCATAATAACCTCGAATTACAGTATTTAGTTAAACGTTCCCTAAAATATGGGGGCAAAACGGTTTTGATGAGTGCGACTCCACCTAATGAATGGCTTATTCGAATCAAACAAAAAACTATTGATTATGAGGTATTATCTAGTAGATATCATGGTCAACCTCTGCCTACCCCAACCATTAAAATAATTCCCAACAAAATAGAATTATTAAAAAGAAAAAGTCCATTCTCGAAGATAAAAGATTTTATAAGCGAAGTTAAGAAGGTAGATGGAAAGGCTCTTATCTTTGTTTCAGGGGTAAAAGATATAGAAATATGGGTAGACAAACTAATAGCGTGGTTTCCTACTGAAAAGATAGGCGGAGTTCATGCGAATGATCTAAATAGGGACAGAAAAATAGATTTATTTAGAGCGGGGGAAATAAGATATCTAGTTACAACAACAATATTAGAAAGAGGAGTTACTTTTCCGAATTTGCATATTTTAATTCTTAATGCAGAGGCAAAAATTTTTGATGAGGCAACTTTGGTTCAAATAGCTGGTAGAGTAGGTAGATCGGCTGAATTTCCTCGGGGTCTAGTTTGGTTCTTAGCGGAATATATGACTAAAGACTTACATGGAGCAAAAAAACAAATAAATAAAATGAATTATTTAGCAAAAAAACAATTGATGTAAATATAAGGTTTTTATGGCAGTTTTGACTTATTTATCAAAGATTCTATTGAATATTTATTACTTATCAATTATTATAAAAATAGTTATTTAAAGATGTGGGATGAAAATGTTAAAATTGTATGTATTAGATTTGTTATTCCCAAAGCTGGATTGCTCCTTATGTGGGAAAAATATTAATAATCCAAAATCTACTAAATCAGATAATTATTTAATAAATCGTTTATCTAAACTACCTAATATCTGTGGTTATTGTAAGGAGCAGATGTTGGTTCCTTTAATGCCGTACTGTGCGAGCTGCCATAAACCTTTAAAAAATAGCTTTAATAGTGATAAGAATAACATATGTAGTGATTGTAGAAATCTATCTAACAGGAACTTTATTTTTAATCGCAGTGCAATATTATATAACGATTTTGCGAAGGATTTGATTGCTTTATATAAATATCGGGGCAAACAAAGTCTTGTGAATGAATTTAGTTATTTTTTAATGGCGACATATGAGTGTTATTACAAGGATTTAAAAATAGATTATCTTACATATGTGCCAATACATAATAATAGGTTACAAGAAAGGGGCTTTAATCAAGCAGAGCTATTAACTGTTAGACTTCACGAACTATCGGGAATACCTATATTAGATACATTAGCAAGAAAAAGGGATACTTTTAAGCAGAGCAAACAGGGAAAGAAAGAACGATTTAGACAGATTGAAGGCACGTTTTCACTAAGACATGGGATTGATAAGCAAATTGAGAATAAAAATATACTAATAATAGATGATATATACACTACAGGAGCAACAATCAATGAGTGTGCAAGTGTATTAAAAACGGTAAGGGCTAACAACGTTTATAGTTTAACGTTATCTCGAGCTTATAATTTTTAGTTTGAAGGAGGCTGGAAGGATGTCGTTAGGAGGACTATCTAATTGTTCTAAGTGTGGTAGCCTTTTTATCAGCAATGGGAAAAGCGTTTGTCCGCAATGTATTAGTAGTGTTGAAGCTGAATATAAAGCTTGTGCAGATTATCTGCGTGAGAATAATTTAGTTAATATTTATCTTTTAAGTGAAGTTACTGGTGTTAGTGTAAAGCAGATAACCAAGTTCGTTCAAGAAGGACGCATTTCTGTCGCTGAAAGTCCTAATTTAGGGTATCCTTGCGAATCCTGTGGAGCATCAATTAATAAAGGTAGATTGTGTGATAAGTGTACTGCTATTTTTAATAAGGAAGTAAACAAACTTTCAAAGGGAAGTAATGAGATTAGTTCTAAGAATAACATTGAAACTAAAAGTGCTTATTTTAAAATAAAGAACAATTCTGATAAGTAGGCAGTTTAGTCGAGATGGGTAGAGATACGGAGCATTTTAAAGTATATCTTCGAGAAGATATACTTTTACTTAAATACAGAACTTATTTATTTTAAGATATATACCGATAAAGGTAATAATAGTCTTTATCGTTTTTATTTTAAGGAGATGAGAAAAATGGAAATCAATAATATAAATTCAATTCAAAACATAAAAAAATATCAACAGATTAATCAAAATGAAAAGGAAGTAAAGAAAAGCGAAACAAAAAAAGACCAAATTACAATTTCAGATGAAGCAAAATTAATGCTAGAACATATAAGCGAAACATCAAATGTGGAAAAGGTTGAAAGAATTAAAGCTCAGATTGAAAATGGAACATACCAAGTAGACGCTAATTTAGTCGCTGCAAAAATGCTTAATATGGATATAAGTAATTCTGGAGAGTGAATATAATGTCTTTACAATTACTAGTAGAAAACTTGTTAATGGTTTATGAACTACAATTAGAGATGAAGACATTAGTTAAACAAAAAAGAGATGTCCTAATTAATGGGCAAACCGACGAACTGTCAAGCATTATGCAGCAGGAATCTATTTGGCTTTTGCAGACAAAACATTTAGAAGAAGAACGCATTAAGATTTTTGATAAATTAGCTGAAGAAAATAACGTGCTTCCGGCTGACATAACAATAACTGGCTTAATTAATAATAGCTTGACATCTACTTCTGAGAAAGTGAAACTTAAAGAAATAAATGACAAGCTTAAAAGTTTACTTGATGAGATAAAAAGGGAAAATGAGATAAATACACAATTAATTAAACAATCATTAGATTTTGTTTCACATTCTTTAAACACGATAACACAAGAATCCACTCAGACCATGACTTATTCTAGGTCCTCGACAACTAATCCGAAGAATATAACAAACGCTGGGATATTTGACAAAAAGGCGTAGGGAGATGTAAAAATGGTATCTACTTTTATGGGTATAGAAACTGCAAAGAGAGGCATATTTGCCCAACAAACTGCGATAAATACTACTGGGCATAACGTCAGCAATGCTAATACTGCTGGATATTCTAGGCAGATTGTTAGTTTAGTGGCCGATAGTTCAATGGAAGTACCAGGCATTAATAATAGCACAACCCCTGGACAGTTAGGTACAGGTGTTGATGTTTCTAATATTTTAAGGGTTAGAGAAGCGTACTTAGATGATCAATATAGGGGATTAAGTAGTAGTAGTGGTGATTGGGTGGTTAGGGAAGATTCTTTAAGTAAAATTGAAGCAATGGTTAATGAGCCAAGCGACCAGAGTCTAAGCTCTGTAATTAATAACTTTTGGAATAGCTGGAGTGATTTAGCAACACAGCCAGATAGTTTAACTGCAAGGACTGTTGTAGTCGAGAGTGCTATAACAATGACTGGTTCCTTTAACAACTTAGCAAGCAACCTAGTAAAATTAGAGGATAATATAAGTAGTAGTTTAAACATCGTTGTTAATGATACGAATACATTAATCACACAGATTGCTGGATTAAATAAAGAAATATGTAAAATTGAGTCTTTAGGAGATAATGCTAACGATTTAAGAGATCAAAGGGACTTACTTGTTGATCAACTATCAGAAAGTGTCAATATTCAGGTGCGGGAGTTTAGTAATGGATATACAATAACGACAGGGAGCACAGAATTAGTTAATGGCTACAATTCCTTTTTATTAGATGCTGCCGCTTTACCTGCTGATATAACTAGTGGGGAAATTCACGGATATCAAATGTCTTTAAGTGAAATTGAAGTTTTCCAAAATCAATTAGATGAACTAGTGAAATCTATTGCTGTAGGGGAATTAGAGTATGTTATTCCTCAAGGAACTATTATTCCAGAGGGAAAGAAACTAACATTACTAGATGGTACGGAGATAACTTATACAGGTGATATTGCCAGTCGTACTATTATGGCAGACTTAACTGTAAAAATAGAAGGGCTTAATGGTCTGCACCAGTTAGGTTACACACTTCAAGAACCACTGAACTCGGGTGAACCACTATTTACAACAAAAGATGGTAGCGCTAATTTTTCTGCTTATAATATAGAGTTAAACCCTAATATTGCTAATAATGTACAGAATATTGCTACTTCAACTGCCGCGCATATAGGAACAGATGGATTAGAGCATGTTACAAGAGGTAATAACAATCTAGCAATATGGATTGCGGGGATAAGAAATCTTGACATATCCTTTGATAGCTTATTGGGTAATTCACCAATTAAGGGAGATGGAACTCTTAGTGAATTTTATAATGCAATGGTTGGTCAATTAGGTGTTAAGACTAAAGAAGCTGAAAGACAATCTGATAATTATGAGGCACTGGTAACTCAAGTGGAGAATAGTAGATTATCTGTAAGTGGTGTTTCAATAGATGAAGAGATGGCAAACTTAATAAAGTTTCAACAGGCATATAGTGCCTCGGCAAGAATGATAAGTACGCTAGATGAAATGCTGGATAAACTAATTAATGGTACGGGATTAGTCGGTAGATAATTTTGGGGAATAGGTGATATTATGAGAATTTCACAAAGCATGTTATCAAACAATGCACTGCACAATCTAAATAATAATTTACGAACAATCCAAAAACTTAACGAGCAATTGGCGACTGGTAAAAAAATTAATAAATTATCGGATGATCCAGTAGGCTTAAGCTTTTCATTGCGATATAAAGAGGATTTGGCGCAAAATAAGCAGTTTCAAAGAAACGTCGATTATGCTAATTCAAAGATTATTCAAACTGAGAATTCAATCAGCGCGACAAATGATATTTTGCAACGAGCTAGAGAATTAGCGGTTCAGGGAGCTAATGGTTCCAGTTCAAAAGAATCTAGGAGCTCAATAGCATCAGAAATTCATCAATTATATGAACAACTAGTTGATATTGGTAATTCCCAGTATAACGGTGAATATATTTTTAACGGGCAGTTAACAAACATTAAACCATACGATTCAATCACTGCACCATTAACTACACCAGATCAGGGAAAAATCCAGTTGGAGGTAGGAAAAGGAATAACCTTTGGAATAAACGTATCTGGTGCGACTCTATTTGGAGAAGCAGGAGATCCAACTAACGCATTTTCTGTGCTAAAACAATTAGAGACTGCTCTATTAAACGATAATGCCGAAGAAATATCTAATTCTTTCGGGGTTATTGATGAGAGATTGAATGTAGTAATTGAAAGATTTGCTGATGTGGGTGCGATTACTAATCGAATAGAGTTAATTACTGCTAGATTAAAGGAAGAAGACATTAATCTTAATTCCTTAATCTCACAAACAGAGGATGCTGATATTGCAATGGTAATTACAAGCTTAAATTCAGCACAAAATATTTACGAGGCGTCACTAAAGGTTACAGCAGATATAATCCAACCAAGCTTATTAAACTTTCTAAAGTAATCTTATTTGGATGGAAGTGGCTAATATGAATCAAATTCCTCAAATACAAATAGGGTATTCCTATCCAAAAATAGGCTTAAATATTGATAATGCAAAATTGCAGGTAAAACAAAACAATGCGGAGATTGATACTCACCAAGAGTATCCTAAGGTTAATATAAGCACGACTCCGGCAAAAATAAACATCGACCAATCCGCAGCTTTTAAGGCCTTAGGGAATTTTCCGCAACTAGAATGGTTAGATGTTATAACAGATAATTATCTCGACACTGGCTTAAACTCGATTAAAGAGATTGCTGGAAAAGGTGAGCATTTCCAAAAAGTTCATATATATAATGATCCGATTGTTGAACATGCCAAAAACGATAAGGTTGATTTTTCAGCATATGACTATGTTGGAAGGGCCTCTTGTGATAATGTTAATATACAATATCAAGCGGGTAGCTTATCAATGAGCTGGAGCGGCGGAGATGTTAATATGGATGTTCAGGTCAACAAACCGCAGCTTGACTATGTTAGAGGAAAGATAGAAATATATGAACTGCAGAAAAGTAAGGTAGATGTAATACCGCCAAAAATAGATTTAACCATTTAAAAGAATTGACTATAGGTAAAGCTATGGTTTTTTTTGTAGAGTTATTAAAATTAGGAGGAAAACAAGATGAAAATAATTGAAACGAGACAATTAGGAAAAGTAGAATACTTAGAGGAAAATATTATCACTTTTAATTCTGGACTTCCTGGGTTTGAAGATGAGAAACAGTTTATTGTTTGTCAAAACGATAGTGATAGTCCTTTTGCTTATCTTCAGTCCGTTAATAATCTTGATCTTACTTTTATATTAGCTAATCCCTTTAATTTCTTTTCTGATTATCTATTTGATTTAGATGACAATGTTAAAGAAGAATTACAGATAAACAAAATTGAAGATGTAGCAACCTGGGGTATTTTATCGATTACAGATGATGTTAAAAACGCAAGTATTAACTTAAAGGCACCACTTATTATTAATGTTAACATCAAAAAGGGAAAACAATATATTATACATGAAGTTAACTATTTAACTGCGACTCCTTTATTCCCCCAACCGATTCGCGAAGGGGGAATATAAAATGCTGATTCTAAGTCGTAAAAAGGAAGAATCAATTATTATTGGTAAAGATATAGAAATCGTAGTTATAGGGATTGAGGGTGACCAAGTAAAATTAGGGATAAATGCACCGAGAAGTGTCGAGGTTTATCGAAAAGAGGTATATCTTGCTATTCAGAATGAGAATAAGCAAGCGGCAAATCAAGCTTTTGATATAGCTGATTTAGAGAAGCTATTAAAAGAAAAAAATAAATAGATATGATGCAGAGTAAAATAAAGAAAATTAAAGCTATATTGTAATAATAGTGGAAAATATAGCATAAATAGAGCAGTAAAATATTGGTCGGATTAACGATAATAATGGAAAGAGCTTTGATTGCGGCCGCATGATATCTCTTTATCACATGGATGTGATAATAAAAAATTCAGGGAGGAATTAAAATGATTATTAACACTAACGTAACAGCTTTAAACACGTATTCAGCATTAAGTAATGCTAATAGTGCATTATCAAAATCAACAGCGAAATTATCTTCAGGTTTTAGAATCAATTCAGCAGCAGACGACGCTGCAGGTCTAGCGATTTCTGAGAAAATGAGATCACAGATTAAAGGTTTAGGGCAAGCTGAACGAAATGCTCAAGATGGTATTTCTTTGATTCAAACCGCTGAAGGTGCTTTAAGTGAAACTGAAAGCATTCTTCAACGTATTCGAGAATTGGCTGTACAGGCGTCAAATGACACTAATACAGGCTCAGATCGTACTCAAATGCAAGAGGAGATTAATCAGTTAGTTGATGAAATTGATCGAATTAAAGATACAACAGAATTTAATACTAAAAAATTGCTTGATGGAACATTAGGTACCTATGTTGATACAGATACGGCTAATTCAACAGTATTAATGGATGGGGCTGTTAGCGGTGTTACTTTTAATGGAGGATTAGCAGCTGGGACGTGGACATTAGCTGGTAATGCAGATGGCTCATACTCAATTACTGATGGTACAAATACTTATGGTAGTAATATTGTCGCTGCTGGTACTGAAGGAGTTCTAAGATTTTCTGATAAAATAGCAGTAAGTGTTAACAACTCTATAGCAGATGATGCTTTAGATACTTTAACTATCGAAATAACTGGAACACAGGCTGAATTCCAAATAGGCGCTAATGCTAACCAAACTATGAGTATTCAAGTAAATGATATGTCAGCTAGTGCTTTAAGTGTTGATTCTCTGTCGGTAGCCGATGCAACAAATGCTTCAGCAGCTATTACATCAGTAGATGCTGCAATTGATGCTGTATCATCTCAGCGTGCAAAATTAGGTGCTTATCAAAACCGTTTAGAACACACAATCAATAACTTAAGCACATCTGCTCAAAATCTTACTGGTGCTGAATCTCGTATTCGTGACGTAGATATGGCTAGAGAGATGATGGCTTATACAACACAAAGCATTCTAGTACAATCTTCAACTGCAATGCTTGCACAAGCTAATCAACAACCACAAAGCGTATTACAATTACTAGGTTAAATAAAAAAGATATTATCATAAAAGGAACCTTGCAACTTTTGAACTGCCCCTTGTCAAGTAGACAAGTAATTAATTAAAGTTTATGCAATATTAAGTGCTTGGTTTCGATATTCTATCGGAGCTAAGCACTTTAGTCTTTTTTGAAACCTTTTTTCGTTATAGAA
>JBFXJF010000019.1:0-43922 GCA_050175155.1 Vulcanibacillus sp.
CTTCTATAACGAAAAAAGGTTTCAAAAAAGACTAAAGTGCTTAGCTCCGATAGAATATCGAAACCAAGCACTTAATATTGCATAAACTTTAATTAATTACTTGTCTACTTGACAAGGGGCAGTTCATCAAATCAAGAAGGCCCATACTTTTTTTAAATACTTACTTTATATTTTTTTCACTCTTTGGTATTCGACGCGAAAAATATATGAAGACTATAAGCGGAATAAAGATCCATCCTAAACTCTTAATTAGATTGTTTTTTCCTTGTTCGACTTGCCTTAATTTCTCTTCTTGAACCATTGCGTCATATTTTACCCTCAACTGCTCTTCAGTTAACTTTATTTCACTAGTATCTCCCTCGACATATGGTTTTTCGTTACCCCATCTACTATAATCATCAAAAGACTGATAATATGATGCAGGAGAAACGATATCAGCAATCGCCATAAATGCTGCGACGCTTCCTCCAATGGTCATCATTAAAGTTGCGAATAGTACTAAGTATATGTAAACGTTTTTTATCATTTCTTCACCTCCCTTTCCAGGTTCTGACTTGATTCCTGCAATCAAAATAACTATTAATGCAATAGTTACGGCCGGTATTAAAATTGATACAACCATTTTCCACCTCTTTTACTACTTATTAGTTTAACCTATATAATTTATTATTTATCCAAAGAACTTAGAATAAATACCCCTTCTTTTACCTGCTTAATCTCTTTTACCTTCAAGTTATATTGCTGAAAATATTCTTCAATTCTTTTTCTACTTTGAACGATACTCTTGCCACCAAAGGAAAGTGAAATCAGAAAGCTTCCAGTTGTTTTTAGAACTCTTGCTATTTCTTCGAAATAAAATGGAGCATTAGACACAATAACAAGATCAAATGAATCCTCTTTAAAAAATAAGTGAGAAGCATCTGCCATTATAAATTCCGCATTATCAATATTTCTTGAATCAGCTTTTTGGCTTGCCAGGTCCAACATTGTTTGTGATTGATCGATACCGATTATCTTAGCTTTAGGAAATACAGCAGCCGCTTCAAGTGAAGCAAAACCTGTCCCTGTACATAAATCAAGTATTTTCCCTTCAAATCTAGCATCCAAATCTAGGTATTTAAGTCCTTCGATAAGCGGCAACTCGTAATCCACTCGATTGCCGACTGTTTTATCATACCTATTAGCTATCATATTTGGAAAAACAAACATTGTTTTTTTGAATAGGGCTGTTTCCATAAACCATGGGTAACGTATAACCGTTTTAATAATCTGATTTATAATTATACTCATTTTGGCCTCCTCTCATCCTATAATCTATTATAGCACTCTTATTTCTGCATAATACAGTTTTAACTATTTTAATTTACTAGAATAGAACTCTAAATTTTTGTTTATTTTTTTACATACTGCATATATATTTTACCTTCTAGCGGTTCCAAAGTTGTGCTTATATTGCCCTGTTTCACATAAATCTTTTCACCATTCATAATATCTGTCACTTCTGTTAAGTCATTCATATTGGTTATTAATAATTTATTAAGATTTACCTTTACCTCAAACGAATTGTTAATACTTCGATTGCAAAGTACTATAGCTAGATTATTTTCTTTTTCTTGCATAAATACATCTTTATTATTTTCAATTAATCTAATGTAACCAAAAACATCTTCATTAGTATAAAACGGAATCCATTTTCCCGTACTAAAAAGATTATACGTTTTTCTTAATTTAGTTACTTGCTTATACCATTCTAAGATTTCAGTATTCTCTTTGCCCCATGGGTAAGTTCTTCGATTCAAGGGCTCCTCATTTCCTTCAAGACCAACTTCATCACCATAGTAGATAAGTGGAACACCTGGAAAAGTAAATTGAATTAATGTTGCAAGCTTCAAACGTTTAATAGAAATAATTTTTTTACATTCTTGTGCCATATATTCAGGAATTTTATCTCTAAACATTGATAAAATTCTTGGTGTATCATGACTTCCAATGAGATTCATCGTAGAGTAGAAATGTTCTAATGGGTAATTTTCATATAATGTCATTAAAAATAAATATACTTTATTCGCATCTATATACCCTAGTAGAAAGCCTTTTATTGCTTCACGAAAAGGGTAATTAGTTACCGAATCTAACTCATCACCATATAAATAACGTCGTCTACTGCCATAACTTATTTTATTTGACGCATCTTCCCATACTTCGCCTAAGATAATTGATTCATTATCTAATTCTTTCATTTTATTCCTTAAAATTCGGATAAATTCATCTGGTAATTCGTCTGCTACGTCTAGTCTCCAGCCTTTTATTCCTTGACCTTGCCAATACCTAACTACACTATTCTCACTATTAACAATAAAATCTAAGTAGGAAGGCTCAAGCTCGTTGACATTCGGAAGTACATCTATACCCCACCAGCTGTCATATATATTAGGATATACCTGAAAACAATACCACTTAGAGCAAGGTGAGCTAGTGGATTGATAGGCACCAACTTCCTCATATCTACCTTCTTTATTAAAATATTTACTATCGCTTCCAGTATGACTGAATACACCATCTAATATAATAGATATTCCTAATTGACTCGCTTCTTTACATAATTCCTTAAATAATTGATTATCCCCATACATCGGGTCAATTTTATGATAATCTCCTGTATCGTATTTATGATTACTTGAAGATTCGAAAACAGGATTAAAGTAGATTATATCCACCCCAAGTTCTTTTAAGTATGATAATTTCTTCTTTACCCCCAATAAATTACCACCAAAGAAATCCCAATAAATAATTTTACCCTTCTTGTCCTTAATATAGATAGGGTCATTATCCCATTGAGAGTGTAATAGACTGTTTTCTTTTGGATTTAACACTTTTCCGTCTTCATTACCGTTATAAAATCTATCAACAAATATTTGATACATTATTGCATCTTTGTACCAATTGGGCGTTGAATTTTTTTTATCATAAAAGGTTATTTGATACGGCAAAGGATTATTATCTGCAATAACACCAACTCCGCCATAATTTTCTTTGACCTTTCCATAATAAGTTCTATCACTATTAATAGATACAGCAAACATATACCATATTAACCCTGGATAAGAAAGTCCTATTATCTCAGCCCTATACAATTCATTGCCATTCGACTTACTCAATTGCATATTTATTTCTTTTTTCTCATTACCTTCCTCCCAGTAAATAAGAATGACTTTATCTCCATCTGCAACTTCAACTCCTGTAATTCTTAAATGTATTACTACATTTTGATTTACAGAAGTTGCGCCAAAGGGATTACGATAATTAAGATTATGTGAATCATGATATATCCATTGTTTCATGAAATTTTAGCCTCTCATGTTTTTATATAATTGATTATGTTTTAATATCCTCTTAACTTTGGTAAATATTTTCCTTTATCTCTATAGGTTTTAAATCCCAAATATCAGATGCATACTTGGCTATTGTTAAATCACTAGAAAACTTACCAGAATAAGCAATATTAACGATGCTTTTCTCTGACCAAGTTGATTGATCTTTATAATCCTTTTCTATTTGATTTTGTGCTTTAACATAAGATGAGAAATCTTTTAGTACATAAAAGTTATCATTCTCAAGAATGCTGTAATAGATTGATCTAAAATCAACACCGTCCTTTGAATAGTAACCATTTACTAATTGATCAACCACAGCTTTTAACCTTGAATTACTGTTATATATTTCTCTGGCATGATAGTTGCCTTTTTTATTATATTCTAGGACTTCGTTGGACTTTAACCCAAAAATATAAATATTATCCTTACCAACTAAATCAGATATCTCAATATTTGCTCCATCCAATGTACCTAATGTAACAGCACCATTCATCATTAATTTCATATTGCCAGTGCCAGATGCTTCTTTACTAGCAGTCGATATTTGTTCACTAACATCAATTGCTGGAATTATTTTTTCTGCTAGGGAAACACTATAATTTTCAATAAAAACAACCTTAATCATATCTTTAATTTTTTTGTCATTATTAATAACATCAGCTATATTATTTATTAACTTTATAATATTTTTTGCTAAGTGGTAGCCTGGGGCTGCTTTTCCTGCAAAAATAAATGTTCTTGGTTCAATAATATATTTTGAATCCTCACGTAGGTGATTATACATATCCATTATGTTAAATAAGTTAAGAAGTTGTCTTTTATAGGCATGAATTCTTTTTACTTGAGCATCAAATATTGAATTAACATCAATCTTAAGGTTATACTTTTGTTCTATATAATAAGCTAACTTTTTTTTGTTACCTTGTTTTATCTTAGATAGTTGTTCTTTAAAGCTCTTATCATTTACATAATCTAATATATTGATTAAATCGGTAGGATTTTTAATCCAACCATCACCTATTCGTTCACTAATTGCATCCGCTAAATGTGGATTAGCAGAATAAAGCCATCTTCTATGGGTAATTCCATTTGTTTTATTGTTAAACTTTTTCGGAAAATATTGATACAGATTATTAAATATTTGTTTCTTAATTATTTCCGAATGATCTTCCGATACTCCATTCACTGAAAAACTGCTTACTATTGCGAGGTTAGCCATTTTAACTTGATTGTTACTAATGATTGCCATTTCGTTGATTTTATCCCATTCTCCGGGGTATTTTGTCCATAGATTTTTGCAAAGACGTTTATTAATCTCCTCAATAATCATATAGATTCTAGGAAGCAAAGGCCTTAATATATCAATATTCCATTTCTCCAATGCTTCAGTTAACGTTGTATGATTAGTATAGGATATTATTTTACTCGTTAGACTCCACGATTTATCCCAACTAAAACCTTCCTCATCCATTAAAATTCTCATTAGTTCTGGTATTACCAAAACAGGATGGGTATCATTTATGTGAATTACAATCTTGTCCGATAAATCAGACAAATCCCTATGATTTTTTTTATACCTATACAATATGTTTTGAATACTAGCCGATACTAGAAAGTATTGTTGTTTTAATCTTAATATCTTACCTTCAAGTTGTGAATCATCAGGGTATAGAATCTCTGAGATTGCTTCAGTAGAACGTTTATATTCAACGTATCTGTGATAATCTCGATGATTAAAATTATTATAGTCAAAATCTTTAATCATCGGTTCCGCATTCCATAATCTTAAGAAATTGACTACATTATTTTGATATCCTACAATTGGTATGTCATAAGGAACAGCAATTACAGATTCATAATTTTCATAATGAACAATAATTTTACCATCATTATCCTCCAACCAAACATCGCCACCGAATTTTATTTCCCTTGCTTTGTCCGATTTTCTAAACTCCCAAACATTGTTTTCTTGAAGCCAATGATCATGAAGCTCAACTTGATAACCATCAACAATTCTTTGTTCAAACAATCCATACTTATAACGAATACCGTAACCATGCCCTGGTATTTGTAATGATGCTAATGAATCAAGGAAATCAGCTGCTAATCTTCCTAACCCGCCACTGCCAAGACCTGGATCTGCTTCTTGTTCTTCTATATCATATAAATCAATCCCTAAATCTTTCAATCCTTCTTTGCAAATATCTTTAATTCCCAAATTAATTAAGTTGCTATCTAAAAGCCTTCCAAGTAAATACTCCATCGAAAAATAAAAAACTTCCTTAGGATGTTGTGAATTATATGTATTATTTGTCGCTATCCAATTTTTGCTTATTTCTCCTCTTACCATATATGCCAATGTGCTATATATATCTCGTTTTGAAGCATCCTTCATGTTTTTCCCATTTAAAATAACTATTTTTTCTAAGAAATTCTTCTTAAATGTTTCTTTATCTCTGAACACGAACATCATCTCCTTGTTGTTTAAAGAACATGTTGATATAGATTAATATATCGCTTAGCTGATTGTCTCCAACTATAATCTTCTTTTTTTCCATTACTGATTATTTTTTCCCAAAATGGCTTATTATCATACAGCTTTAAAGCTCTTCTTATTGTATATAACATGTCATACGCATTGTAATTGGCGAATGTAAATCCATTGCCCAGTCCAGTAAATTCATCAAAGGAAACTATTGTATCCTTAAGCCCCCCTGTTTCTCTTACAATTGGTACAGATAGATACCTCAATGCAATTATCTGTCCTAGTCCACAGGGTTCAAATAGTGAAGGCATTAAAAATAAATCTGAAGAAGCATAAACCTTTCTAGATAAAACATCATCAAATGTATTTAAAAAGATCATTTTTTTCGGGTATTTTTCAGCTATATTTCTAAATATTTTTTCATATTTTTCTTCACCCGTTCCTTGGATGATGAATTGTACATTCTCCGATAAAATTTCTTCTAAAACAGTTATTACTAATTCTATCCCCTTTTGTGTGACAATCCTTGATACCATAGCTATTAGTGGAATATTTTTATCTACAGTAAAACCTAAATTTTCTTGTAATAACATTTTGTTGAGTAATTTATTTTCATAATCACTGTAATTAACAAAAATGTTCGGATCGGTACTCGAATCATATTCACTTACATCAATTCCATTTAATATTCCGTGAAGTTTGTTATTTCTCGCCTTAAGTATTCCATTCAGACCATTACCATAGTATGGATACTGAATTTCCTGAGAATAGGTTTCACTAACAGTTGAAATATAATCTGAATAGATTAACCCCGCTTTTAAATAGTTAATGCTCCCATAATATTCAATACCATTAATATTAAATTGATCCTGATTTATATCCAGCACATCCCCTAATAAATTCCTCGGAAAAATTCCCTGATATCTAAGATTGTGAATAGTAAAAATTGTTTTAATACTTTTATAAAAATCATTATTACTATAGTTTGACTTTAAATATAAACTTACTAAAGCTGTTTGCCAATCATGTAGATGAATAATATCTGGTTTAAAATCTAAATATGGTAGAGCTTCAACTACTGCCTTTGAAAAAAAGGCAAATCTTTCTGCTTCATCAAAAGAGTCGCAATATCCATAGATCCCGTCCCTATTAAAATAATAATCATTATTAATAAAATAATATATTACTCCTTGGTATTTTATTTCTTCTATTTGACAAACTTTATTTCTCCAACCTAACGATATATTTATGCTTTTTTTTATTAACATTTTTTTTTTAAAATTTTCGGGAATTTCTTTATATTTGGGCAGAATTACTCTTGCATCAATATTGTTATTATTTAATGCTTTTGGTAATGATCCAATTACGTCAGCTAGTCCGCCTGTTTTAACAAATGGTAAAGCCTCTGAAGCTACAAATAGAACCTGCATTTAAACCCATCCTTACACTGATGTGGTATTTAATTACTATAGATGCCTTTATTAATATGAACTTTTTTAAAAGCTTTATACTTATTTCTTACCGCTGTTAACTTTTCCTTTGCTATAAACTTACTTTCTAATTTGTGAAAACGAATACAATTAACTGCCTTTAACATTATTGTAGCCAATGGCGGAATAGTAAGATTCATACTATAAACTTGATTGTGCCATTTCATGTTATTACTATGTATCCTTCCAATATTTTTTCTGCCAGTACCACCGTATTTCTCCATATCACTATTAAATATTTCCATATATTCACCTACATAAGGAACGCCAATACGATAACTATCATAGGTAAATGGAGTGAAATTACATATAACTAAAATAAAGTTGCCCTTTTTATTTTTCCGCATAAAAGTAATAATACTTTGAGAGTTGTCGTGGGGATCAATCCATTCAAAACCTTTTTGTGAATAGTCCAATTCCCAAAGGATTTTCTCTTGCTTATAAAAGTGATTTAATTCTTTTACATAGAGGTGCAAATTTTTATGAGATTCATACTCAAGTAAGTCCCAATCTAATCCTTGGTAATCTTTCCATTCATCGAATTGTCCATTTTCCCCACCCATAAAAAGAAGTTTTTTCCCAGGGTGAGCAATCATAAATCCATAAAGAAGTCTTAAACTAGCAAACTTCTGCCAATAGTCACCAAACATTTTGTTAAGCAGAGATTTTTTGCCATGAACTACTTCGTCATGGGATAAAGATAAAATGTAATTTTCTGAAAAAACATAAAAAAATGAAAATGTTAATAGGTCATGGTGAAACTTCCGATAAATAGAATCCATTTCCATATAGCGAAGAATATCGTTCATCCAACCCATATTCCATTTATAGTTAAACCCCAACCCTCCTAAATAAGTTGGCGCACTTACTAATGGCCATGCAGTAGATTCTTCAGCAATCATTAATGCATTTGGAAACTTTTTAAACACTTTTTCGTTTAGTTTCTTTAGAAAAGCAATTCCTTCAAGATTTTCATTTCCACCATTAATATTAGGTACCCATTCACTACCTTTTTTATCAAAATCAAGATAAAGAATGCTTGATACTGCATCAACTCTTAAACCATCAACATGGTATACATCTAACAGAAAAATTGCATTAGAAATTAAAAAGTTTATTACTTCTTTTTTACCTAAGTCAAAGCTTAACGTTCCCCAATTGTAATTCTCAGATCTTCTGGAATCAGCGTACTCATAAAGTGAACTCCCATCAAATTTCCTTAATCCATGTTCATCCTTAACAAAGTGTCCCGGCACCCAATCTACAATCACGCCTATTCCTTTTAGGTGACATTGTTCTACAAAATACATAAAGTCATCTGGAGTTCCATATCGACTAGTAATTGAGTAATAACCAGTAATCTGATACCCCCAAGATCTGTCATATGGATGTTCAACTATTGGTAAAAGTTCTACATGTGTGTATCCCATAGAAACAACGTAATCTATTAACTCAGCTGCTAATTCCCTATAGGTATAGAATTCGCCATCTTTTTGTTTCCATGAACCGAAGTGAACTTCATATATGTTGATTGGTTTTTTATAAAGATTTGTTAAATTATTTTGCCATTCTTGATCGTGCCATTCATAGTTATCTAATGAATAAACGATCGAGGCACTATTAGGTCTATGTTCAGAAAAAAAAGCATATGGATCAGATACATACTTCTGTATTTTGTCCTTATAGCATATGAAATATTTATACATTTCACCCTGATTTAGATTATGAATAAAAGTAGTCCAAACACCGGTGTTATTTACTTTTTCCATTTGGTTATTCTTTTCATTCCAGTTATTAAAATTACCAACTACACTAACTTTCTTTGCATTAGGTGCCCAAACTGCAAAACTAACTCCTTTAATTCCATTTTCTTCGGTAAGATGAGCTCCTAATATTTTGTAGCAATAATCACAATCCTCATGATGAAAATTTTCATATTCATTTATTTTTGTTAAAGTTTTGAGCATTATGTTCCTCTTTCTTCCATTCTTTACTAACCTTTAGAATAACCAAAAGTATAGTCCCATATACTCAATGAAATAGTATTAAAAAATAAAAAAAAGACTAGGTAGGTACACTTAGTCTCCGGAATGTTATGTTTTTAATCAAAATTTATATTATTAATTTTTTAGGTAGAATTAATGGAAGTTTCTCCTCACCCTTAATGATTTTCCATGATGAAACCTTTACATCTTTATCTAAAATCGAGTTTATTATTACGGAGTTATCCCCTATATCACAATTCTGCATTAATACACTATTTTTAATGTAAGCCTCTTTATGTACTTTTACTCCCTTGAAAAGTATACTATTCTCTACTTTACCTTCAATTACACATCCATTGGCAATTAACGAATTAACAACTTCAGATTTATCTAAATATTTAACAGGCGGCTCACTATTTGTTTTTGTGTGTATTACTCTTGATTTATTAAATAAATTATCCAAAATATCCTCATTTAATAAATTCATGCTATTTTTATAATAGCTTTTTACTGAATCTATCTTTGCAACATAGTCATCTACAAGATACCCATATACATTAAGGGTATCTAAATTATTAATTATTCCATCATGCAAAAAATCGTTTTTATAATTTTTTTTAATTGTTTTAATTAGTGTGAGTAATAATTTTTTTTCAATTATGTACGTTTCTAGAGAGATTTTATTACATTTCGGATTATTATTCTTTATTGACAAAATTCTATTATCCTGATTAGTTGTTATTTTATACCATTTTGAAACCAAGTCATTCCTGGTTAGTTTTTTGTGTAAAATTGTAATATCGGCATTCATATCTTTGTGAAATTTTAATGCTGGGCGGTAATCTATATTACTTATCAGATTACCGCCGGAGATTAGAATATATTTTGACTTGCCCCGATTGAAAAAATCTAGGTGATTATCAAAATTCAAGATATCACCTTTACAAGTTATTGAAGAATTTTGATAAGACGGAGGTAAAATAAATAAACCACCATTCTTTCTATCTAAATCCCAATCCCCTCCATTACCTAGATGATCCATTAAAGAACGGTAATTACTTGATGTAAAGATTGCAATATCTTGGATTCCCGAATTAATCATGTTTGA
Organism: Vulcanibacillus sp.; assembly: GCA_050175155.1. Taxonomy (GTDB): domain Bacteria; phylum Bacillota; class Bacilli; order Tepidibacillales; family Tepidibacillaceae; genus JBFXJF01. Next base: position 10,443 of record JBFXJF010000019.1, read on the forward strand.
TAAAGAAAAATCAATTAATCTATAACTTCCACCAAAAGGTATTGAAGCTTCATTGCGATAGTATGCTAATTGGTTTAATGAATCTTGTTCATTACATAGATTAATTACTCCCATAACATCCACTAGCTACATCTCCCCTTATATAATTTATTCTAGATTTATTCATCTATATTAAAAGAATGTCATCTTTATTGTTATCTACAAAACTCTTATCTGGTATTATCATATTTTCAGTTACAATTACCCGATTAAGATTTACGTCATTACCAATTTTCACGTTAGGCATAATAATTGAATTTTTAATTATAGAACCTTTTTTCACTATTACCCCTGAAAATATTATTGAACTATCAATTGTTCCGTTAATCTTACAACCCTCATTAATTAAAGATTTCGTTATCTTTGCCGATGTTCCAACATACTGTGGTACATAATAATAATTTGAACTATATATTTTCCAATCGGGATCATTTAAGTTCAAACTAGGGTTGTCAGTTAATAAATCCATACTAGCATCCCAATAACTAGCTATTGTTCCAACATCACGCCAATAACCAGAATAACTATAACCATGCATTTTACAATCTTCCTTTAGCATTAAAGGAATTACGTCTTTACCAAAATCTTTACTCGAATCAATATTATTATTATCCTTTGTTAAATAGGTTTTTAATGTCTCCCAGTTGAATATATAAATCCCCATAGAAGCCAAATTACTAATTGGTATTTTTGGCTTTTCTTGAAACTCCTTAACCCGATTACTATTATCTAATCTCATAATTCCAAATCGACTAGCTTCATTCCACGGTACTTCTTTTACCGCAATTGTAACATCTGCTTTTTTTTCTATATGCATATTTAGCATATTCCTATAGTCCATTTTATAAATATGATCACCAGATAAAATTAATACGTAACGAGGTCTATATTGTTCTATAAAAGTCATATTCTGATAAATGGCATTTGCTGTTCCTTTATACCATCTTGCCCCGTTCTTTTCTAAATAAGGTGGGAGAATGTTTACACCACCATTTTTTCGTTGAAGGTCCCATGGTTTACCATCACCAATATAAGAATTCAATATTAAAGGTTCGTATTGAATCAATACTCCTATTGTATCAATACCTGAATTGGTACAATTACTTAGTGAAAAATCAATAATACGATATTTGCCCCCGAATAAAACTGCAGGTTTAGCATTTTTTTTCGTTAATTCACCTAGTCGTTTACCCTCCCCCCCTGCTAATAACATGGCAATACAATCATACTTAGGCATAAGACTTCCCCTTTCAGTAGAGGTATACTGAAATTATGTTTTAAATTCCCGACTCCTACCTTAAAGAATATTCAAGTCTTTGGTTAGGTAGACATCCAAATAACATTTTTTATGACAAAAATAAAAAACACTGTTTTAGAAACAATGTTTTATCTTAATAAATTAATTATTATTAAATTTGATTACTCCATATAATTCAAACCAACATTCTTACGAGCTAAATCTAGATAATATGTAGCCTGTTGTCTAGCTTTTTTTGCTCCTTCTTGTAAAATCTTGTTAATTTCACCTTTATCATTAGCATATATATCACGATTACTTCTATAAGGTAAAAAGTACTCCCAAATGGTTTCGAATAATTCTTTTTTTACGTCCCCATATCTAAGACCAGGTGTTAAAAAGCGATCTTTTAAATCTTCTTTTCCACTCTTATCTAAAAATAAAGAGTAAATTTCAAATAAAACATTGCCTTCTATCGTTTTTGGTTGGTCTACCGGTGTTGTATCTGTAACAATTGACATTATTTTTTTTCTTAGTGTCTTCTCATCCGTAAATATTTCTATAGCGTTTCCATAAGATTTAGACATTTTTTGCCCATCTATTCCCGGAACAGTTGCTACCTCTTTTGATATTTCCACTTCAGGGATAATGAAGGTTTCGCCGTAAGTATGATTAAATCTCTCAGCTATGTCCCTTGTTATTTCTAAATGCTGTTTTTGATCATTACCAACGGGGACAATTTGACCCCCAAAAGCTAGAATGTCAGCTGCCATAAGTACCGGATAAGCAAACAAACCGTGATTAGGTGAAATTCCCTTTGCTATTTTGTCTTTATACGAATGTGCTCGCTCCAAAAGTCCCATTCCTGTTATGTTGGAAAGCAACCATGTTAATTCTGTAACCTCTGGGACATCTGATTGAATCCAAAAATTAGAACTAGCAGGATTAATTCCTAAAGCTAAGAAATCACAAGCAGCATTGAAAGTATCTTCTCTTAACTTATTAGCATCATATACGGTTGTTAATGCATGATAATTTACAATAAAAGCAAATAATTCGTGCTTTTCCTGATATTCTATCATCGGTTTCATCATTCCAAAATAATTTCCTATATGTAACTTACCTGATGGTTGAATCCCTGATAAAACTCGCATTATATAATCACTCCTCCCTCGAAACTAAATTTCGTTATCTATTTTCTTTTTATAAGGTGGTAAAGGTCCATAATATTGATAGTAATCTACTTTAATATTACCGTTATATAACTTTCTCTTTTTTGTAGCCTTTTTACCAAATAACGTTTCAAACCCTTCATGAGATGTCAAAACAAAATATGACCAAGTATCATTTATTAGAAATTTTTTCCCCATTTGTCTGTATAACGTCTCAATCTCTTCACGCTCACTTAATCTCTCACCGTAAGGAGGGTTACATATTATAACACCATATTCTTCATCTGTACTAAAATTTCCTAGCGGCATCTGCTTAAAACTAATCTCTTGATCAACACCGGCTTCGTATGCATTGCGACATGCAAGTTCGATAACACTTTTATCAATATCGGAACCAAATATACTTAATTTTTTATCATATCTGGTTAAATCATGTGTTTCAGCTCTTGCATCTCGCCATACTTGTTTAGGAATAAAATGCCATTTTTCAGATACAAATTCCCGATTCATACCAGGTGCAACATTCTGACCTATAAGTGCTGCTTCGATCGGGATTGTTCCCGAACCACAAAAAGGGTCAATTAAAGGTCGTTCAGGTACCCAACGACTTAACATTATTAAAGCTGATGCCATAGTCTCTTTTAATGGAGCAGTCCCAATCCAATCACGATATCCTCGCTTATGTAATCCCGGTCCACTTGTATCGATTGTTAATGTAACAATATCTTTTAACAAAGCAACTTCAATTTTTGTAACTGGGCCATCCTCTTTAAACCATTCTGTTTTATATGTTTTTTTCATACTCTCAACAATGGCCTTTTTGACTATAGCTTGACAGTCAGATATACTAAATAATGTTGATTTGACTGACTTTCCGTCTACTGGAAATTCTCCGTTTTCCGAAATCCAATCAGTCCAAGGGAGAGCTTTAGTCTTTTCAAACAATTCCTCAAAAGAAATTGCTTTAAATTCAGCAATTTTTAAACGAACACGGTCTGCGGTTCTTAGCCATAGATTACAACGAGCTATAGCTGAAATATCTGCTGTAAACTCTACTTTTCCATTGTCTACTTTTAAGTCTGTGTAACCTAATTTTTTTACTTCATCAGCAACAATAGATTCTAATCCAAATGTCGATGTAGCTATCAATGTAACTTTATGCATAAATAAGCCCCTATCTAGATTAATTGCATATTTTATTAATTATACTTTCTTATTTTAACAGAAAGTCTCGTATATTATCAAAAAATTTATAAATAAAACTATTAAGCCATATTATATTATATATCTGATAAGAATTAGTATTTTTATTAAATAAAAAAGTTGACTTAGCAACATTTTTGATGTAATATTTAAATGACCATTTAAGAAGAATAATATTTTGGATTGAATAATTTATCGTAACTTCTAAGAAGTGTAGCGAGTTATTATTATCCTACATTTTTGCTAGAGATACGATTTTTTAATTAGTGTATATATTTTCGAAGCAAATGGTTAAAATAGATACTGCACGATAGTGTAAAGTTATTTTTAGGAGGATATTAAATGCAAGGAAAAGTGAAATGGTTTAATTCAGAAAAAGGTTTTGGTTTTATTGAAGTAGACGGTGGAAATGATGTATTCGTACACTTTTCAGCTATCCAAGGAGACGGATTCAAGTCATTAGAAGAAGGCCAAGAAGTTGGTTTTGAAATAGTTGACGGAGATCGCGGACCTCAAGCTGCTAATGTAGTTAAACTTTAATAAGTATATTAAAACTGAATTATTAAATTCCTACAAGGGAATTTTTAAAAAGGATAGAGAAACTAATGTTTCTCTACCCTTTTTTATTGTCTGATAATATTTTTATATAAAATTAACAACTAATACAAATTTTTAATTAATTTAAAAGGTTTATAATACATATTAATAGAATAATACATAAAATTAACAATTTCATTTACAAAAATGTATGCTGAGGGAGGAAATTATATGAAGATTTACTCATCAGAGAACATTAGAAATGTAGGTTTTGTTTCACATGGAAGGGCCGGTAAGACTTCATTAACAGAAGCATTAGCTTTTGAAACGGGAGCAACGAAAAGATTAGGTAAAGCGGATGATGGTAATACCATTTCCGACTATCATCCGGAGGAAATTAAGCACAAAATTTCAATTAATACATCGCTTATTGCATGTGAATGGCAAAACACAAAAATTAATATTCTTGATACACCAGGTTTTTCAGACTATTTTGGTGAGGTTGTTAGTGCTCTTAGAGTTGCTGATAATTTAGTTGTAGTTGTCGACGCATCTTCTGGTGTTGAAGTAAGCACCGAAATCATCTGGGACTTAGCAGATATAACTAAAATACCTCGTATTGCTTTTATAAATAAGATGGACCGTGAGAATGCTAGTTTTTACAGATGCTTAAATTCTATGCAAGAGGTATTTTCTCAGCAAATAGTACCGATTTCACTTCCAATTGGTGCTGAAGATAGTTTTACAGGTGTTGTAGATTTAATCCAAATGAAGGCTTTTAAATATGATAAAGGTAAATCAATTGAATGCGTAATTCCAAAAGAGATAGAATCAGATGTTGAGAAATACAGGGATATACTAATAGAATCGATTGCTGAAACAGATGATGAGCTTACTGTAAAATACCTTGAAGGAGAAGTTTTAAGTACTGAGGATATTATCCTTGGTTTAAAAAAAGGTATTATATCGAATAATATAGTTCCAGTAATATGTGGTTCGGCACTTAAAAATATTGCCAGCGATTATTTGTTAGATGTTATAGTTAAATATTTACCTAGTCCATTAGACCTAGCTCAAAATAAAAATATCATAAATGAAACAATTGGTTCAATAGTTTTTAAGACTATCGCAGACCCTTATGTGGGAAAAATTAATTACCTTAAAATCTTGCAGGGTACATTAATTGGCGACAGTCATTATTATAATTCATCTTCTAATACAGATGAGAAAATCGGACAGATTTCTACAATGCAGGGTAAAAATCAATTACCTGTTTCTGAATTAAGATATGGTGATATTGGCGCTGTAGCCAAGTTAACTAATACTTCAACTGGGGATACCCTAACATTCCCTGGATCCGATCTAAAATATCCCCGAATAATCTTCCCGATCCCTACCCTAACCGTTGCGATTGAACCAAAAACAAAAGTTGATGAGGATAAACTAGGTAATGCACTACATAGGATATTAGACGAAGACCCAACACTCAAGTTAGATAATAATATAGAAACCAAACAAACATTACTCACAGGTATGGGGGAGTCCCATCTAGAGATTATTATGGAAAAATTAAAAAACAAATTCGGTGTTGAAGTCAATATTATAAAACAAAGAATACCTTATCGTGAAACTATACGTGGATCCGTAAATAGGATTGAAGCTAAACATAAAAAACAGTCTGGTGGTGCTGGCCAATACGGCCATGTATTTATTGATATTGAACCATACCCCGATGGGGATTTAGAATTTAACCAAAAAATATTCGGTGGCTCTGTGCCAAGGCAATACTTTCCCGCAGTAGAAAAAGGTGTAAGGGAGGCTATGGATAAGGGTATTTTAGCCGGTTACCCAGTAATAAATGTCAAGGTTACATTAGTTGATGGAACATACCATGCTGTGGACTCCAATGAAATGGCATTTAAAATAGCTGGGTCTTTAGCTTTTAAAAAAGCTTGCGAAAAAGCAAATCCAATATTGTTGGAGCCTTATGTTGATCTTGAGGTTAAAGTTCCAGAGAAATATATGGGAGATATTATTGGAGATATTAATGCTAAAAGAGGACGAATTTTAAGCATGGTTCCTGAGGGAAAATTACAGTGTTTAAAAGCTTCCGCCCCAATGACAGAATTCGATAGATATACTATCGACCTAAAATCGATAACACATGGTAAAGGCACTTTTACTTCCACTTTTAGTCACTATGAAGAGTTACCAGCACATCTAGCCGAAAAAATTATCGCCGAATCAAAAGATAAATAGCAAAATACAAGACTATTGAAAATGTAACGTTGCAAATGTTCTATCTATTCATTACTAAAAGCATTTGTAGTTTACATAAGTGCGGCATAGCACGACTAGATGCTTTAGCATCTTAGCGTGACTTGTACTCTTGAGTGCTTTTGGGAGGAACGGACAAGGTGAGCACGTTGTAAACTACAAATGCTTATAGTAAAGTTGTCTTATAGACTTCTATCAAATTGAGAATGATATAGATTGTAATAGCTACCTTTATTATTCATTAAATTTTCATGGCTGCCCTCTTCTTCAATTCCATTTTCAGATAACACAATTATTCTCTTCGCATTTCTTATTGTGGCTAACCTATGAGCAATTATAAAAGTAGTTCTTTCCTTAGTTAATTCTTCTAATGATTTTTGAATTATTGCTTCACTTAAATTATCAAGAGATGAAGTCGCCTCATCAAGAATTAAAATTGCTGGGTTTTTTAGAAACATCCTAGCTATTGAAAGCCTCTGTTTTTGGCCCCCAGACATTTTTACTCCTCTTTCACCAATATAAGTATCATATCCATCAGGAAGTTCTACAATAAAATCATGTGCATTTGCTGACACTGCAGCACTTAACAACTCTTCATCGCTAGCATCCAGCTTCCCATATATAATATTTTCCCTTATTGTTCCCGAGAATAGAAACACATCCTGTTGTACAACTCCTATATTTCTTCTTAACGATTCTATTGTAACATCTCTTATATCTATTCCATCGACCATAAGAGACCCTCCATCTATTTCGTAAAATCTAGGAATTAGATTACATAGTGTTGTTTTACCTGCTCCCGATGGTCCAACTATCGCAACCGTTTCACCCGGAATCACAGTTAAATTAATATTAGACAAGATAACTTCCTTGTTACTATAACTAAATTTAACATTTTTAAAATCTACTCTGCCTTTAACGTCTTTTAACTCTTTCGCATCTTCGTTATCAAAAATTTCCGATTCTGTCTCCAATATTTCTCTAAATCTTCTAAATCCAGCCATACCTTGTTGGTATTGTTCTATAAACCTAGCCAAAGTCCTTATAGGTTCCAAAAATAAGCTGATATAGATTATATAAGCAACATAATCACCCAAATTAACGAACCCTTTAGATACAAAATATCCACCCACAACAAGTGTGATAACTATTGATAGATTAGAAAAAAAGTGAACACCTGAATCAAATATACCAATATGTTTTACTGTCTTGGATCGAATATCCTTATACTTTGTGTTATATTTGTCAAATTTTTTTATCTCAAAATCTTCATTAGTAAATGATTTTACAACCCTTATTCCAGTGATACTATCTTCAACGTTTGCATTAATATCGGCAATACTCTCTCTAACCTTTTTGAATATTTTTTTTAATTTACGATTGTAGATAACCATAAATAAAAACATTATTGGTAAAATAGCAAAAACTATTAATGTTAACCATACATTAATATATAAAAGCAAGATAAAAGCACCAATAATCCTAATCATTGATAAGAACAAATCTTCCGGACCATGATGTGCTACCTCTGCTATATCAACAAGGTCATTTACAACCCTCGACATTAAATGTCCTGTTTTTGTATTATCATAATAATTAAATGATAGCTTTTGAATATGTCTGAAAATATCCTTTCGCATATCATATTCCATTCTTGTACCTAAAACATGACCGTAGTAACCTATAATATACTCAAAAATCATTCGTATAAAAAATAAAATTAGTAAAATGATACCGAATTGATATATTAAGGAAAACTGTTGATTTGGAATAACTTCGTTAATAAGTTCCCTAGTAACCATAGGATAATATAAATCAATTAAAGAAATTAATATAGCACAAGTTAAATCCAAAACTAATAGTTTCCAATGAGGTTTATAATATCTGATAAAATGTTTCATCTGCTACTCCTTATAAACAATATCTATTGTTCCACCGCCTAAACAAACATCATCATTATAGATGACTACAGATTGACCTGGCGTAATAGCTTTCTGTGGAATATTAAAAATTACCTCGCATTTTTTGTTCTCTTTAACATTTACTGTAACTTCTTGATCAGGTTGACGATATCTAAATTTTGCAGTACAAGTGAATGTAGTAGGTATCTTCTTACCACTTATCCAATTAAAGTCTGTAGCAAGTAATCGATTAGAATATAGACTAGGATGATTTTCACCTTGAGCAACATATAAAACGTTACTTTCTAAATCTTTTTTTACTACAAACCAGGGTTCACCTGTCCCCTGCCCTCCAACTCCAATTCCACGACGCTGGCCTAAGGTATAATACATCAATCCTTGATGTACTCCTAATACTTTATCTCCATCTAACGATCTTATCTCTCCTTGAATTGCCGGCAAATATTTACTTAGAAATTCACCAAAATGTCGCTCCCCAATAAAACAAATTCCAGTACTATCCTTTTTCTTTGCAGTAGCCAGACCCGCCTTTTGAGCAATTTCTCTAATCTGAGGCTTAATTAAGTTACCTATAGGAAATAAGGTTTTGCCTAATTGCATTTGATTTAATTGATTTAAAAAATACGTTTGGTCTTTGTTATTATCAATCCCACGAAGCAATCTAACCTCATCGTCTATATAATCCACTCGCGCATAATGTCCAGTAGCAATATAATCACAGTCTAAACCTATTGCTTTATTTAAAAAATCACCAAATTTAATTTCTCTGTTGCATAAAACATCAGGATTAGGAGTTCTACCCTTCTTATACTCATCTAAGAAAAATGAAAAGACTTTTTCCATATATTCTTTCTCAAAATTGACTGAGTAAGAAGGTATATCTAGTTGATCACAAACTCTTCGCACATCATCATAATCATCAGTTGCTGTACAATGCCCATCCTCATCAAGTTCGCCCCAATTTTTCATAAAAAGACCAATTACTTCATAACCTTTTTCCTTTAATAATAATGCTGCAACTGAGGAATCAACACCGCCCGACATACCGACAATAACCCTTGTATTTTTATTATCCTTCATTTTATTACAACCTCTTTACAAATTAGAATTAATTATAAATAATGACCGCAATCTAGCTGCAGTCATTATAATTTTGTATTATTGTTTTTTAAATTTTCTATCTTGTTGAAATTTATTTCTACTTCTAGATTTGTTAGTGTTACTGTTCTCACGAAAATCCTTTTTCTTGTCGAATCTTTTTCTATCGTCTTTTACTCTTAAAGGCGACTCAGATGTTAATTGAATTGGAGTAAAATCCGGCTCTTTTATAAGCATTTTTAAGGCTGAAGCCACAAGTGTAACAGAATCATATTCTTGAAGTAATTCCTCTGCCATACCTTTATATTTATTGTACTTTCCGTCTTCTATTATTCCAATTAATTTTTGAGTTGCTATTTTCTTTTGACCCTCAAGTGCATCGTATGTTGTTGGAACGTTCTGGCGTTCAATTTTTCTTCTTATTGCACCTTCAATTGCTTTAAGGTGGCCGATCTCTCTTGATGTTATAAACGTAATTGCAAGACCTGATTTACCAGCTCTTCCAGTTCTACCTATCCGATGAACATAACTCTCAGAATCTTGAGGAATATCAAAGTTAAATACATGTGTTACTCCTGAAATATCTAAACCCCTAGCAGCAACATCAGTAGCAACTAATACCTCAATCGTACCTTCCTTAAACTTTTTCATTACAGAATCTCGTTTAGATTGTGTAAGGTCGCCATGAATACCCTCTGCAGAATAACCACGTTTACTTAATGCTTCAGAAACCTCATCAACACGTCTCTTTGTTCGACCAAATACAATTGCTAATTCAGGTGATTGTATATCTAGCATTAAACAAAGAACATCAAATTTCTGTCTTTCTTTTACTTCCATGTAATGTTGTTCAGTGTTAGAAACAGTAACTTCTTTCGTTTTTACCCTTATTAATTCAGGATTATTCATGTACTTCTGTGATAATCTTTGAATTCTTTCTGGTATTGTTGCTGAAAAAAGTAATGTTTGTCTGCTAGTAGGTATTTCCGAAAGAATTGACTCGATATCCTCTACAAAGCCCATGTTTAACATCTCATCCGCTTCATCAAGAATAACCATTTCAATACTATCTAGTTTTATTGTTTTTCTTCTTATGTGATCTAATAACCTACCTGGAGTTCCCACAATAATATGAGGTTTATTTTTAAGTGCCTTTATTTGTCGAATAATCTCCTGCCCACCATAAATAGGTAAAGTATGTATATCTTTAAATTGACCTATTTTATTTAATTCCTCCGCAACTTGTACGGCCAATTCTCTTGTTGGTGCTAATACAATCCCCTGAATTTTACCAGAGATTGCATCCGCTCTCTCGATTAATGGTATGCCGAAAGCTGCTGTTTTACCCGTTCCTGTTTGTGCTTGTCCTATTACATCCCTTCCACTTAACACTAACGGTATTGTTTGTTCTTGAATAGGAGTTGTTTCCTCAAACCCCATATTACTTATTGCTTTAATTGTGTTCTCACTTAAACCTAATTCTTCAAACTTTTTCAAATTCTTTCATACTCCTCTTTCATTGAAAATATTGTTATTACAATCAAAGGACATTTCCCTAAGCCCTTTGGAAAATGCCCTTATATTCGTTATTATAAACATATATTTAACATTTAACAAATTTAATAGTACCACAATCTAAAGGTCAATGCAAATAATTTATACATACCATATTAATACGGTAATCAATATCAGAGATAAAAATTATAAATGATTTAAAATTAGTAATATGTAACCACAAAATAACTAGTAGTACTGTTAGAATCTCCTCTTAATATCCTAGCCGAATTACTTTGGTTAAGAATAATTTGATTATCTGCACCAGCTTCATTCATCATTGTAAGAAGTAAAATTATACTTGCCGGTGAATCCAGATAGTCATTATTCATATTACTTATCTGATTAATATCTCTGCTTAATAAAGCTTCTTTTGTTACTAAATCCTTTTTATCTGCTTCAGCTAATGATAGGTAATGTGAAAAATCAACTGAAGATATTACTAAATAGTTTTTATCTTTTACCTCTTCATATAATAGTTTCCCTAATTCAACTGCGTCATTCTTTTCTACAGAACTTGATAAAATTATTGGTACTATTTTTGTATTAGGCATAAAATATTTGATGTATGGAACTAAAGTAGCTATAGAGTGTTCATTTTCCATAAGTTCAAAACTTGTATCTGCCATGCCGTTATTTGTTAGAAAATTAGTAATACCCAAATCTGCTTGAAGAATTCCATATGGAGTATTCCAACTCCAACCAGATGTATGCACAGTCTTAACACCAAGACCTGTATGATTTGGTCCAACTAATATTACAATATCCGGTTGTGTAATAGAAATACTTTTAAAGAATTCTGCGATCAGTTTATCAGCTGTCAGATGATGATTTACTATGCCACCATAAATCTTATTAGATGGCAATGGTATCACTTCACTAGTACTTAACGATGTTTTGAAACTTTTATCATCATAAAATCTACAAGATAACATTCTTCCGTTATCCGATATCGGAGAATCCGAATCACACTCTGGAAATATAATTAAAGTTAGACAGAATACTATAGTTAAAAGGACTAATGCTATTAAAAAAGTTCTTATCTTCATTCAATTATTAAAGTATTTTGTTTAGATAGGCTCATAGTATTACTTCCGTAATTGATTATTACCGCATTATCGGCAGTATATTTACCAGCAGCAACCGCTCTAACATAATAAGTAATCTGGGTTATTGGCTCATCCTTAGCATAATAATATCCAAAAACTATTTTCTCTCCATCAATTTTAATCGGATATCTTATATTTTCACTATTATTTCTGTTATCTCCTTTAATATATCTCATGCCTGCAGGTAGAACATCTGTAATCTCATAATATCCATCAGGTGCTGACTCAGAAAAACTAGGTTGAAGAGTTATCTTAATTACATCAGATTGATTAATTATATCTTGTGATTTACCCAAAGGCTGATAGGTTCTTCTTAATTCAAAGTTTCCCGCTTCACTAACTCCACTTTCCTTTAAATTCCCATAATAACTAACAGCAGCTGTTACAGTTCCATCAATATTCTTAAACTTAATATTTTCTGCTTGTTCTTGGCTCAGATAAAGACTGTATCGCTCATTATTAGTAATTTTTACATCTTCTTCTTTGCCATCTAAAATATAGCTAAAACTTATCTCTTGATCAATATTTGGTATGTCAGATTTAACGAACATTAATTGTTCTAGATAAGTTAAGATGGTTTGAGTTCTATTATGAGTAACATAATCCAACAACATATACTTATCTTCTGAATCAAGCTTTAAGGACATTATTGACATAATCGAAGTTGCCTCCAAAATATCGTCCTTATCAATTCCTGTATCGATATATACATATTCGCCGCTTTTTTTGCCATACTTGTTCATTACTTCTGTATATATCTCTTTTGCTCCTTTTGTATCACCGAATTCTAATAACCCAATTCCAAGCAATATTCTTTCCTTAATACTTACATCCTCGTTCCTAAGGATGTTTTGTATCTCTATCAATACAGGTTCGTTTAATTTTGCTAATCCCCAGTAAGCAGATGCCACGTCAATTCCCAACGATTTCTGATCTGCAATAACATTGTAGAAATATTGTTTTAAGGAATTTTGATCAAATAGTTCTGGATCAAGTGAAGTAATTTTTGCCGAAAGAAGTGTCTCACTACTTGAATAAGGCAATAGAGCTATCCCACCGTCCCCTATCTGAAATTTATCAAATTGATACTCTTCTGAGTTTAATTCTTGATTAAAATATTCACTCATTAATTCGCTAGCAATTTTTCTAGATAGTTGTTGGTCTACTCTACTACCCGATGTATATGATAGTGAGGTTAAAGTATTGTAAAATAATGAGTTACCCTTATTATAAAAATTAATAGTAGCGTAGCCTTCCGTTCCAGAAATAGACTTAATTTTATCTAAATCCATGAAGTCTACCACAACTGTTTTAAGCATCGAATCAACAACTTCAAATTCTTCTTTAATTCCATCTTGATAATTAGCGTGCTTACCCTCTACTGTTAAAGTATACTTACCTTTAGCCAATTCTCCTAGCTCAATATTGGCGTAGTCATTTCCTTTAGAATCTATCTTAAAGATTTGTTTTTTTCCTTTTTGACTTTCAAGAGTTACGGTATATTCGATCTTATCCTCCTGCTCGACTTCCGTACCGTAAGAACGAATTGAGATATATGGGTTATCCCCTTCCATATAAGTATCACTCTTTATCAAGGTAATAAAATATGGTAGTTTAGAATTAATATTAATCTTCCCATTACCAACTAATAGTTCCTGTGTTAACCCTTGATAAGTTACTCTCCACGAAGTAAGGTTGTCTGGCAACTTAAAACTTAAACTGGCCTTTCCATTTGACCCTGTAGTTATTGTTTTAAACTCGGTAGTATCTTCAAAATCTGATCTAATATAATCAGAAAAATCTCCGTCGCCACCTCTTTCCGCCATAGAAGCAAAGTCCATTTCACGATAAGAAACATAGTCTTGTAAAATACCTGTACCAAAAGAATACTTATAAATCGCCGCTGCTATATCAACATTTTGTTCACTTATTGCAAATATGGCTTCATCTACTACGCTGACGTTTAGGTTGGTTTTCTGCGGATTACCTTCCTTATCTTTAACCAGAAACTCTAAGTTAACTGTATCGCCAGGTCGATAATCTTCTTTGTCAGCTTTAGCTGTTATATCTAGAGATTTTTCTGTATAGTCATAATTAATACCCATAGTTCCAGCAAGATATATATTTTCCCCATCAAAATAGATAGCACTGTAGTAATAATTCGGAATATCTTGTTTATTGAAAATATAATTATTCTTTACATTCTCAGATAGATTGTATTCCTTTAATTCATCCTTTAATTTAAGTAATAATAACTTATCTCCTTCTTCTTCTATTACTTCTTCATTGTTACATGTTAATTTTAGATTTATTGAATCCCCGATTTTATAACTTGTTTTAGTTCTATCTTCTTCTTCAAGATAATAGTTTTTTGTTGTGAAATAATTATCATAATAATTGTATCGATTAATATAGGATTTTTGAATTATATTACTGCCCCTTGTATCATTACCTTGAACTGCAAGCTCGTAATTTTTCCCTTCTTCTAGTGGAAAATTCATTGTATATAAACCGTTATTAGTTGCTGTTTTTATTGTATCGATTAGTTGAGTATTTCTATTATAGCGATAGGTTTTCTCAACCGTTTTATTGATAAAATCGTAATACTCTCCAGTTTCTTCTTTAGAGTAAGAGATTTCGTAAATCGATATTTCAATATCCCTATTTACTGGTGAACCCATATACTTATCTGTTAGAGTTAGATAATTATCATCATCAGTTTTCTTGTTTATATCAATCATATTTGTTTGAACTTTTATTACTGCTTCATCTTGGTTTTCTGTAACATCTATATTAAACATAACATTTTTAGGAAATACTAAGATGCTATCATTAGTATTGATATTTTGATCTTCAGCCTGTGTATTATAAATATTCATATATACAGATACTGGATTCCACTCATCTGTTATTATTGCTGGTGTATATTTTATCTGAGAAAATCCATTATCATCTGATACTATATTATTAATTACTTTACTCTGGTTGTCTTCATAAAATGAAGTTTCAAGTTTTAAACCTGATACTGGCGATCCTTCAAAGAAATTAGCCTGAATGTTTAAAGTTGCTGTTTCCCAACCAAATATCTCCTCTTTATCAAAATTTGTATCGATTTTATATATTGGTTTTTCATAGTTTCTAACTTCAACATATTTTCCAATTATAATTTCTTCTCCATATGTTAATTCTAAATAATATCTGCCTGGAATCAATTCATTAAAATCTATTTGACCTTCATAGCAACCAAATTCATCTAGACTTATGTTTCTAACTTCAATCTCATTTTTTTCTAAAGAATAATCTGATTTATAAAAATGAAGTGATACTGAGTCAATTTTTTGTTCGCTATCTCTTGATTTAACTAACCCCCAAAAACTAATAGTATCAGTCAACATATATATCTCTCTATCTAGATAAAGATATGACCAAAAATCACTGTTTGATTGATTTACATAGTAGTCGTATTGATATCCATAATTATTTTCCATCTTAGCTACATAAGTTGGTCGGTCATCAATAGAAACTTTGAAGAATACTTGCTCGAATTCTTCCTGAGAAACAATCTCCTCTTCGATAATAGCTATTCCTTCACTATTTGTTACAGCACTACTGCTATTTTCAGCTTTAAATGCTGCGCCAGATATTGCTTCTCCTGTTTTAGAATCATTTACCCATGCAAGACTTTCGTTTTCTCCTAGCATTACATAGACAACAGCATCATTTATCTGTAAATGTGTTTGATAAGTGCTTCCATCTAGGTTAGCATTAATCAGATAATAGCCTTCCTCAATTTCATTGGGTAGAGAGATGTACGATGCTCCATAACTATCCATACTGATAAGTTTTGTCTCAAAACTAGCTATCTTATCTAAACTGGAATCTATCTTAACAGTTTTGTTAACCATACTTCTCCAATAATAGTCCATATCACTTAATTCTTTAATGCCGGATATGAAATTATCTTCATTTTTATATTTATAAAGATCTACAAGAATATCTTCATTTCTTAAATTATCACTCGCTAAAACTTGAAAATAAGGAGTAACATCTGTTGTATAATTATATAAGGATTCCGAAAAATTAAAATAACTTTGTCTAGTGCCATTACCTGACTGCGTTAGGAATTGAAATGAGTAATCTTCTTCAGTTATCATATCGCTTCCATCAATTCCAACGCCTGACTTAATCGTTACCGTATAAAGAGTATTAGGTTCTAGTTTGTCAGGCATAAAGACTGCTAAGTTTTTATTATAAACAAATTTACCACTTACCTTTGGTTCAATTGTAAAATTTTCCTCTAGTCCTTTAATATAGGGATAACTAAATTGCATCTCTATGCCAGAATTAGTTGGTACCTCAGTTCCCTTATCTCTAGGAAGTGTACTAACTAAGTTAAATGATCTAACGGTTTGGAAAGCCCATGATAAATCGTTACTCTCTGTTTCTTTCATGCTGATACGATAGACAGTATTAGATTTAAGCTCAGTTTCAAAATCTACAAGATATTCATTGTCTGAGATCTTTTTAATCTTATAAGGTTCTGATGGTTCAATTGTAAAGGAATCTCTTATATTATTTAAATTCTGTTCCTCTTTGCAGATAATTTTAAAATCCGAACCCAAAGCCACGCCAGCATTATCAACTAACAAAGGTAATACGTCAAAATTCTCATCACCTAAAGATTCTAACTGAACATTACTTATTGTATCGTCGTTATTTTTAAAGAATACAATTACAAAAACAAATGAAATTAGTAAAATTGAAATTATGAGAAGTATAATGGCTTTCCTTGTTTTGGTCATAAATTAACCTCCTATGTACATTTTATTATAAGACGATTTAAACCATAAAAAAGTTTACAAATTTTTAACTATTTTTAATATATTACAAAAAAAAATAGAAAAGAATTTTTAAATTCGCTTCTATCTAAAAGATGCTAATATTCAATTATAATTATTTAGCAATCTTTTTAAATCAAATAAATTAAGAAAAGTGATGCTAGTCCAAAGTAGACTGTCAAAGAAAAAATATCATTTAATGTCGTAATTAGTGGTCCTGATGCTATTGCAGGATCTATTTTAAAATAATATAAAATCAACGGAATTATCGTACCTGCCAATGTCCCAATAATTAATGAGAAAAATAATGAGACACCTACCACTATACCTAACATAGGACTTCCTTGCCAAATATAAGCAATAACAGCAATTAATATACCATTAGTTATTCCAATAATTAGACCTACTCCTAGTTCTCGAAAGATTAATTTATATATTCTATCTTTGGTAATATCCTTCGATGCTAATCCCCTAACTACTACTGCTAGAGATTGAGTCCCAGTATTTCCTGTCATACCAGTAATCATTGTCATAAAAAACGAAAGAGCTACTACTGTATCAAGTGTATATTCAAAATTACTTATTATATTCGCTGATAAAAGCCCAATAAGTAATAAGAAAATTAACCATGGAAGTCTTCGAAAAGCTGCAATATGTGCTTTTGTATCAAAATCGATATCCTTACCACCAGCGGATAATTTTTGAATATCTTCATTAGCCTCTTGGATTACAATATCGATTACATCGTCAACGGTTATAATTCCAACAATTACATTATTATCGTCAACAACTGGGATAGCTATAAAATCATATTTCTGAATAGTGTTTGCAACTTCCTCTTGGTCCATATCAACTGTTACAGAAATAACGCGGGTAAACATTATATCCTCAATTTTATCATTTGCTTCGGAAATTAATAGATCTCTAAAAGAAACAACCCCTACCAACTCCTTATTTTCATTAAGGACATAAAGGTAATATATTGTTTCAGCGAATTGAGCAAAGGCCTTAAATTTCTCTACTGCTTCCCTTACTGAGTACGAACTGCGAATCCAGATAAAGCGATTAGTCATTAATCCACCTGCTGTATCAGGAGGGTATTTCATTAAGTTCTGTACAGTTAAAGATTCTTCGGATTCCATTGCAGTTAAATATTCTTTTAATTTTTCCACTGATAATTGGCTTAATAAATCCGCCAGATCATCATTATCCATTAAATCCATAATAGAAGATGACTTCTCAATACCTAACCTCATTAATATTTCATGTTGGTATTTACTATCTAGTTCTTGGATTAAGTCTGCAATTTGTTGAGGTTCTAAAAACAGAAGAAATTTCTGTCTGTGTTTTTCAGGTAAATCGCTATATATTTTAGCAATATCATATGGCTGTAATTCATCAATGAGGTTCCTAAAGTCATTTTTTTTCATTTCTTTTAGATGTTTAATAATTGTTAAAAGTATTTGACTATCGTTCATATGATATGTCATGATTATCACCAACTTTAATTTAGTTTGTTTTTACATATCTGACTCCTCTCATATATTGTAGATAGAAAGACATTCCTTATTGTAATCAAAGTACCGACCATTAATCAAGTATTCGATTACAAGCAAGCTTCAGACTATTGATAAATATACTTGACGTCATTACTATTCTTTATAAAAATTAACTGATATATCTTTGTAGTCGTTAGATTTCAAAATCGGAATACGTACTTCTAAAAGACCCTTCTGATACTTAGCATTTATTCGATTTTTGTCTAGTATATAGGGTAAAGTAACCTTCCTTGAAAAGTGTCCGACTGTTCTTTCAAATTTTGTTTGTTCTTTTGTAGTCAGTAGGTAGTTTCTATTGATGTCACCTTCAACAACTAAGGTGGATCCTAATAATTTTATATTAATATCCTCCTTGCTATCTAATCCAGGTATTTCAAATACTAGCACGACCTCATTGTTTTTATTAATTACATCTACTGGTATTATTCGATTAATTATATTTTGGCTATTATTTCCCTTTTCATTTTGCGTTGAGTTATTTGTTACTCTCTCGATAAACTTATCATCAATTGTATTTTCTCTAAAGAAATTTTCGATTAGATTAATATTATTATCTAATAGGTCTTTAAGATTTTTAAAATCGTTAGGAAAAATCTCCATATTTATCTCCCCCTTCGATAGGCTTCTAGATAAATACTTTATTCATTTTCAAAAGAAAAGGTACTTAAATATATGAGGAATTAAGATTCAAATACATCTTGAATCTAATTATATCTCTATTATATTCACTTATTCAATTGCTATTTTTGCTTTTTCTGGTAAGAATAATAAAGAGTAAGATTTAAGGAGAATTTATATGTCAGTATACAAGGTAATCCTGTTTTTATTATTAATATTTTTCTTTTGTACACCTAGTATTATTGCTTTGTCTTTCCCAGAATTACATGAAGGCATCTTTCTTGAAATAGATAAGACAAATAATCTCTTACATGTTTATTTGAATGGTTATATTACATATTCTTTTAGAGTTGCGACTGGAGTGGATAATACTTTGATACCTAATGGGATATTTAAAATAATTACAAAGGTTGAGGAACCTTGGTATTTACCTAAGAATATTCCAGGTGGAGATAATAGAAATCCTCTTGGGACAAGATGGCTAGGGATTAACATTCCAGGAAGTAATGGATATAAATATGGCATACATGGAACCAATAATCCTAACTCAATCGGGCAACATGTTAGTCAGGGATGCATTAGAATGTATAATTGGGACGCCGAATGGCTTTTCCGTCATATTCCTCTAGGTACACCTATAATAATAAAATAATTAGACCCTTATTACTCGGGTCTAATAAATAGATACAATTATATTTTATGACCATTTAAAATGTAGGTAAGCTATCTAAATTATCGCTTTTGTCATCATTGGGATTTGTTCTTAAGAATTGCCTTCCGTTTTTAGCTTGTCCAACATTTACTCCCTCTACCTTCCCCATCTTAGTCATTTTAATAGCTTCATTAATAGGGTGAACTTCTCCATTTTCAAACATAACTTCAATAATATCACCATCAGAATTTTTCTTAACTTTTATAATTCTTGTTGATTTATCTTCCATCTATAATCCCTCCTTGGTAATATTATTTGAAGGAATCTATAAAATATACTATTTCATTCCGATAAATTCAGGCTATTTATTATTGTACTCTTAAGACTGCTTAGCTTTTTACTAACCTCTATATATGAGTCTGCAACGACACTAAAATATATTTTTATTTTTGGCTCTGTCCCTGAAGGTCTTAGGGCAATCCATGAATCATCTTCTAATATCAACTTAATAACATTTGACTTAGGTAGGTCTACTTTCGAAGTATTTCCATCTAAATAATCTTCAACTCTTTTTACTTTTATACAATTGACATCATTTGGTGGGCATTTGCGATAAATATCTAATAACTCTGCTATTTTTTTACTACCATTTATGCCTTCTAAACTTATCGAAACCAATTCCTCAGCAAAGTAACCATATTGCTTATAAATATTTTCTAAGATGTCAAAAAGTGTATGACCCTTCTGTTTGTAAAATATCGCCATCTCAACTATTAGTGCCGCAATTTGAACAGCATCTTTATCACGTACAAAGTCCCCGGCAAGATAACCAAAACTCTCCTCGTATCCAAATAGAAAATTCTTTTCCCCTTCAAGCTCATAATTGTTTATTTTTTCTCCTATATACTTAAATCCAGTTAAAGTATCTTCAGTTTTTATTTCGTACTTATCTGCTATTTTCCTACCCAATTCAGAGGTAACAATCGTTTTTATAACTATATAATCCTTTGTCAGCGTTCCCTGTGCTTTTCTTTCACTTAATAAATAATTCAACACAATTACTCCTAATTGATTGCCATTTAGAGCCTGATACCTTCCGTTAACATTAACTAATACACCCAATCTATCTGCATCAGGATCTGTGCCCATTATTATATCCACTTCTTTTTCTTCTGCTAATTTAATTGCTAAATTAAAAACTTCTGTATCCTCAGGATTGGGAGCACTTACAGTTGGAAAGTCGGGATGTGGGTCTTCCTGTTCCTTTACAGTATATAAATTATTAAAGTTAATTTCCTTTAAAACACGTTTAACCAACATATTGCCAGTACCATGTAAAGGTGTATATACAACTTTAAGATTATTTCCAAATTCATTTATGTAATCCTTATTTAGTAATAAATTTTTTACATTTTTAATATACTCAGAATCTATTTCTTCACCAATCATAATTATCATTTTATCTTTTATGGCTTTTTCAAAACCTATAACCGGTATATCCAACATATTAGTGATTTTATTAATTTCATTGTGTAATTGTTCTGCGATAGATTCAGTTATCTGACTCCCATGCATATTGTATACTTTGTACCCATTATATGTTGATGGATTATGACTTGCGGTTATAACGACTCCGGAAAATGTTTTTAGGTATCTTATTGTAAAGGATAATAGTGGCAAAGGACGAATGTCATTAAATAAATATACTTTTATCTTATTTGTAGCTAATACCTTAGCAGTCTCCTCCGCAAATTCCTTTGAAAACTTTCTTGAATCATATGCTATTGCAACACCCCTTTGCATAGCTTCAGCACCTTGAGAAATTATATAATTAGCTAGTGCTAATGTTAATTTTCTTATAGTGTATATATTCATGCGATTAGTTCCTGCTCCTATTAATCCTCTTAATCCACCCGTTCCGAACTCTAAATCTTTATAAAAGCGTTCTTCAATTTCCTCTGTTTTATCCTTAATTAATTCTAATTCCTCCAACATTTCTTTATCTAAATTTTTATATTGTAACCAATTTTTATACTCATAATTATAATCTTTCATACGTCACCACCATTCAAACTTATTTATATCATTCCCATTTTTTAATTTATGAGTTAATACTTTATTATATGAACTTATATTAACATATATAAAAAAGATTTTAATGTTTAAAACAAACATTAAAATCTTTATAAGAACTTATATGGAAGGTAATTATCTATTTTTCGGTATAAGCAAAACCAAGTGTATTTGGACCAGCATATGTACCAATCGTCGGACCAATCTTTAAATATATAATTTCGTTAAATTGACTTAAATCGAATTTATTCACATCTTCTTGTAAAAGCTCCTCATTCTCGTAATTGTGTAATATAAATATATATTTTTTATCTATATTCGCTTGTTTTTCATTAAATATTTCAATAATTCTATTAAGCCCTTTATTTCTGCCCCTAAATGAATCAAGAGATTCAACCAATTCATCAATTATAGTAATCAATGGTTTAACGTTTAGAATTCCACCAACAGTTGCTTTAGTTGCCGAAATCCTTCCACCTTTTTTTAAGTTCTCAAGAGTATCTAATAGTGCTATAAAATTTGTTTTTACGCGGAAACTTTCTAACTCATTTTTTACTTCACTTAAAGATTTTCCACTTTTCAGCATCTCATTGGCTTTTAAAAGTTGAAGAACAACTGTCGCTGCAACATTTAGCGAATCTACAAGATATATTTTCTCTTGTTGGTCCTCTTCAAGCATATTCCGCCCTATTAATGCACTTTGAAAGGTTCCACTAAGTTTTGAGGAAAGACTAATAAATAAAACTTCATTCCCCTTACCTAACTCTTCTTGGTAAATTTCAAAAAAACGTTGAGGTGTGGGTTGACTTGTTTTAGGAAGACTTTTTGATTTGGCCATCTCTTTATAAAAAATATTTTTACTAATAGTCTCTCCGTCAAGGTATTCTTTCCCTTCAATATTCACAAATAAGGGAACAACTCTAACTGGATAATCAAAGTATGGTGCAAGAAAATTTTCGTAATCGCTTCCACTATCTAATAAAAAAGTCACTTTACTCATATTTTTTTACCCTCCTTCATTGCCATATACTAATACTTAATATTAGTACCTAGTATTATTTTTATTATATCTAAGGCAAAAGAATATGTCATTAAATATTTTATAAAAAAGACATTGAACAACATATTAGGGTTATTTATTTAAAATAGCTGCTTATTTATTAAATATTCTCAGTTCCACGATCACGTACCATCTTTTCAATTATCACTTTAACCTCTTCTTCTGTGATATTGTTATCTATTGTAATTGCTTTAACTGATTGATGTGGCTCTTGATATGGGTCGATTCCTAACGCACTATATATATCAGATGCCTCAAAATCATAAACTCTTGCAATCTCATCAAAGTAACTGGTACAAAAAACTATTTTCCCAACCTCTGGGTAATTATAGAAAGTTGGTGAACTTTTAGGTAGTGCAGTATTAGCAAATGCCGTTTCTGTTTGCCATGTTCCAGTACCAATTGCCCCCGCTGTTAATACAACTGCTAGAACAATGCCAACCACAGGAATAATAGCATGGGAATAATTTGATTTTTTAGTCACAATTTTCACATCAATAGCTTTAGAAGCGGATGGACAATCAGTAATACATTCCATACAATTGTTACAGCCTAAATCTCCAATATCTTTTAATCTCATTGTACAGTTTTTCATACAGATGTTACAACCAGTACAACCCTCACCTTTACGTACTTTTAAAAGTCCGAGCTTAGATAATGGTAATACGATAGCACCCATCGGGCAAAGATATTTACACCAAAAACGACCGTATAGTAAAGAAGTAAGAATTGTAAGACCAATCAGAATATAACCCATTTCTGTTTCAATCGACATATGGAAAAAAGCTCTATATGGATCAAATTCAGCAAAGACCAATTTAACTCCATTGAATGTTGCATACATAATAGCTGCTAGTACCACGTATTTCAGCCATACTAGATATTTATCTAATTTTGCTGGAATAGTGAAAGTTTTAATACCTATCTTTTTACCAAGTTTATAAATCCAATCTTGTAAAGTTCCAAATGGGCATAACCAACCGCAGAAAACACCACCGGCTACAAGTGTAATTACGATTATAATTAAGAAAAGAACAATATCAGTAAAGCTAACTAAGGGAATATATTTTCCACCCGTAGATAACGTAGTCAATGCTGTTTCTACAGCACCAAAAGGACAATAAGAGTCGAGTGGATCACCCCCAGCGTTTTGATGAGCCCATCCTATGTACCCTGCTAGAAAAACCATCGAAGCGCCTATAATCCATCTTGCATAGCGTAATAGATTACTTCTTTTTTCTTTCGCCATTTTACCGTCTCCCTTAAATTAAAATACCTTACTTAAATATAGTAAGGTAAAATTGTTTAGACAATATGGTGATTCCATTAAGAAGCTGTCAATAGTTTGTTAATGTTTTCGACGGTATATTTCGTTACCAACTCAAGAATTATGAGATTTAGTTTGAATCTATCGCACTTTTTTTTTAGTATGTACTTTTTTAATAAAAAGAACCTTAAGATAATTACCTTCACTAAAGGCATCTATTACTTTGAAATCTTCTGGAAGAGAAAATTCCTCTACTATCTCATATTTTCCATTAAGATCTTTAAATGCTTTATCAATAAAAGTCTTAAATTTATTCATATCAATATTACTATAATTAGTAGAAGCAATAATAACTCCATTATCCTCTGTTAAGACTATTCCCTCTTTTAGCAAGTTAACATAATCCTTGGCCACGCTAAATGTATGCTTTTTCGATCTCGCAAAACTTGGCGGGTCAAGTATTAATAGATCAAACTTCAAATTTTTCTTAATGGCATATTTGAAGTAATTAAATACATCATCAACAATAATATCCTGAGCGTTATAATCAATATTGTTAATGCTAAATTGTTCTTTTGTCTTGTTTAAACTTCTATTTGCGAGGTCAACACTTGTTGTTTTACGGGCGCCGCCTAGAACTGCATATACAGAAAATACTCCTGTATATGAAAAAGTATTTAAAACATTCTTTCCAGCAGCATATTTATCTCTAAGTTTTTTCCTAACCTCCCTCTGATCCAAAAAGAGACCAACCATTGGTCCGTCGTTTAAATAGATTGAAAAAATAACTCCGTTTTCCTTTACGATTATTGGAAAATTACCTCTTTCTCCAGTAACAAAATCATCTTCTTCCAAGGATTTTCCTTCATAATCAAACCTTCTCTTTTGATATACTGCCTTATAGTCAATTAAATCGTTAATAGAATTTAAGATATGATCCTTAAATCCGTATATTCCCTTACTGTACCAATTTATTAAGTAATAACCATCAAAATAATCGATAGTAATTCCGCCTATCCCATCACCTTCACCATTAAACACTCTAAAAGCCGTCGTTTCATTATCGCTGTAATATTTTTTTCTTCTATTAATTGCTGACTTAATCTTATTATGAAAAAAAGCATGATCTATCTTTTCGTTTTCTTCTCTACTCAGAACCCAGCCTAAACCCTTGTTTTGTTTTCCGTAATAACCCTTTCCAATAAAATTATTTTTTTCATCGATAAGATTAACAACCATACCTTCTTCATTGAGATGATTATAATTAATTATCGAATCCTCTAGTATTAAGGGATATCCACTTTGATATTTCTTTATATACTTAGGTTTAACACGTAGATTAGCTTCTTTTATCATTGTTATTATCCTATCCTTTTTTACATACTTATTTAATCTACTAAATTTTCAATCCCATTACTTTGTTGGTCTAAAAATCTTTTAATAGCCATAATAAAATGATCCCCGTATTTTTCTAGTTTATAAGTACCAACACCAGATATAGCTAGCATATCATCTTTGGTTATTGGATACCTACTAGACATTTCCTTTAATGTCACATCAGAGAAAACCACAAACGGCGGAACATTCTGTTCACTCGCTAACTGTTTACGAATTACTCTAAGTATTTCAAAAAGATTTATGTCTACTGTAGTATTTTCATCAACTTGTATTTTATCTTTGATAAGTATTCGTTTAATAGTAATTTTCCTATTCCCTTGTAATACTTCATAAGCTGACCTATTTAACTTTAATATAGGATATTGATCGCCGTGTAAAAAAATGTAGTCATCAGCAATGAGAAAGGATATTAACTCCTTAATTGTAGTCTTTGGATATTCTTTCATAATTCCATGGGTAGACAACTTATCAAATTCCAATTTTCTTAACTTTTCAGTATTGGACCCATGAAGAACATCGGTCATTAAACCATTTCCAAAACGTTCGCCCGTTCGTTTAATACATGAAAAAATTTTCTGAGCCTCGATTGTAATATCCGTATGTTCAATTTCATTATTGCAATTACCACAATTGTTACAATGCTCCTTTATATCCATTTCTCCGAAATATTCTAATATATATCTTCTTAAACATTTATCAGTATTACAATAATCCACAATTTCATTCAGCTTTTGATAATCACCTGTTTTGTCTATGTTTTCACTGCCCATTTCAATAAGAAATCTATTTGTAACAATATCAGATGAAGAGTATAGTAATATGCAATCCGCTTTTGCACCATCACGTCCTGCCCTACCCGCTTCTTGATAGTAGCTCTCCATATTTTTCGGCATATTATAATGAACTACATAGGATATATTGGATTTATCAATGCCCATTCCAAATGCATTAGTTGCAACCATTATACGTGTTCTGTCATATAAAAAATCCTCTTGATTCTTTGTCCGACTACCTTCAGACAATCCTGCATGATAACTTGTAGCTAAGTAACCTTTTTTATTTAGTTTTTCGCATACGGACTCTACCATTTTTCTTGTAGATGCATATATAATCCCTGATTTATCCTTGTTATTACTTAAATATGCAAGCAAATAGTCGAATTTTTTTTCTGGCTTTACTACCTCTAAATACAAATTATCTCTATCAAATCCAGTACTAAGTAAAAATGGTAGATTTAGTTTTAATAGCTTAATTATATCGTCCTTAACCTGTGGTGTTGCTGTAGCAGTAAAAGCAGCTATTACTGGTCGCTCTGGTAATAGACTGACCATCTTTGAAATTTTTGTGTAACTAGGACGAAAATCATGTCCCCACTGTGATACACAATGCGCTTCATCTACCGCCACCATTGATACTTTAATTGATTGTAATAGAGTCAAAAAACTATCCGTTTCCAGTCTTTCTGGGGCAATATAAATAAGCTTATACATTCCTGATTTTGCATTTGCTAAAACATCAATCAATTTTTTTGAACTAAGTGAACTATTTATAAATGCAGATTTTATACCTGTTTCAGACAAAGTATCAACTTGATCCTTCATTAAAGAAATAAGTGGTGAGATGACAATAGTTACCCCATCAAACACAAGTGATGGTATTTGATAGCATATTGATTTACCTGCACCAGTTGGCATAATGGCTAGGACATCTTTTTTGTTTAAAATTTGCTCAATAATTTCGCTTTGTCCATTTCTAAAATCATCATAGCCAAAATATTGTTTTAATAAATTATTTGTTTGAGAGTTTATCATTATAACAACCTTTCATGCTTATTTATCTAACTTATCTAGCTTTTTTACCTGTACAGAATCTACTTTAAAGTCACTATTTTTTAGAAAATCCATTTTTTTATTAATAGAGATTTTCTTAATTAAATATAAATCAGACGATAAAAATTGTTCAATATACGGTAAATCTGGAGTATAAAAAAAGCTGCCACCTAGTTCAAGAGAATTCAATAAGTCCATATATTTTCTAGCGTAATTAATATAATCACCATTCTTCTTTAAATGAGTTCGCTTAAAATGATTTGTAAATGATAAGTGGGAAATAATTGTCCCCCAATAATTCGATCGAAGTTCAAAATCGAACCAATCAGCTTGGTAGGTATATAACACTTCTTTTACGTTTCTATCTACTCCATAAGCTTCAACGCCATGTTTACGTAAATAATTAACTAAATTTGCATTCTCACCACAACCAAAATCCAAAACTGGTTCAATAATATCTTCAATATTAATATTCAAAATGTTTAATTGAAAAGGGGCACTATACTCAGAGCAAGGAATCTGCCCTAATAACTTAATATTTTCGGGAAAGAACTTTAACTCTTCTATCTCGTCCAATATTTCTCTTAATTTTGCTTGGTGATCAATTACAAGTTCCTTTAACCAATCCAAATTTGTTAAATCGCTTGAAATTAATTTATCAAAGATTTTTACTACAAAATTTTTATATATAGTATTTATTCTACTAACTATAATAGTATTTGTTTTCACATATTGATTTAACTTTGTTATAGTTTCAATTGTTTTTTTAGTAGAATATTCTACTATTTTTTCCGTAAATTCTTTTAATTCCTTTTCATCTGTCGAGTTTAAACAACTGATAAGTTCCCTCTTATAGGAGATTATATATTCAACAACATAATCACCTAAAGGCAAATAATTATATTGAGATGATTTATAAAAATCATTTATTCTAGTATTTATCTTGTTTAATTCATCAATGAAGTTATATAAATTATTCTCAATATTCATCTAATTTCCCTTCCCCAGCCTAGACTAAGAACAATTATACCTCAAAGAACTTAGATAAGCTAAAATATTGTGTTCATATTATTAACCTTCTTGCATGTGTTTAACCTATATTTAGATATATATTTAAATAGATATTAAAGCTACTGCCATAACCATTAAAATTATTCCAATATATTCCTTTGCTTTAAGTTGCTCCTTAAAAGCTATTGCACTAATTATACTCGCTAGGATAATGGTTCCACCGCTAAAAATCGGAAAGACAATAACTGCATCAATAACAGAAAGCGCCTGTATCAAAAAATATGAAGTTAAAAGATTAGGTACTCCAATCATAAGACCAATAATATAATCCCAGTTCTTTTTATTACTCACTGCTTTTGTCGCTTTAATACTAACTATTAAAGCAGTAAAAAATACGAAGAACAAAAAGATAGTATTATGTTCTAGTAGACAATATTTTTGAAAGACCTTATTAGCAAAATCTCCCAACCCACCAATTAAGAAAAATATAATCAAAGCTGGATGAATGTCATTGAATTTTAAGGTTTTTGGATTAATTGCGATAATGATGATAGCTAATAATGCAAAAGTTACACCTATCCATTGAATAAAATCGGGAACCTCTTTCCAAAGTAAAATTGATAAAAACATAGGTATTAATATACCCATCTTGCCAAAGGCACTAGCTAAACTTGGTCCACTAAGATAGACCGCTCTTTGGTAAAAGTAGAAACCCCCATAATAGAGTACCCCAGTAACTATACCAAGTAATATGGCAATTAAAATACTATTTTGTTCAATAGTTTGCAACTCAGAAAACTGAGTTAATAAACCAATCTGTCCTAATATGATGGCACTAATTAAAAAAACAAAAGAAGCCAGAATGTAATTAGTTGTTATTACAACAGGCTCATTAACTATCTTCTGTTTACCTAATCTGAAAATATTAGGAATTATAGCACTGCATAATATTGCAAGTAGTAGATAAACCATTTTAGCTCCTTTCAAAGATCAATCAATAACCTTTCCATTCTTTTTTTAATAACGAATAATGTAACTGATCATAGATTTCTTCACCAATCCAGTAATGGTCTCTTAATCTTCCATCTAAGTTAAACCCTAAGCCCTCTAACAATTTAATAGAAGAAGAATTAGCGGATGATGTTGTAGCATATAACTTATGTATTTTTAAAATAGATTCATTAAACATATAATCTAAGAACAATTCGACCATATTCCTCCCAAGACCTTTGCCTCTAAATTGTTCTGGAATATAATATCCAAATTCTGCACTTAAGTTACGAGAATTATAGTCAAACATGTTAATCTTTCCATAGATTGTATTAGGATTTAATTTTGATTTTAGAACATATATGGTTATTACTTTTTTTTCTATCCTATCTTTCAGTAGGTTAAAATAATCTTCATATTCTAAAAGTGGATTTATAGGCCTACAAGTAAAATATTCTTTATATTTCTCTTTTAATTCCCATTCATATAATTGATTAATTATAATAGAGTCAACTGGTAAAACTTCTTTTAAAAAATAATTAGTAGATTGTGATGTAAATTTCATAGGATTCCCCCAATATGTCCATATTTCAAACTCGTTCTCACATAATAAACAATTGAATGTGCAATTTCATTATTAAATTGTTTCTTTTATTTGTTCAACGACCTCTTTAATTGCTCCAATTACTAATTCTGGTTCAGATAACTGTGGAAAATGCCCACTTTTTTCAGCAATAATGTATTTGCTTTTTGGGGATAAGGATAGTAACTCTAGTTGATTATCTAGTCTTTTTTGTCTAGCCTCCACCGGCATTAAACGGTTTTCTTTCCCTCCTATAATCACGTATACAGGTATTTCAGGAAAAATTTCATTTTGATGGATTTGGCTAATGGTTTTCTTAACAAAATTAACTTCATTAAATTGTTTATTAGAGGACAAGGAATCAAACATAGCAAACAACTTATTGATATTTTTAACTAGCTTGCCTTGGTATTTATCAAGGTCTATATCATTCGGATGACTAGATTCCAAAAAGACAATTCCTGCAACTTCAGTTGGATAAATTCGGGCAAATAAATTAGCATATAAACCTCCTAGAGAGTGTCCCACAAGCAAATATGGAGGTTCAACCACTACTAGCTTTAGTACCTCACGTAGATCTGTAATAATTGTATACCCATCTTGAATTTCCTTAGGCTTGTCACTACCAGCAACACTAAGGCGATTGTAAGAAAATACTGATGATATTTCTGATATATCTGGTAAAACTTTCATCCAACCTTCTATCGGACCCGAACCGCCGTTAATTAAAACTATATTTGGTTTACCACTACCGCTTACACTATATTGAAATTTTCCTTTGGGAGTCTCCACTATATTTTTCTTTATCTTCAAATCTTTACACCCCTTGTTTACCACCATTTTGTCAACTATTTAATAATCCTTATCAAATTACCGTTTTCTTTTTTATCTAATAACATTATTTCATCAGCTGAAACTTTATATTTCCAATAACTAATTGCATCTTTCCCATTTACTGTTATATTATAATCTTCAGTCAAAATAACTAAATATTCATCATCTTCTTTTTCTATTGCAACTGTCATTTCTAAAATCACCGTTGCTCCTGGTGATGGACCACCTATATTCACTTCTTTAGCTACCGTATCTCCTTCTTTAATAGTTATTGGAAAAATATAATCAGATTGGACCTCCGCTAAAGAATTATGGTGTTCAACAACCTTTAAAAGTGCATTATCTGCAGCCTCATTATTTTGTATTAACTTCTGAATATAATCGTAATCAATACTTTCCGAACTATCTCGGTAAAAAAACGGGTCCTTTCGTATGGTGTTACTTGAATTAATAATAAACTTTTTATATATATCACCATTTAGTTTATAGATTGTTATTTTAAATGAATACCCCATATAACCAAATGAAATTTTTTCTTTTTTAAGAGACACTGAGTTAAGGTTTTTGATAATATGTTCAATATCAATCATGTTAATAATTGTAGTTGTTTTCCCTGTATTACCATCAAAAACACCAATTTTAGAAACCTCAGATGGTTGAATGCTTATGATTGAACTTGGTATATTCCACCAAATTAAACCACTAATTATTATAATAGAAATAGATAGCATTGTAATAAGCTTCTTTTTATTTCTCATTATCATCACTCCTTAGACTTCCTAAGCCTTATTCCCAGCCCTTTATTTTAATTCCTCACTATATTTTTCAATTAATTCGTTATTATCATCAGTCTCGTATTTCTTCTGTAATATTGGATTCAATTCTACCCATGTTAAATCCTTTTTAAATCGGTCAAAATCAAAAGTATACACGTACTCTTTTAAATCCATTCCTAAACCATTTGCAAAATCATTTAGTTGTTTAATTGTTTCTATATTGCTATATAATTCATCAATATATTTTCTTACTTCAGTATCGGGTATCTTAACCCCATATTTCTCAGCTAATTTAAACCATTTTTCGTCCTCATTCATCATGTCAGTTGCTTTTTTTAGAATTTCCGAATCAGTTAGTGTCTGATTAAAGGTTTCAGCTCCAGCAACAGCACGTATTACCCACTTTCTTATTTCAATATCGTCAATATCAAGCTGATTAACTTTATCAATAGCTATCTTTCCTAAACGCTCGTAATCAATATCTTGATTATTAATAACTTTATTGTTTGTTGACTCTGTATTAACATTTTTATTTGCTTCATCGGTTTGACATCCTATCATAAAACTTAATGACAATATTAAAAAACTAACAAAAAGAAATGTTTTTTTCATACTAGTTCACCTCTTAAAATGAGTAAATTTTTTACAAAATGTGAATCTAAAAACCCTATTCCATCGATAAATAGTATATTCATTGTGTTTAACTAATAGATGTAGGAGTTACGATTTTATACTTTGAGCTTCAATTAGATAGCTGAGTGGGTATATTGCGGTTCTTTTAAAATTTTATATTAAATCTCTATTATTTCCCTACATTTTGGATAGTTAATACAACCATAAAATTTATTTCCCTTATTATCTCCTTTTTTAGCCTCTCTCAATATCATTGGAGTTCCACATCTAGGACATATAGGTTTTACAAAACTTTTATTTATAGATGCTTCACTATTAATAATAATAGAGTTATCTAGTGTATTTGTTACTTCCTTGTTTTCATTAAAATATAATACTTTTAATAAAACTTTTTCTAACTCATTTATTGTATAGGCCCTTTTATTTTTAAATCTGATTAATTCTAGTCCTGCAGTTTGAAAAATTTCTTCTACAAATCTATCTCTATCTATTCTATCTTTTCTGTTATGACTTATATCATCTAACTCAATACCGCATATTAGCTTCATTGTATGAGGTCTACATAATAAAAAATCTACGTGTTTTCTGCTTATTTTATTAAGATATATACTATTCAAACTTCTATCCGACTCCGTTACAAAGAAGATATCCTTTAATGAAACCTTCGGACAAATAACTACCTTTTCACCTGTTACCTGTCCTAATATCTTATAGAAAGATAGTTCGGATAAGGATAGAAAATCATCTCTAACTAAATAGGGAAGTTTATTATTTTCAACCCTATTTTTCGGTAAAATTCCTAGAATTTGAAGGATATATCCTAAACACCCCGGATTTTGGTTCTGCATACTGTTCTCTCCCTCCATATTTTAAACAAATTACATATAACATATATATATTCCTAACACACCTGAACTTACATAAAAAGACAACTCCTAAGAAAAGAGCTTTCTAATGCTAGGGCTTTTTTGACATGGTTAACGAAAGGGTGTGTCGCTGATTAATCTATCAAACCTCTATGTATTATAGCTTCTAGTGATCGAGGCGTTCTTCTTATGAAATTACTTCTTAGTTACGCCGATGAGGTGATGCATTGTTCGTATTATTAGCTTATACCAGTTTAATTAAGGTATAAGTTTTTTGCTATATAATATCCTTATCAAACTAGGTATAAAACGTATGTATTGTTGGGACTTTGATCCCGTCGCATA
>JBFXJF010000020.1:0-43810 GCA_050175155.1 Vulcanibacillus sp.
GAGAGTTAAGTCCTAATGGAATTCTTGGGGTTAATATTATGGTTGCAATGAATCACTATAAAGAAATGGTTTTAACTGCTGTCGAGGAGAAAATTAATGTTATTATTTCTGGTGCTGGATTACCTAAAGATTTACCGGAATTAGTAAAAGGATCTAAGACAAAAATTGCGCCAATTGTATCCTCAGGAAAAGCAGCGCATTTAATAACAAAACTATGGGATAGAAAATTTAATTATTTACCAGATATGATAATCGTTGAAGGACCCGATGCAGGTGGACATTTAGGATTTTCACTCGAACAATTAGTTGCTAATCCAAGAATTGAATTAGGTCAAATTGTAAAAGATGTTATTGAGTCTATCAAAGAATTTGAGGATAAATATAAAAAGAAGATACCTGTTATTGCAGCAGGTGGAATTTTTGATGGAAAAGATATTGCTAACTACCTAAAAATGGGGGCAGCAGGTGTTCAAATTGCTACTAGATTTATTGCAACTGATGAATGTGATGCTGATATTAACTTCAAAAACGCTATCATAAATTCAAAAAAAGAAGACATTCAATTCGTTTCAAGTCCTGTAGGAATGCCTGGTAGAGCAATTACTAATAAATTTATCAAGAAAGTTGAAGAAGGTAAAATACCTGTAAAAAGATGTTACGATTGCCTCATCACTTGTAATCCTAAAACTACTCCTTATTGTATATCTAAGGCACTTATTGAAGCAGTGAATGGTAATGTAGATAACGGGTTGATTTTTACTGGTAGTAATGCGCATAGAATTAATGAAATAGTCTCAGTAAAGCAACTTATGAACCAATTGGTTACAGAAACCGAATTAGCAATGTCAACCTAACATCTATATATTATTTAATCTGATCTCGGCACTAAGTCGAAATCAGATTTTTTATTTAGATTAATTATTCATATATCTCACTCAGTTGAGCTTTTAATATTATTATAATCATATGGAGTATTAACGTTATAAAATACTTTTTCCAAATTACTAATATGCTTAATCGACTCTTCATTTACATAATTCACTCGCACTAGCGGATAAAAATCAATAATTTTATAAATACCCCGCTTTAGATAATCTTCAATATATGGTAAACATTTTTTTGAATAAACGGCATGAAGAGGTTCTAATCTCCCCCTTATTAATGGAACAGTAATATCAAATCCATAATTTTGTTCTAATAAAAATTCAATTAAACTTTTATCTAAAAATGGCATGTCACAAGCAACAACAAAAATCGAATTATTTTTTGAAACTGATAAACCTGCATGAATTCCACCTAGCGGGCCACTTTCAAGAAATATATCTGAAGTTTCTTGAACATTTTTAAAACCATATTTATTTTTACTGTTACTAATAATTATTACTTCATCAAAAATCTCATTTAATATGCTAACAGTATTACTTATTAATGTTTGATTATTATCAATAGCCAATATTGATTTATCTTTCCCCATTCTAGAGCTTTTCCCACCTGCTAAAATTATTCCAGTTATTTCCATCTTTACGCCTCCCCTATAAATTACAATAATTTAAAAAATTATAAACTTAATTTATATTACTATAATATTTTACTCTATGCCCATAGTGTTTATATGTTAATTTTATTTAACCAATATTATAAATTTAGATTAATCACAATATATTAAATTTCTCACAATCCGCCTCATTTTTTACTTCAATATTTAAATAAATATTACGCTTAATATAATGTAATTTATTTTCAAAAAATGTATATATCAACCAAAATAATGTATATGAATAAATAAATTTTGTACTTACTTCACATTTCATACATATATTTTTCATAATTTGTTCATTTTTTATAAAAAATAATATATAATGAATATTAAATAAAATAATTAAAAAGGTCTGATTAAATTGGATAATGGCTTATTCTCTATGTTTAGCTTAGAAAATATTCAATTAAACACAAACGCCTGTAAAAATTACTTAAATAAAGATGTAGTTTGTCAGGCTTGTGTTGAATCATGTCCTACTAAAGCAATCAAATTAGTAGATAGATTGCCTACTATAAATCATTCTAAATGTACAAATTGTGGACTTTGTATTAGTAGTTGTGAAGTTCTAGCATTTGATAATATTCAAAAGCCTTATTCCGATATTCATAAACAAATAACTGATTATCCAAATTCTAATATAACATGTGATAACGCAAGTAACCACTTAAAAGGAATTAAAGTACCCTGTTATCTTAATATTGACATATATATGCTTATGCATTTAAGCACTTACAGAGATACTGTTGATTTTTACCTTGGTGATTGTCCTTCTTGCCTTAGGTCCGATCTTGATACTGTAAAAGATCATATTCTAAATTTACAAAACCAATTAAATGAATTGTTAGTTCCACTGACAATTCAAGTATATAGTACTAAATTGGATGAGAGAAATAGCGAAGTCATAAACGGATTAACTAGAAGAGAGCTATTTCAAAAAATATCTTTAACAAGATTTAGAAATTTTAAATTTACTGAGGAGGTGGATTTAGAAAAAAACAAAACTAATAAATCTTTATTTAGAGAAAAAAATTTATTTAAAAGAAGATTACTTAATAGATACTTTAAAAAAAGAGAGATAAAACTTTTAGATGCAAAGCTAATAAAAAAACAATTTACTACTATTAGGATATCAGACTCTTGTAATGGCTGTAATATATGCGAAAAAGTTTGTCCTACTGGTGCAGTATCTTGGAAAGATTCTACTGGTTCAAGTTCTTTAGTTTTCAATTCTCATAGTTGTATTTCTTGTATGAAATGCAATATTTGTCCTGAAAGCGCTATCACATTTGATTCTATTTCAATTTATGATTACTTAGATGCAAAAGAGCAAACTTTAACTACTTTTAATTTAGTTAAATGTAAAGACTGCGGCGAAATTTTTAGGACAAATAATAATGAAAATTTATGTTCACTATGTGAAAAGAAAATTAAACAAAAAAAAGTTAATTATTTTGGCTAAATTTATTTTGAGAGGTGATTGTAATGAAGATTATGAAAAAACCGTTATTGACTCTCTTAATTTTTATTTTTATTATCATAAGCTCTGGTTGCGGTAATACATCAACTGTTGAACCATTTCTTGATAATAATCAACTTGATACAAAAATTAAGATAATTAATAACCAATCTTCTCTATTGCAAAAGGAATCAGATCAATTCTTGAAAAACTCTTCATCAATAGGGATTTCTGCTGATGATGTTTACCAAAGAGTTATTATGGAAGAAAATTTAGATTATTTTGTTGTAGATGTAAGATCCGCAGCTGATTATGCTAAAGGTGCTATAAAAAGTTCAGTTAACATTCCTTATGAGTTTACTACTAACCCTAACTTGATTGGTGACCTTCCAAAAGATAAAACAATCATAGTTGTATGTTATACGGGACATAAGGCAGGACAGACGGTAGCTCTTTGGAATATGCTAGGATACAATGCCGTAGCTATGATAAATGGGATGAGTGGATGGACTGCAAAAGAAAGTACTTTGCCTACAGATGAATATAACTATCCATTAGTAACAACATCTTCAGAAGTAGCAGCATACGAATCCCCTTCCTTTGAAGTAGAGGAAGTAGCTGACATTTATTCTTTAATAGTTGCAAAGTCGGATAAATATCTAGAATCTTTAAAAGGTGCAGTTGTTAATGCAAAAGATTTAAAAGCTGATATTGATACAAATGGAAATTATTTTATAGTTGATATAAGAAAACAAGACGATTACACCAAAGGACATATTGAAGGCGCCATAAACGTTCCTTATGAGAACATTGCTGAAGCAGATAATCTTGCAAAATTACCTAGTAACGAGCCTATCGTCTTAGTTGGATATGACGGAACAGATGCTAGCCAGGTTGCAAGAGTATTAAATCAATTGGGCTACGACTCTTATGCACTCTTTTATGGAATAAGGGTATGGTCGTCTAATGAAGAATTAATTGGTACTGCACCAATATCTTCTGAAAAAATAAATAATCTACCGACAGTAGAATTAAAATATAACCTTGAAGGTGGATCTGCTGGATCTGCTGGTTGTAGTTAATACGTTGAAAGGAGAAATTATATGAAAACAATTAACCGTCGAACTTTTTTAAAGGGTTCAGCTGCTGCAGTCGTATTGAGTTCAATACCATTTTATTTTAGCCTTAACGATTATAAAAAAGCCGCAGAAGAAGAAACAATACAAAAAATCCCTACATTTTGTCAAGGATGTACAAGTTATTGTGGAATTATTGCTCACGTAAAAAACGATCGACTTTGGAAGGTTGAAGGTCATCCAATTCACCTAAAAGCACAAGGGCGTATATGTGCTAGAGGTCATGGAATGGCGAAGTACTTGTATTCACCAGATAGAATAAAAAGTCCAATGAAAAGAATTAGCGGCAATCAGTTTGAACCTATTTCATGGGAGCAAGCATTTCAAGAAATCGGTGAAAAATTAAAAGGGATTGTTAATAAATATTCTGGAAATTCAGTTGTATGGATGGAACATGGAACGCATAGAAAAGAATTTGTAGATCGACTATTTGACACTATTGGTTCACCAAATTTTTTCACTCAATACTCTAGTTGTTTTAATGCTAAAACTAATGCATGGCAACAAATGGTAGGTGGAACTCTAAATGGTGATCATCAAAACGCGAAATACATTATATTCGAAGGCAGAAACTTTGCTGGCGGTATCATAGCTAATGGTATGAATAGAATTACAAAAGCAAAGGAAAATGGTACTAAAATAATTTCTATTGACCCTAGATTTACTGAATTTTCGAGAATTGCTGATGAATGGGTACCAATTCGTCCAGGAACAGATTTAGCATTTAGATTAGCTATGGCTTATGTTCTAATTACAGAAAAACTGTATAACAAATCATTCGTTGATAAGTATGTAGAGGGTTTTGATGAGTTTTGGATGTATAATAAAAATTGCACACCTGAATGGGCAGAAGAAATAACTGGTATATCTGCTGATAAAATAAGAGAAATAGCAAGGGATTTCGCAAAATATGCTCCACAGTCATTTATTGAACCTGGATGGCATGGTCTGCATGCTCACTTCAAAAATGGTACACAGACGGCTCAGATGGCAATTATTCTTAATGCATTGGTAGGAAACCTTTATCAAAGAGGTGGTTTAATGCCAAGTGCTAAATTAACTTTTGGTCACTTAGACCTACCAGAAATAATTGGACCAGAAAAAGGTGACCGTGTTGATGGTGCTGGAGTTGACGGAGAATTTAAAACTGTTGAACCAGGAAGAGGAATTGCTCATATAGTTTCAAGTCTTGTGGAAGAGGGTAAAGTAAAAGCTGCATTTGTTTGCAACTATAATCCTTTAAGAACATCTCCTGATCCTAACCAACAAGTTAAATTAAAAGACGCCGAACTAGTAGTTTCTATAAATATTGACTGGAATGAAACATCTTATTATGCAGCTCATTATATTTTGCCAGAACACTTTTATTTAGAAAGATATGAAGGACCTTTTACTGTATCAGGTCATCTAGCTCATGACCACCCTCAGGTGTCATTAAGACAGCCTGTAGTAAAACCTTTATACGATACAAAAAATATTATTGAGATCTTAGACGGTATAGCAAAAGCGATGGGATATTCAGATTTGTATCCATATACAATAGAGGACCATATAAAAGCGGCTATTAAACCACTTAATATTTCTTATGATCATCTAAAGGAAGCTGGAACAATTGAATTACCTGCAAATGTAACACCTGGTTTTCCTACAAAAAACGGAAAACCCAGCCTACCTACAAAAACAGGTAAAGTTCAATTCTCAGCAGAATTGTTTAAACTAAATGGAAAAATAGGTGTTCCAACTTGGATTCCACCTTTGGTATCTCCTGATCCAAAGAAAAAAGATCAGTTTCGTCTAATTCATGGAAAACAGCCATGGCATTCACATGCAATGACAAACAATAATGAGTATCTAATGGCTGTATCTAATCGCTACTACGGAACTTATATGTGGATGAATAAAGCTAGGGCTGATAAGCTAAATATTAAAAACGGTGACACTGTGATTGTGAAATCTGATATAGCTTCTAAAAAGACAAAAGTCCATGTTACTGAACTTTTGCATCCTGACTGTGTATGGATTCCTTCAACATATGGAGGATTTTCACCAAATAATAAAATAGCTTATGGCGTCGGCATTAACTTTAATGATTTCCTACCCGTTATGGTAGAGGAATACTCAGGAACAACAATGTCTGAAGAAATTATTGTTAGTATTGAAAAGGAGGTAATCTAACTTGGCTAGATATGGATTATTAATAGATGCTTCAAAATGTACTGGTTGTAACTCTTGTGTTGTTGCTTGTCAAGCAAAAAACGGTTTACCTCCTGAAATGACTTTTAATCGTTTAGAATCTTTGGAAAGAGGAACTTATCCAAATGTAGGAATTGAAATACTTCCTGTACAATGTATGCATTGTGATAATGCTCCTTGTATTAGCGTTTGCCCAACCCAAGCTTCGTATAAAAGAGAAGATGGTATAGTTGCTATAGACTATGATAAATGTATAGGTTGTAAATACTGCATGACAGCTTGTCCATATGATGCTCGTAAACTAAATGAAGATAGAGTACCAGTTAAATGCACATGGTGTCCAGAATATTTAGAACAAGGACTTCAACCTCCATGCTCAGCAACATGCATGAACGAAGTAAGGGTGTTTGGAGACTTAGAAGATCCAAATAGTAGACTTAATCAGCTGTTAGCAAAACATGAAACATATCAAATCCTTCCTGAAATGGGAACTAGACCACGTATCTTTTACGTGAAGAAGTGAGAGAGGTGAAAACTTTGTTATATAATCGAAAATTCTGGTTAATTATAGCATCTATTATGTTTGCAATAGGATTAGCTGGTGGTATAAACATCTTAATACATGGTGAACACGCTATGGGTACAAGTGATAAAGTTCCGTGGGGAGGTTTAATAGCCTTTTATATCTTTTTTGTTGGTGCTAGTGCTGGACTTTCACTTGTTTCATCATTAGGACACGTATTTAATATTCATAGATATGAAGTTATAGGTAAGCGTTCACTCCTAGCAGGTATAGCGTTACTTCTAATGGGTTTTTTCATAATGGCATTTGATTTAGGTAAACCGCTTAATATGTTTTATCTATTGTTATCACCTAATATTTCTTCAGGTATTTTTTGGATGGGAGCAATATATGGATTACTTCTACTTTTATTAATTGTAGAATTTTACTTTATAGTTATTAAAAAGAATTGTAAGTACTCACTCATAATTGGTACAGCAGTTATTATTGTCGACGTTGCTGCTCATAGTAACCTTGGTTCTGTATTCGGGACTATTGTAAGCAGACCATTTTGGAATGGACCTTACATTCCAATTTACTTAATATTCTTGGCAATTTTACTAGGTCTTGGTGTTTTATCAGTTATGTTTTATATTATTGATAAATTAAATACTTCAAAAGATAAATTCACCTATAATAATGAACATATTGTTACTACGTTAGGAAAACTTATGGCATTATTTCTTGTCATAACAGTCTTTTTTGCAGGCTGGAACGTATATACTAATTTATACGGACAAGCGTTAGGACAATATGAATCAATTATGTCACTATTATGGGGTCCTTTAAGCTTTAATTTTTGGTTCTTTGAAGTTATTGTTATGTTGGGATTGCCTTTTGTACTATTGTTCTGGGGTAAATTTCAGCCTAAATGGGTATTTATTGCTGGTATATTAACGATTATCGGTAACATATTTGCAAGGGTAGATATTGTTCTAGCTGGGCAAATTGTTCCTCATGAATTTATATTTGGATCAAAAACAGGTTACATTGATCCTTATGTATTAACAACAGGTTATGTTAAAGCTTCTGTATCTATCTCCGAGTGGGCTGTTTTCATTGGTGCCTTAGGAGGAAGTATTCTCATCTATCTAATAGGAGAAAAGTTATTCCATTTAGATATGGAAGGTGAAGCACCAGCGGATAAAATAACTCATGAAAAAATATTAAAACTATTAAAATTAAATTAATATTGTTCTATTAACAACTAGCTATAAAAGAGTTAGGAGAGATTTATGTGCAGAAGATTACAGAAAATAAAATCGAAGCCAAAGAAGAAATTTACTTAATATTAGCTGAATTTTTTAAAAATCCTACAGAAGATTTTTATTTGGAAATTTCTAATGGTACTATTGATGAAAGATTGAAGACATTATATTCTATTGCTGATTATAATTATCCCGATACTATTTCTTTTATAGACCAATTTCCAAATTATTCAAGCTACGTTAACAGTTATACACTTTCTTTCTTAGTAGGTGCAAAATCTTGTACTCCAGTTGAATCAATTTATAAGGTTTGGACATCTGACCCTAGTAATGAAATGTATAATACTAAAGGAAGCATTTTCGGAGATCCGGCTCTGCACATAAGATATCTTTTTGAACAATATAAATTAGAGTTACCAAATGAATATGCTAACATCCCTGACCATATAACGTTACTATTAGAATTTTTAGCTTTTTTAATAAAAAATAGAACATCAACAGAAGTTAAACAATTTATTAGTGATCATTTTGATTGGCTTGAAGATTTTAAAAAAGAATTATCCAAAACTGAGTTTAGTTCTTTATATCTAGATATTACCGACTTAATAATAAACACTACACAAAATGAATTGTTATATTTAGTAAGTAATAAAGAGTAGACGGTTTATATACTTGTGAAAAAAGGAGTGAAAATTTTGAATTTAAAAAGGATTTTCCTAGTTCTTATTATCTCTTTAGTACTAATCTCAACTGGTTGTAGTAATGAGACTATAAAATCAGTTTCACCAAATTTTGATGCAGAACCAGATTTATCATTATATGTAATTGAAGATGAACAATCCTCTACATTACCAGTTGAACTTGATCCTAATTTAGAATACATTGATACTCATCAACTTACAATATTAATGGATGGTGTTAGTGCAACAAGTTCTACACGTAAAAGTTATAGCGACTATATGTCAGAGTGGAATTTTGTTTTAGTAGATGCAAGACCTTATAATACCTACGAAAAAGGTCACATTAATGGGGCAATAAATATACCTGATTCGGAGTTTAATAAATACTCCTCTAGATTACCTGAGAATAAAGATACACTAATTATTTTCTACTGTGGCGGATTAAGTTGTGAATTAAGTGCGAATTCTGCTAAAAAAGCTATAGAATTAGGTTACACTAATGTAAAAGTTTACCAAGAAGGCGAACCAGCATGGAAAGCTGAAGGTAACTATTTAGTTGTTACAGAAGATTATGTTAATGATCTGATTATGGAAACATACATGTCGAGAACAGATTTAGTTCCATACTATATACTTGATTCAAGACCTTATTCAATGTATTTTAAATCGCATATACCTAACGCAATTACAGTAGATAACACACAATATTTAGCACGATATTCAGCATATATGCCGAAAGATAAAAATACATTAATTATAACTTACTGTAATGGATTTGACTGTAGCAAAAGTCACACACTTGCACAAGATCTAATAAATGATGGCTATACAAATGTAAAAGTTTTTGCTGGAGGTATGCCTAGCTGGAACTCAATTAACCTACCAACCTTTGGAATGGAAGGCATAAAAACCAACTTTGACGTATCAGCTGGCAAAGTAAGTAGAGGATTAACTACAGATCAATTCGTTGACAAGTTAAATAATCTTGCAAATGTAGTGGTTTTGGATGTTCGAACTGACGACGAAAGATCACATGGTGGTATAGACGGCTCAATTCACATACCAGATAGTGAAATACACGCCGATCCAAATGCTATAAAAGATCAATTGCCAACAGATAAAAATACTACAATACTAATTCACTGTGCTAGTGGAGCTAGAGCCTCCGGTGTAGTTGATAAGATAGCCGATTTAGGATATCCTAATACGTTCTATCTTGATCATAGTATAACTATCGACGCAGACGGAAATTATAGCTTCTAAAAAACTAACAATCTAATAAGCCCACCAAAAAGGTGGGCTTATTTTTTATATAGATGTATCTAAATGAAAAGCTATATCTATCTTTTCAGCTTTACTAATTGGCCGCAGACCTATTGCTGGAATAAGTAATAAAGTCAAACTTGCTAAACATAATATTAAACCTGTAACAAACCAACCATTTTGTTCAGCAATAAGGAACAGGATAGTTCCTATTAACATTAATAAGGAACCGCCAGTAGCTAACCACCATCCATAAATATTTCTTGAGGAGTAAAATGGTATACCAACTAATCCTAATAAACAACCAGTCCAAATCACAGGTACACCAAATGCATAAAAGAAATATTCAAGATTTCTTGCACGTTCTCCCCACCCTGTATACATCCTTGTTGAAGAAATTCCATTAACCATTGAATAAGCTATTTCTACACCAATAATTAAAAATAACAGTAAATTAATCAATTTACTAATTCCGGATGATTTATCAAGTAATAATGTGAAAAAATACGGTATTAATCCCAATACAATTACCACACCGACAGTATATAGATATTCTTTTCCAAAAAGTAAAACTGGTCCGAACATATAAGCACCTGTTATAGAAGGTATCGCAGCTACACACATGGTTATTGGTCTCGACCATTTAATACCTTTATATAAGGGTATTGAAAGTAACATTAATAACCCACCAGCCGATATACTTAAACCAGTTAACAATGAATAAAAAAATATAAAAAGCCCCTTAGCGGATAAAATATTCGGCTCTTTTAGTATCATATACCTTGTTTCTACACCCTTTATAACAGTTTCCATTGCCGGCATGCATATTAATGGAACAACTATTACTAAAGCGAGTCCTGCAAAGAAAGAAACAATAGCCATAGTTAATCGAGATTTCTGGGTAGTATTTTCATTCATTTGATATTCCTCCTTAATTTTATTATTTTTAATGTCTACCTCCATTCTTAATTATATACAAATTATTCTACATTAAGGTAAATAAACCCTTTTATTAAATTTAAAGTGC
Organism: Vulcanibacillus sp.; assembly: GCA_050175155.1. Classification (GTDB taxonomy): domain Bacteria; phylum Bacillota; class Bacilli; order Tepidibacillales; family Tepidibacillaceae; genus JBFXJF01. The sequence goes on from JBFXJF010000020.1 coordinate 11,066, forward strand.
GAATTACTTTTTTATTTAATATATTTAATATCTTATTAACACAAATAAAGATTTATGTGCCTTGTCTCTAAATAGCAAAAAAAAAACGTATAAGATTGGCACTTACTTAAAAGTTCCTATCTTATACGTTTTTTTTGAAAACAAGACACTAGTTTATATATTTCATTCTAATATTTATTTCTTCTACAATTAAAGAAGAGTAATCAATATTAAAATATGATTTTAGTATAAAACTTTGCGAATCATTAAGTTTAATTCTCACAAAAGTTTTACCCTTCTCCTGTTTTTTTTCCAATGAACATTTACTAATATTTCTAATTGGTAGTGTGAATAATTCTGATTTACCATCATCAAAAACAATTATCTCTTTATAAATGTGTAATGTTCCTTCTTTTATATCAGTCAAATCTGTGTTGGGGTTTTCCCCTAGGTAACTTATTTTATCAAACGATTTAATAGAGTTATTTATATCATTCCTACTTGATGTTTTTATGTTTTTAGGCTTTAATATTTCTAACAGGAAATATATAATAATAACCGCTATAAGACCAAATATAATATAACGCAAAATATCACTCCTCATGCTTTAGATCTACTTTATGTAATTCTAACATATTTACTAGATACAAATTAACAATATTAAATTGATAATAAGAATTGGAGATTTCAATGAAAAGGAAATGGATATACATATCAATATTTATCATATTATTGTTTATTTTATATAAATTTTCAGGAGTAGAACAAATACTTACAGATAAAATATTCTTATTTATTGATATTAATAAAGAATATGGCTACTTATTATTACTAGTCACAATCCCTTTATCAATTTTACAAGGAATTATAACTTTTTTCCCTATAATAACTATGATTACCTTTCATATTTTAGTATTTGGTCTTTGGGAAGGTATTTTATACAGTTTAATAGCTAGCTTCCTTGGATCAATTCTCTGTTTCTTACTCGGCAGGTATTTATTTCGTGATTGGTCTGAAAAATTGTGGGAGAAAAAACAATCGAAATACCAAAAGTGGGAAAAATACTTTAAGCAATATGGAATGTGGACAATTATTTTATTAAGGACGGTTCCTCTCATGCCAAGTAACATGATATCGTTAATGGCTGCATTATCTCCAATTAATTTTAGGTCCTATCTTTGGTCCTCAGTCTACGGCAACATTTCTATGGTATGGTTATTTTCAATTTTCAGTCTATCTTTAACATTAGATGAAGGAAGTCCACTTATTATAGGATACATAATTTATTTAATAATATTATTTGCAATTTTCTTATATATAAAAAGAAAACAATCAACCCAATAACACTGATACAAAGATTATTTTAGTAATTCTTACCTTATTCATTATCAAACCTTAAAATTTTGAATATAGATTGATAATTATATGCAAAATAAGTAATAAATCAAAAAAGGAATGATAATATGACAAGAAACAACTACAAGGGAAAAAACTTAAAAACTCCGATTGAAAATAATGAGACTGCAGCATGGGCAAGTACAGAAAAAAATAAACAAATATCCAATGTACATATACCCGATGAAATACAAGTATTAAATGCAAAAGATTACGTCGATTCAAACAAAAAATAACAAAAAGTAAAAAAGTTTTATTTTTAAAATAAGGAAGGCCCAAAAAGGTCTTCCTCAACTTTTGGTTAGAATAGTTCATTCTCAGCTAAATGCTTATACCTTTTAAATCTTTCAGTCGCATGCTCTTCACTTAATTCATATATTTCCCCAGCAATATCAGGAAATACGTTTTTAAGTTGAGAATACCGAACCTCTCCTTGAATAAAATCTTTGTAACTATTTTTAGGGTCTTTAGAATCAAGAATAAAAGGATTTTTACCTTCTTTTTTTAGAGTAGGATTATATCGATAAAGATGCCAGTATCCAGCCTCTACCGCTTTTTTTTCTTCCATTATAGTCGTACCCATTCCAGTTTTTATCCCATGACTAATACAAGGAGAATATGCAATAATTAACGATGGACCATTATAACTTTCAGCCTCGTTAATTGCCTTAATCGTCTGATTCATATCAGCACCCATAGCAATTTGTGCTACATAAACGTAGCCATATGTCATAGCAATAAGTCCTAGATCCTTCTTTCGCATCCTTTTCCCTGCCGTAGCTAGTTTTGCTACACTGCCTGCAGGGGTTGCTTTTGAGGATTGCCCACCCGTATTTGAATATATCTCAGTATCCATTACAAATATGTTAATATCATCACCCGTAGAAAGCACATGATCTACTCCACCAAAATCGATATCGTACGACCATCCATCCCCTCCTATTGCCCAAACAGACCTTTTAATCAAATAATCTTTACCTTTCAAAATTTCTTTGATTATTCCGTTGCCTTTATAATCAGTGCTTTGAAGTACTTTTAAAATTTTCTTTGCTGTTCTCTTTGAGGCAGCTGCGTCATTTTTGTTATCAATCCAGTCTCTAAAGCTTTCCTTAACTTTTGCATCTATTTCTGTATTTATAGCCTGTTCCATCAACTTAGTTAATCTATCTCTACTCTGCTTTACGCCTACACACATACCATAACCAAACTCTGCAGCATCTTCAAACAAAGGATTAATCCACGCTGGCCCTTTACCTTCATCATTAGTCGTATATGCTATAGAAGGGGCATAGGCACCCCAGATTGATGAACAACCTGTTGCGTTGGATATCATCATTCTATCCCCAAAAAGTTGTGTCAATAACTTTATGTAGGGTGTTTCCCCACAGCCTGGGCAAGCCCCATTAAATTCGAGATAAGGTTTTACAAACTGACTTCCCTTTAAAGTTCTTGGATCTATTAAACCATCTTTAGCTGTTAATCCTAATGCGTATTCCCAGTTTTCTGATTCCCTTTTAATTTCCTGTTCTGCAGGTTTCATGATTAATGCTTTTCCCTTTGCTGGACAAACATCCGCGCAATTACCACAACCCGTACAATCAAGTGGATCAACCTGAATACGATATTGAAGATGAGACAACCCTTTACCAGTAGCATCCTTCGTTTTAAAAGTAGCAGGTTTATCTTTTATTTCTTTCTCGTTTAATAGAAAAGGTCTAATAGTCGCATGGGGGCAAACGTATGAACATATATTGCATTGTATGCAATTATCAATCTGCCATTCAGGGATCATTGGGGCTATCCCTCTTTTTTCATAAGCTGTTGTACCAAGTGGAAATGTCCCATCTTCCATCCCAATAAAAGTACTTACAGGTAAGTCGTCCCCTTCGAATCTCAGCATTGGGCGTTGAATATTCTTTACAAAGTCAGACTCTTTTTTAATAACCTCTTCTTTATCTTCAACTATTGCCCACTCTTTAGGCACATCTATTTTTACTAATCCTTCAATTCCTCGATCAATAGCAGCTTTATTCTTAAGAACAATATCCTGCCCCTTTTTTCCATACATTTTATCAATTGAGTCCTTTAGGTAAACTAACGCATCATCAACAGGAATTACATTAGCTAGTTTAAAAAATACAGATTGCATAATCATATTAATCCTATTTCCAAGACCTATTTCCGAAGCAATTAACATAGCATCAATAACATAAAACTCAATCTCATTTTCTGCAATATATTTTCGTATAAAAGCAGGTATTCGTTCATCAAGTTCTTCGGTTTTCCATGAAGTGTTTAGCAGGAATATTCCACCTTTTTTCAGCCCTTTAATTAGGTCGTACTGATATAAAAACGCTTTATTATGGCAAGCTATATAATCTGCATCATAAACAAGGTAAGGTGATCTTAATTGGCTTTTCCCGAATCTAAGGTGTGATACGGTTGTACCCCCTGACTTTTTGCTGTCATAAGAATAATATCCCTGCACATATAAATCAGTGTTGTCTCCAATAATTTTAATCGCGGTTTTGTTCGCACCAATTGTTCCATCAGAACCAAGTCCCCATATTTTACAGCTGATAGTTCCTTTTGGGGTAGTATCAATGTTCTCTTCTAAAGGCAATGACCTATAAGTGACATCATCAACTATTCCAATAGTAAAATGATCTTTTGGAGTATCCATCTTTAAATTATTAAACACTGCTAAAATCTGAGATGGTCTTGTATCCTTAGAAGAAATTCCGTACCTGCCACCAACAACCAAAGGAGCATTTCTGTGATTTTTAAAAATATTAACAATATCTAAATAAAGAGGTTCCGCTGGTGCCCCTGGCTCTTTTGTCCGATCTAACACAGCAATCCTTTTGACAGTCTTAGGAATTACTTCTAATAAGTGCTCCTTGGAAAATGGTCGGTAAAGATGAACATTAACCGCCCCTACTTTATTACCATCTAAATTAAGATAGTCAACAGTTTCAAAAATTGTATCGCATACAGATCCAATCGCAATGATTAGAAGCTCCGCCTCATTAGCTCCGTAATATTCAAAAAGTTTATATCTCCTACCAGTTAATTCACCAAAATTATTCATACAATCTTGAACAATACTTGGTGCAACGTCATAAAATTGATTAGTACTTTCTCTTTGTTGGTAAAATATATCTGGATTTTGAGTTGTGCCTCTTGCAACCGGATGTTCTGGGCTTAATGCTCTATTTCTAAACTCTTCAATTGCTTTCATATCAACAATCTTCTCTATGTCTTCATAATCAGTAACACTAATCTTCTGATATTCGTGAGAAGTTCTAAACCCATCAAAAAAATGCAAAAACGGAAGTTTTGATTTAATAGCCGAAAGATGTGCTATAAACCCTAAATCCATAACCTCCTGAACATTAGATGAAGCTAACATCGCCACCCCTGTCTGACGACATGCCATTACATCTTGATGGTCTCCATATATTGAAAGTGCATGCGTGGCAATCGATCTTGAAGTCACATGTAACACACCAGGTAGAAGTTCTCCGGCCATTTTATATAAATTTGGGATCATCATTAGTAATCCTTGCGAAGCCGTGTATGTGGATGCTAATGCTCCTGATTGAAGTGCACCCCTCATTGTTGCCGCCGCACCTGCCTCAGATTGCATCTCAATTACCTTTACTTGCTGACCAAAAATATTCTTCTTGCCTCTTGAAGACCACTCCTCAACACTCTCTGCTATAGGCGTTGATGGTGTGATTGGAAATATAGCAGCCACCTCAGTAAATGCGTATGCAGCATATGCTGCAGCCTGATTCCCATCCATAGTCTCTTTCTTCTGCATCTAAATTCTCCTTTATATATAAGTTTAATAACACTTATTAACTAAGGGTTATTATTCCACTTATGGAGATATAAATGCAGACAGTCTTTATAATAATTATGAATTTAAGCGATATCTTATAGTAAATTTTATATACAAAAAAACCTTTGCTATCAAAGGTTTTTGTTTCCTTAATATGGTGACCCGGACTGGGCTCGAACCAGCGACCCCCACCCTGTCAAGATGATGCTCTCCCTACTGAGCTACCGAGTCATATTGTGATATACAAAATATAGTAGCAAATAACACTGTTAAATGTCAATCCCCAAATATCTCTAATAAAAAAGGACTGTCTAATGACAGTCCTTTTCTCGAGTAATCAATTTAGTTATTGATTATTAACACCAGTTCCAAATCCTCCGCCGTTAACATTACCTTGTCCTGCTTGGAAATCAGGGTTTTGTGCTAGACGCTGTGACTTACCATACCCTTTATTTGCTCCTTGATTACCTATTTGCGTTCTGTTAATCATATCAGCTGTTCTGTCTTCAGTTTGACTTATCATTAAATCTTTTTGAGCTAATGTAATTGTTCCATCAGTATACAACTGTTCGATTTGAGCTATCTTCGCTACTACTAATGTACTTGTTAGACTTTCAGTTGCAATTCCTTTTTCATTAGCTATCTGAGCGATTGATTTTCCCTCAACTCTTAATGCATACAATTCATCATCAGTTAGTCCTAATGTAGCAGCTACAGTGCTATGACTAGATCCCGCAAAGTACTTTCCAAATCCATTTCCGTTAGCACTTTGAGCCTGAGCAGCTTGAGCAGCTTGCGGATAAGTATCTACTGCATTAACAACTGCAGGGGTTGCTACCATTCCAATTCCTAAAGCAAAAGCTAACGCTCCAATAAATAATTTTTGATTTCTCATTATAATCTTCTCCTTTTTTTTAGTTAATTACCTTACAACTAAATGATAACAGGAAGACTTTTAGATAGTTTCACAGAATTATTAAGAATATTTATAGATGTTGCAAAGATATAAAAAATAAAAAACACATCTATTGATATGTTTTCTGAGAAGCTATTCAACGTAGTGCAAATGATTTTAATATGGTGCCGAAGACCAGACTTGAACTGGTACGGTAGTCACCTACCGCAGGATTTTAAGTCCTGTGCGTCTGCCGATTCCGCCACTCCGGCACGGTTAAACAAAAATACCTATTAGATTTATTAAAATTTACAATGGTGGGCCCAGCAGGACTTGAACCTACGACCAATCGGTTATGAGCCGACCGCTCTACCAGCTGAGCTATGGGCCCTCATATAATTAATATATAATGGCGGAGCTGACGGGATTCGAACCCGCGATCTCCTGCGTGACAGGCAGGCATGTTAGGCCTCTACACCACAGCTCCATAATAAGAAATTTCATAACTTGAACTGTTTACATTTTCATGAATTTATAAAAACTAATTTTTATTATAGCACAAAATTTTTTTGCACTCTACGAGTGCTACACTATTTTTACTAATTGCTTGCACCCTTCGGGTAGACTGATTTCTTCGAACTTAGTTGATTACTCGACGTAGTTCTCAGAATTATTTGTTTGTACTCACGAGTACTCATTGATTTTTGAACTTCGATGTAACTCGACGTTGTACAAAAATTGGTTGCGGGGGCAGGACTTGAACCTGCGACCTTCGGGTTATGAGCCCGACGAGCTACCAACTGCTCCACCCCGCGATAATTAAGAAGATAATTTTTGACAACAGAATTATTATATAACATCTAGGGATATTTAGCAATCTATTTTTTATTCCTATAATATCTTCTAATAAAAATTTAGTCTCTAAATACAGTAACATTTGTTATTTTACATACTTATCCTTCAATTGTCAAGCCGTTTAGAAAGTGCTTTTTAATTATTTATTAATTAACTTTCTCTTATATTAAACTTCTTTTTCTAACCTAAATAATCCTTTTAATTTTATCATTTATTTGCTCTGTATTTTCGTTTTTTTCAATAAGTTCATCTTCAAGATCTCTACAATGATGCGCTATTCTTCCGGCAGACGCTGCCGCAATAGCCGCAACAATATCGTCTAAGAAGGTATTTACCTTCCCGTCTTTTTTTCTATCAATTTCTTTAATTATACCTACCTTGCATTTATCTAAATAGCCAAAAGTTGTTAATGCTATACTTCCATATCCATAAACTGAGCCTATTGCCAATATTTCATCGACTCCAAACAACCCTTCATCTGACTCAATAATTGATAAAAGAGGTTCTCTTATTAATTTTTTCTCTGCTAATACATCCAATTCTATTCCAACTAATATCGCATGTTGAATTTCTCGTTTAGTTAAAACTTTATCTACGCTTTCAATACATAGCTCCATTGATAGTTTATCATTATAAATAACTTGCAGATCATATACTAGTTGAGCAATATCTTCTATATTTACATCTCTTTCTCTTAATCGCTCTAATGTAGCTTCTTTTAATTCTTTGCTTGATATTTTTCTTTTCATGATAACTCCCCAATCATATCGTCATTTAAAAATAATACCTGATTTTATATTCATTTACATTTAGAGAATTTGTAAATTAATTTATTCGTCTTAGTTTTTACTCTCACATATAAATATTCCTTCAAACTTTATTTGTGTTAATTATAACTATAACATAAAAAAACAGATCAAACGTTATAGTATTGTGCTTTCCCTAAGAAAAGAATAATTGAGGATATAGATGTTAAAAATAAAAAACAAAGATGAGCTACTGAAGGGAATGTACTAATATGAATTTACATAAATCAAATAATTTAATTAACGAAAAATCCCCCTACCTATTGCAGCATGCATATAACCCTGTTAATTGGTATCCCTGGGGCGAAGAAGCTTTCTCTAAGGCGAAGGAGGAAGATAAGCCAATATTCCTCTCTATAGGATACAGCACTTGTCATTGGTGTCACGTAATGGCCCATGAATCATTTGAGGATGAGGAAGTTGCTAACCTCTTAAATAGTAAGTTTGTCAGTATTAAAGTTGACCGTGAGGAACGCCCGGATATTGATTCAATTTATATGAAGGTTTGTCAAATGCTAACTGGACAAGGAGGATGGCCGTTAAGCGTCTTTTTAACCCCTGATCAAAAACCATTTTATTCAGGTACCTATTACCCAAAAAAAAGTAGTCATGGTAGACCAGGTTTTGTTGATCTGATAAATGAGTTAGCTGATATTTATACAAGACACTCGGACAAAATCTCCACTGTAACTGATCAAATTTTCTTACATTTAACTGATGTAAATGATATAAACAAGGATTCTAAATTATCAAATGATATATTGTATGAAACATTTTCACAAATAGAAAACTCTTTTGACAAGATCTACGGTGGTCTTGGCAATGCTCCAAAATTTCCCACGCCCCATATTCTAACTTTTTTACTTAAATATTACTTTTTTAATAAAAATTATTCCTCTTTATTTATGGTTAAAAAAACTTTAGAGAAAATGGCTAATGGAGGTATTAATGACCATATTGGCTTTGGTTTTTCTAGATACTCAGTTGATGAAAAATGGCTTGTTCCCCATTTTGAAAAAATGCTCTATGATAATGCCTTATTGCTATTAGCTTATGCGGAAACTTATCAGTTAACAAAAGAACCCCGATATAAAGAGTTATGTGAACAAATTATAATATATATAGAAACAGAAATGACAGATTCAAAGGGAGGTTTTTACTCTGCATTAGATGCGGATAGCGAGGGCATTGAAGGAAAGTATTATGTTTGGTGTCGTAAAGAAATATACGATGTACTTGGAGATGACTTAGGAGAGCTATATTGTAAAACATATGATATTACTGAAAACGGTAACTTTGACGGTAAAAATATACCAAATCTGATTAATACTGATAAAAAGAAAATAGCTTTATCCTATAATATAACGATAGAGCAATTAAATACTAAATTAGAGCAAGCACGACAAAAACTACTCCTAGGGAGAAAGGAAAGAATTCCTCCCCATGTAGATGATAAAATATTAACTTCATGGAACTCCTTGATGATTGTGGCACTAGCTAAAACATCCAGAATAACTGAAAAAAATAAATGCTTAAAGTTGGCAAAAAATTCTTTAACATTTATTGAGAATAACTTAACTATTAATAATAGAGTTATGGTAAGATATCGCGACGGAGAAGTAAAAAATAATGGCTACATAGATGATTATGCATTTTTATTATGGGCCTATCTAGAGCTTTATGAATCAACTTATGATTTAGTCTATTTAAAAAAAGCTAAACAACTTACTGATAACATGATTGCATTATTTTGGGATAAGGATAATGGCGGGTTCTATTTCTACGGAAAAGATGCGGAAGATTTAATTATTAGAGAAAAACAAATCTATGATGGAGCTATTCCTTCAGGAAACGGTGTAGCCTCTTTGGTAATGACAAGACTTGCTAATCTAATAGGAGACTTTAGTTTGTTAGAAAATGTTGACGATATGTTCTTCACTTTTAAAAACAAAATCGAATCTTACCCTGCCGGACACACATCTATTCTTCAAAGTTTAATTCAAAAAAACTTATCTAAAAAAGAAGTAGTTATTTTAGGAAAACATTCTAATCAAGAATTTCAAAAATTAATAAGTACTATTCAAGAGTCATATTCACCAAATTTATCAATATTAGTTGCAGAAAGTTCTGAAGAATTTAGGGATATTGCTGATTTTGCAATAGATTATCAAATGATAGATGATCAAGTAACAGCCTATATATGCGAGAACTTTACCTGCAAACAGCCAATTACAGATATAAATAAAATTTATGAAGAGTTAGGAATTTAAAGACAATTCTTTTAGTTTTTGCACAACATCATAGGAAACTGAATTGGAACCAATAGGAGAATGAAACGTTTCTCCTTTTCTTACCCCATGAAAATCAGAGCCACCTGTTGCTAATACTTTATAAGTATTAGCTAATTTTTGATATTTACATTTGTCATTCTTGTTGTGGTCCGGATGATACACCTCAATACCTTCTAACCCATATTCTACTAAACTAACAACCAATTTATCGTTACCATAAATACCTGGGTGAGCTATAACGGGTACTCCACCTGCATCCTTAATAATATCAATTCCTTGTTCCGGAGTAATCCTTATTGCATTGACATAAGCTTTGCCATGTCTACCGAGATAAATTTTAAAAGCTTGATTCATAGTTTTTACCACCCCTTTATCAATTAATACTTCACCAATATGTGGGCGTCCTATGTTAGTTTCACTCCTCCTGATTTTAGCAACTACATCGCTCATTGATATATCAATACCTAATTCATTCAACTTAGCTATCATCATTTCGTTTCTTATTTTTCTTTTTTTTTGTAATTCATTTAGTTTGTCTAAAAAAATTTTATCTTTATAATTAATGAAATACCCTAAGATATGTATTTCCTGTCCACTATGTAAGGTACTTAGTTCAATACCTGGCACGATTTCCATACCTATTTTTTCTCCTGTTTCTATTGCCTCAACGACACCTAAAACAGAATCATGATCTGTAATCCCTAGAGCTTTCAAACCAATTTCCTTTGCAATCCTAACATTTTCAGAAGGATCATTAACTCCATCTGAGAAATTACTATGTGTATGTAAATCAGCTTTCATTGTTATTCCTTCTTTCTTCTCTTTTTGCTTTTTTATTTTTTATTAAAATCTATGCATTTATCCAAGTACTACATCATAAAAGTTTTATATATGCAGATAAAAAGGAGGATGTTGTGTGCAATTACAGCTAAAAAAAATCCCGAAGATTGTTAAGCCAATCTCTGTAATTGATAAAACCTTTGAATCACAAGGATTTAAGAAAACAATTAAAAAAGACTACTCATACTATCATCTGTCGATATACGATAATATTACAAAGACTAGATATGAATTACGTATCCCTTTTCAGATAATATATCCATGTAAAAAGGAGTCTGTCTACAGAATTAAAGAAGTAGTTCTTTTCACAAACTCTCCTCGACTCCAAAATTCAGGAATACCTAAAGCAATAATTAATGCAGCATATGAAAAATTATATGAAATTTTTCCATATTTAAATATGACTTAGATAATGAAGGTACATTATTAAAATATATCATAATTATTATTAATATTGAAAAATAAAATTTTTGATATAAATTACAGAACAAATGTTATTTTGTGTAACCAACATTTGTTTTGTAATTTATTTTATATTAATGCATAAAGCATAATAACTTTATGCATTATGCATTATAGTTGTTTTAATATTAGAATCTTCTGTTAATTTAGAGTATAATTACTTTAGCAACAAAGATTTTCTACATAAATAAGACTAATCAGTCTTCCACGTAAGATAAAAATAAGGAGGAGTTAGAATGAAATTAGATGGAAAAGTTGCTGTTGTTACTGGTGCAGCATCGGGTATGGGAAAAGCAATTGCTATTCTTTATGCTCAAGAGGGCGCCAAAGTTGTTGTAGCAGATATGAATGAAGAAGGTATTAATGCTGTTGTAGCAGAAATCAAAGGAAACGGTGGAAGTGCAAAAGGCATTGTTACAAACGTTTCAAAAGAAGAAGATATTAACAATATGATTAATACTGCAGTGAATGAATTCGGTTCTTTAGATATTCTAGTTAATAATGCTGGAATAATGGACAACTATATTGGTCTGGTTGGGCTTACTAACGAATTATGGGATCGTGTAATTTCTATTAATCTTACTGGCCCAATGATGGCATCACGTCTTGCAGTTAAGATGTGGACGGAAAAACAAATTAGTGGAGTTATTATAAATACTGCATCTGTTGGCGGACTATTTGGAACTAGAGGCGGTGCAGCATATGTTCCTTCTAAACATGCATTGGTGGGTTTAACTAAAAACATAGCAGCTGTATATGGTGCTAGAGGAATTCGTTGTAATGCTATTGCACCAGGTGGTGTTGCAACTAATATTGGTACTACTATGGCTAATCCAGACATGGAAACAATGGGAATTTCTAGTAAGGGCTCTGGAGTTCCACCAATTGGAGAAGCTAATCAAATTGCAACTGTAGCCTTATTCTTAGCTTCAGATGATTCTAGTTTCGTTAACGGTGCTATTATTGTTGCTGATGGCGGCTGGACAGCATTTTAAGATATTTTAAGATTAAAATATAAAAGTAAAAAAAAAATAGGCTACTCAATGTAGCCTATTTTCTATATATTATTATTTCACTTCGTTACTAGAATCTTCTTTTTTCTCAATTGTTTGTTTAGTTTCTGTTTTAACATCATCGTTCATTAAATCTTTTGTAGCACTCTTGAATTCCCTTAATGTTGAACCAGCAGCTTTTCCTAATTCAGGTAATTTATTTGGTCCAAAAATTACTAACGCAATAACTAAGATTAGAATTAAACCAGGAATACCAATATTCGCAATCCCCATCTTTATACCCCCTTTTGTTAATAGTGTTAGCTACATAAATAATTTATAAAAGATGTCTATATAGTTTACACTTTAATAACATTGTTACTATTGTTAAATTAGCCCTTGTACTTAAGATTATAAACTAATTGCAAACAAAACACCAGAAAAATGTGCACATAGTTAAATATATGATAATTCCAATTATTGGACTTTTTTTGTTCTATTTCCTATTTATTTTTACTCACATTCTTAATATACCTGCATATTAGTAGGATATATCTTATTTTGTCATGTGCAAAAGTTTTTCCTTTAGGCAACTTTTTATAAATAGACTAAAAAAAGCATAGGAGGATTAATCAATGATAGATCAAGGACCAATTGCGCTTTCTTCACTCCCCGTTGGAGGTAAAGGAAAAGTTGATTCCATATTATTAGATGGGCTGATAAAAAGAAGACTATTAGACTTAGGAGTTATTAGAAATTCTATAATTGAAGTAGTTAGAGTTAGTCCCATTGGAGATCCAACCGCATATCTGATAAAAGGAGCACTAATTGGATTAAGAAAAAATGAAACAAGTAAAGTTATGATTTATCCAATTAGTTAATAAAAAACATGAATATTACAAACTTTAATAATAAAAAAAATCATTTTAATATCAAAACTTCTGACAAAGATTTTGTTATCGCTTTAGCCGGTAATCCTAATACAGGGAAAAGCACTATTTTTAATAATTTAACAGGTTTAAGACAACATACAGGGAACTGGCCTGGAAAAACAGTAACAAATGCTCAGGGATATTACGACCACGGAGGAAAATCTTTTATTGTAGTTGATCTCCCAGGGACATATTCGCTTCTTGCGAATTCAACTGACGAGATTGTTGCAAGAGATTTTATTTGTTTTGGAAAACCAGATGTAACAATTGTAGTCGCAGATGCTACTAATTTAGAAAGAAACCTTAACTTGGCATTACAAATAATGGAGGCAACAAACACTGTTGTTCTTTGTATTAATTTGCTTGATGAAGCGGAAAAGATGGGAATAACAATAAATATTGATAAATTGTCAAAGGAATTAGGAATACCTGTAGTTGGTACCGTAGCTAGAAATAAAATAGGTTTAACTAAGCTCAAAGAAATTACCTTTAATATTGCTACCAGAAAATTAAAGCCCGCTCCTTATAAAATAATTTATTCAGTAGAATTAGAGAAACTGATATCCGAAATAGCCTTAAAATTAATCAAGCTTCTTGATGATGAATTGGATGCAAGGTGGGTTGCAATAAGATTGATTGAAGGTGACAAAACAATAATTAAATCAATTGAAAAGTATTTACTGAATAAACATACAAAGTTAGAAAGTGATGTTGCATCATGTCTGAAATAATTAATATTGTAAACGAGCTTGAGAAGATTTCATTAAAATATCAAGATAGCATTAATAATTACGAATTAGATCAAATAGTAAGCAAAATTTCTCTTAAATCTGAAGAAATAGCTAAAGCTGTTATAATCAAACCTCGAGAAAAACCTATTGATATTGATCGGAAAATTGATGATATCTTAACATCAAAAGTTTTTGGATACCCTATTATGTTATTGGTTTTAGGTTGTATCCTTTGGGTTACTGTAACTGGTGCCAATTATCCTTCCCAAATTTTATCGAGATTTTTCTTTTGGAGTCAAGGATATATAAGTAACCTATTTTTCTTTTTCCATTCCCCTGATTGGTTACATGGTATTCTCGTGCTTGGAGTATATCGATGTGTTGGATGGGTAGTTGCAGTTATGCTCCCTCCAATGGCAATTTTTTTTCCGCTTTTTACAATTCTAGAAGACTTAGGTTACTTACCTCGTGTCGCCTTTAACCTAGATAGGTTTTTTCAGAAAGCAGGCACAACCGGGAAACAATCTTTAACAATGAGTATGGGATTCGGTTGCAATGCTGCTGGTGTTATTTCAGCCAGGATTATTGATTCACCTCGAGAAAAATTAATTGCGATCATAACTAATAATTTTATTCCTTGCAATGGAAGATTTCCTACCCTTATTGTAATTGCTACAATTTTCTTTGGTGTTGCAATAAACACTTTTTACTCGTCAATCATCGCAACAGCAATTGTTGTTGGATTAGTTCTAATTGGGATTACTGTAACTTTGATTACTTCATTTGTATTATCAAAAACATTATTAAAAGGAGTTTCGTCAAGCTTTACCCTTGAACTTCCACCCTATAGAAAACCACAAATCTTAAGAGTATTTATACGTTCAGTTTTTGACAGAACAATATTTGTTTTAAAAAGAGCAATTATTGTAGCGGCACCAGCAGGTGCAATAATTTGGATTTTAGCAAATATAGATATTAACGAAATTAATATTATGGATTATTTAGCAACAATGTTACAACCTATCGGTTATGCAATAGGTTTAGATGGTTATATTTTATTAGCATTTATTCTAGGATTACCTGCGAACGAAATTGTATTACCTATATTAATTATGAGTTACATGTCTCAAGGTTCTCTAATAGAACTAAGTAATTATGACGCCTTAAAACAACTTCTAATAGAACACGGTTGGACTTGGCTTACTGCATTAAATTTATTATTATTTTCCTTACTACATTATCCATGTGCAACAACATTATTAACTATTCGTAAAGAAACTGGTAGTAACAAATGGACATTTATATCTTTTATTATCCCTACAGTTATAGCTTTCTCTGTTACATTTTTAATAACTCAAGTAATTAGGTTTCTTAATTTAATTTAATATATGTATTTTAAGTTTGGATACAATAACTGTATCCATTTTTTATTTTCCGGAAAAGTTTTTTAGTATATACTATTAATGTGTTATTTCTATAGATAATAAAATTCTAAAATACCTAAATAGATCTATAAGAATTATGGAGGTCTTTAAATGAAATACGTTCTAATAAATCGCGGCGATAGTCAATCAGTTACTATAACTGAACAATTTTGCAAGTTTGCTTCCAACTACGATTTAATTGAGGATGATACATCTCCTGATATTGTTATTTCAATTGGTGGTGATGGAACTCTTTTAGAAGCTTTTCACCTTTATGAACATTCTTTAAAGCAAACAGTTTTTTTAGGTATACATACTGGTCATTTGGGTTTTTATTCCGATTGGAATCCTAAAGAACTAGAAACACTTATTTCTCTTATCGCAACTAATAAGAGTTTTAAAATAACCGAGTATCCATTAGTAAGTATAGATATAAAAACGCAGACAAAAAATATACATTTACTAGCTCTTAATGAGTTCGTTATTAAAGGTCTGGAAAAAAGCCTTGTTATGAAAGTCAAAATTAATGATGATGATTTTGAAACATTTCGTGGAGACGGACTATGCATATCAACCCCATCCGGTAGCACAGCATATAATAAAAGTATTGGTGGTGCTCTAATTCATCCTTCATTTGAATCCATTCAATTAAGCGAAATAGCTTCGTTAAATAATAGGGTTTATAGGACAATCGGATCTTCACTTTTGCTTCCTAAAAACCACTTTATTGAACTATTGCCACAACACCAAGGTGAACTCGGGATTGCTCTTGATCATCTCAACATGAAAATTGAACATATACTAAGTATAAAATGTAAAGTAGCTGAAGATAAAATTAGATTTATTAGATACCGACCATTTCCATTTTGGTTTAGAGTAAGAAACGCCTTTATTGGCAATGAACATCTAGATTAATATTCTAATTAAGAAAAGTCTGCAATAACTGCAGACTTTTTGTTGCTTAGTAGAAAACTCCACCAATAAAGCAGAAGAATACTACAATCAATAAGATAAATAATAATAGGTTTCTATATCCATATCCATAACCTGTTCCACATCCAACAGACATTTTCTAACCCCCTTTTTAAAGTAAAAGTTAGTACTTTGGTTACTAATATAAACCAACAGCGAAGAAATAGAAGAATATTACGATTAATAAGATGAATAATAATAGGTTTCTGTACCCATATCCACAACCTGTTCCAACAGCCATTCTTACCCCTCCTTTTTAAAATAAGAATTAGTACCTATTGGGTTTTTTAGTTACTATCTATAACCGCCTAAGAAGAAAAAGAATACTACAATCAATAAGATGAATAATAATAGGTTCCTATATCCATATCCATGACCTATTCCACATCCAACAGACATTTATACCCCTCCTTATTAAATTTTTTAGTTAAGCTGTTATATCTCTTAATACAGTACCTAACCGTTAATAATCGAGATTTAATCTATCCCTAAAATAGGATATGTTGGTAAACTGTTGACTGTATAGATATTTATCATAAGATATAAAAATATTTTTTATTTAGTAGTAGTAAGAATCGTTCCAATACCCTGAGCCGCATTGATTATAAGGTCCACAACCCCCATAACCGTAACCATAACCACATCTACAATATGCTCTATATAATAACCAAATAAATAGAAAAATTATTATTAACCATATTAACCAACTCCAGCTTCCAAAACATGCTAGTGAGCCCATATCATCTACCTCCTTTCCTAGTTTATTTCTTGTTAAATTAGTTTATATTTTACACTATGAAATATATATTAGTAATGTATAGTGTTCTGCCTAAAAGGTTAAAAAATGGGTTAAATTAATAAAAAAACTGTCATTGACAGCTTTTAAAAGAAGTAACCTCCGCGTATGAACCATAGTATTGCAAATATTATTATAATCCATATTATCCAACTCCAACCTCCAATGAAACTTGTAGCACCCAAGCTTTTGCCCCCTTTCTGATTCTCACTGTATTATAAAAATAACAAATCTTTAGTTACTAGTTTATGTTTATTGTATTAATCCGTCTGTTCATTTACCTAAAATCAATAAAATCCGCTCACTTTTAAATAAATTCGCATAAGATATCATTAAAACAATTAGAGGTGATTATCATCGATCCTAAAACTGAGAGAATTATTTTTCAAAAACTATACGAATTAACTTATAACCTTAACCCTTTAAAAAAACATTTAATTAATCAAAAAATTAACCAACTTACGATTAACGACCTAATGTATTATGCTTCAAAATATAATATAGATATATCTGTAACCCAAGCAACTAAGATATATTGGATTTTAAAAACAGAAAGATTTAATATAACAGATCATGCACAAATCATGCGGTTAATTAGAAAATTAGATAAAGAGTTAAGTAGTGATGTGAGAAACAAAGTTATATACTTAATCGAAGAATTATTGTAAGTAGTAATAAAAAAACTTCTCTTATCTAAGATGAGAAGTTTTTTTATTACTACTTATTCTATAAAGTTGCAAACGCTTTTTTTACTTTATATGCAAAAATAATTGGATTTTCAATCGATTGAAAATGAATATGAGTTAAACTAGGATTAGCTGATAACCAATGATTATGAATACTTACTAATAAATTACTCTTATAAAGACTGTTGAA
This sequence comes from Vulcanibacillus sp., assembly GCA_050175155.1. Classification (GTDB taxonomy): domain Bacteria; phylum Bacillota; class Bacilli; order Tepidibacillales; family Tepidibacillaceae; genus JBFXJF01. Next base: position 29,159 of record JBFXJF010000020.1, read on the forward strand.
AAATGGAATTATTTCATTTTTCAACAGCACTACCTCTCCTAGATTTAAAGCTCTCCCTTTACTGTCTATTGATTCGAAGGAAAACTTCTGATTTACTACAAGAGAAGATTTTGTTCTTCTTCCAAAAATCGTTGGAAAGATATCTGCTCGTGGAAAATTTACAACGCAAACACCATTTATAATTATAGGTTTACCCCCCAAAATATTGCCATAATTATTATATAAATCATTAACTGTAGTAATTTTTGATGCACCCCTTTCTTTGAAGCTACAGTACTAAATTAGTTTATGAAATATTTTTATTTATCGTAACGGTATATGTACTTTTTTAAAAAAATGTACAAAAAATCATCTCCCAAACATTTATTTGGAAGATGACTTTATTATAGGAATATAAAATTTAATAAAACTATGATGCACTATATATGCTTATCCCTTTTACTTTATCATCCATTATTTCGAATTTGATTGCATACCAATAATCATCAGTTGAGTAAATTAGAAATTCTGAAGTTTCCAATGTATAATCAGGTTGCCCATAAATTTCAAAAACCTCATCAATATTACTACCTACAGAGATACCACGATAGGTGCTAACGTTTCCATAGTTATTAGTTTCAATAAATTGAATATTTGGATTATCCATTTCTAAAATAATATGTACAGTTACACCTTTGTAAACCATTGCTAAATCATAGCCATACATCTCATCATAAGTTAAAAAGCCTTTCAATGGATCTCCAAGACGATATAGGACCTCGTTAACTCTAAGACCAAGCGTTACACCTTCAAAGCCAAGCTCTTGATATGTTATTGGTTCTTCAGACTTAGGTGTGTATTTATTTATAAGTTTAGGTATTATCCCAGCAGAATCAAGGTATCTACTTACTTCAAAATTTACTACTCTATTATCAGCTATTTTTAACATAATCTGATAGTTTTGGATATCCTCATAAATTAGATTACTCTCTTCACCCCATGGCCCTTGTGTAATATTGATATCTTTAGGTTCTCCTATACTTTCTTTAACCAATTCTAGTGACATACCTATCCTAAATCCCGGAATTAATTGTTCCATAAATGCTTGCGGATTATTAATTACATCTTCTGGAAAAGCCTCACTAAAAACAGCTTTTTTGCTTGGGGTTATAGGCGTGTCATTTGGTAAAACATTATTAGAATCCTTAGATTCGTCAGTGTTCTCGATAACTACAGATTCATCGGTTGAATCATTTTCATTAACACATCCAACTGATATTAGTAAGATAAAAATAATTATTAAAATTAAAGACAGCCTTCTTGTCATCTTTTTACCCCTTCTTTTTGATATCAAACCTTAATATTATATCTATCTAAAAAGAATAATTTATAATTCTAAATTCTGCAATGATTTTTAAAAAAATATAAATTTCCTCCAAAATATTTATATACTTATTCTTCATATAATCTAGCAGCTAATCATCAAGCTTATACATATATAATAACTTAGACATAGATATTCTATTGAAAGTACAATGTAAATATTCTAAAAATAAATATGTATCTAAATACTAATTGTTTTGGTTAGTAATATAGTATAACTCTATAATTATGACTTAAAGTGACTTAATTCTACAAAAGTTCATAAATTAGACCTTAAATGTTTGTTTTTTTTTGACGAAATTAATGATAAAATGTTAGTGCTTAAACTTTTGAAAGGGGTTATTTCTATGACTATAAAACCAGAATCCTTCTCTACTTCTTACATTAATGATTTTCGTACTTTTAAACTAAATGGGATGTTACGTGATATTCAAAGGTTAACCACTGATGAATTATTTTTAGTCAAAAAAGAAATCGAAAATCTATTAAAATATGAGGAACAAAAAATATATGACTGATAATAATTTTTCTCTTAACTCTCTTATACAGGTGTATAAAACATTAGATGAGTCTAAATTAATGTTAGAAGAGATGATTGATAATATTGGTCATGAACATATTAACTACCTTAAATCCTTGCCAGCTGATATTCAAAATCTAGTGGAAATTACTTTAAGATTAACACCAGAACAAAGAACCTCATTAATGAGATTCATAGAGTCATTGAAGTCCGATTAAATTAAAAAATACTGTTCTACTGCTTCAACTGCCCATCCCAGTATAATTCGATACATTATTTACCTCAAATACAACTTCTAAATTTATCTATATTCAGTATTTTTTTTGCAAATTTTCCAAAAACCATCGACTTTATTATACTTTTAGGCCTATGTTATGCTTGAATTATGAGGATCAAAATATATATAGACGCCTTAAAAAAACAAGTTAGGCTATTGCCATTAAAGGATTAACACCTATTATCTTATTCCTAATATATTTTGTTGATAGTTGTTAATGCCATAACGATCTAGAACAACGGAAAAACGTTCCTCACCTTTAATATTATCAATATAAAACTGCATAGTCTTTTTAGCCCACTCAACTATTTTTTCTACAGATTCTGTTTTTCCCATTTCCATAGCAAAACGAGGATGACGTCCTAATCTCCCCCCTACTGAAAATTGAAATTCTGTTCCCAATGTTGATATAGTTCCTGATGGGCAAACCCTAATACAATCCCCACAATTTATACAACTATCATAGTTAATTATAGGTTTAATATCACCAAGAACTATGGAATTTTCTTTACACTCCCTTACACATTTAGCACACATAATGCAATAGTTGTCAGTTAGAACAGGCTTATTCATAGCAACAATCGATATATCCGCTAATTGTGGTCGTGAACAACTATTAGGGCATCTAGCTATTGTAATTTGAAAAGGATGATGACTTAAAAAACCCGTTTTAGTATAATCTTTAATTGTTTTCTCCAATGCAGAATCATCTACAGCCTTTTGTATCTTATTAACTAGTTCATCACCTTGATAGTTGGCATGTGAGCATCCTCTACAAACACTTATATTTATAACAGAATGGTTTTGTTCGTTCATTTCGTATTCCCCCCAAGTAGTGGTTATATATAGTTATAGTATAACAAATTACTCCCAGAAATTTATCCACTAAAAATAGTTATTTGCCTTTCTTCCATTTCTAATCTAAGCTGCATAACTTATATTGAACTACTATTCGAAAGGAGTTGATAAATTTTGCCTAGACCAGGTGGTTTATCAAATTTTATAAGACAATTAGCAGGCCCAAAACCTCGCAGAAATGGAATTAATAAGCTAAATAGACAGCCACGAAACGTAAATAGGGAACCTGCTCCTATTCAACCGCAATCAGATTACCAGGATAGAGAAACATTGTTCGGGTTTGGTCCAGATATAGGACCAGAGCAAAGTTTTGGTTTAAGTATATTTGGTGATTCAGCACCTTTTTTTGAAACAGACAATGTAATTGTGAATGAGGGTGAAATCCCATTCGAGAATGAACATCAAAATGGATATAGTATTTTTTAAATAAATAATTAAATATTTAAAAAAAACTACCACAGTAACTAAATACCCCTGTCTGTTAGACAGGGGTATCAAATTGTTAAAAAGGTTCGCTAGCTTCATTTGTTATCATCAATTTTTTCATAATTATTTAATTCTTTCTCTAATAGTGAATACACGTATGCAATTGCGACACCGTCATCCAAGTATCCTAATCCGGGGAAAAAATCATTAACAACATCAAATGGCATAATAAAATAAAGTAACCCCGCACCAATTATTGCCTTTTTCGATTTACTAGTATTAGGGTCAATAAAATATCTATACATTTTCTTTACTTGAGCTAATAGCGGGTAATCAACATTAATTTTTTTTATTTTGTTCGAAAAATTATCAATAATTTTTCTTTCTCCATTAATAGTACTAGCTGTTTTAGTTAAATTTTTAACCATATCAATAATTTTCGTATTATTCATACTAACACCCCGATACAATTGATTGTTATTTAACTACTTTTAAACATTTGCTACTAATTGTTAATTATTACAACTTCTCTTTCAGTAGGTCTCCAATCCACGCTTGCCCCTAATTGCTCACTTACAAAACGAATTGGTACATAACTTCTACCTTCATAAAGAACAGCACCTTGATCCAACAATATATCCTCTCCGTTGACAGTAACATAATTAGTTCCAATAGGTAGCTTTATCAAAAGATTATCCTTCTTGTATATTACCGTTCCAGTAGTATTATCCCAATCTACGTAAGCTCCCAAGCTATTTCCTAATGCTCTAATTGGAACCATGGTTCTATTATTTTCTATAAATGGCACAACGTCTAACGAATACTCCTTGTCATCAATCCACATAAATCTTTGTCCTAATCTAAAAATTATAGTTTCAGAGTCTTCTTGCAACAATGGATAAGAAAAATAATTATGAATTAACTCTTTACTTTTCCCTTCTTCAGCCTCTGTAGTAAAATACCAAGTATTATCATAAATTTGTTGGACACCATCTTCAGTTACTTCTAGTTCAACCCTAACTTCATATTTTTTTGAAAGTTCTAAAGGCAGCTTCGGAATTATAAATACTTCATTGTCTAAATATTCATCATTACCACCTGTTGCTTTAGGAGAATTCAGATAACATGGTATTTCAGTATTCTCATCATCCCATAGATCAGCACTTTTTAACATTACCCCTGATATATTCTTTCCATAAACTCCAACTACTATTGGATAGCCAACCTTTTCAGTTGTACTTTCATAAAAACGAAGTGGATCTGGTGTCTCGAAATCCTCCCAAGCTACTGGAATATTTTCCTGATCTGGACCAGGATATGCAATCCAATTGGATATTGATTCTCCATCATTTCCAAAATTTAAAACATGATAATATCGATTCATACCATATCCATAAAACTGATTCTCAAAAATAAGAAAAGGGATTCTATGATATGGCGCGTCAAATAAATTGTCTATTGCTACTTGCGCGGACGGATCATTTTGATAACTTATATCTTCGTACATGTTACCAAAATAACCATAGTAATTAGCCCGATCAGCAACGGTTTTACCAAAAAAACCTATGCTTCCCTCCGTCTGATAATGAGAAAATATGTCTAAATTCACCTGATAATCAGCGTGTTTTTGAGCAGCCATGTTTAAAGAATTATTAAATTGAAATAAGTTTAGCCCTAATATATATCGATAATCGTTCGCTAAATTGAGTGCATTCAACTGTTGTTCATTGGGGTAAGCTAATGAATTAATACTTAGACTGTCAACTTCGAAAGACCATGTCTTTTCAATAACATTTCCCCAGCCCTCTAATTTGATTATAGCGGTAACGTTATTTTCCCCTGCTAAAGTATTAATTGGTTTACCATAAAAAGTTTGTCGTTGATCATCATATAAAACATCTAAAAAATCGCCATTTAATGTAAACACAGCGCTTTCAACTTTATTAGTACCCAAAAATATTGTCCAACCTATCTCTGGTTGATTTACTCCAATTGTTCCCTGTGGATAAGGTGAATAATAGTAGATTGTGTTATCCGCTTCTATACTAACTGGTAAATAAACTATTGATATTAATAGAGAAATCGAAATTAGCAATAAAATTTTTATTTTCACTCCGACTATTTCCCCTCTCAATTATAATATATATATTATAACATATTTATTATAACCTTTATCCATGATAGCCTCCTAATTTCAAACAAAAAAATACAGCGGTATCAATCACCGCTGTATTTTAGAGCTACTAATATTATTAAGCCTTAGAAGTAACTTTTTGTGCAATCTTCTTGCCAAAAGATAATTTTTCTTCAGACCAAAGTTTTTCACGGAATACTAATAATGCTATTAGTACTATAAAAGATATTATAGGTCCATAAGAGAACATTGATAAAGTTGAAGTAGCAACAGAATCAAGATAAGCAACTGGTGTTCCAGCTACAATTGAAATCAATGACGCAAGAATTCCTACAGGTAATACCCAATCTTTGCGGAAAAGAACTGCAACGCATACAATTGCAAATATCGAAGCACCAATCCAGTTAATTAATTGAATAGAATCATAAATCAATCCTGCATTATCGTTCATCTTTAAAAATGCAATATGAGCTGTAGGAGCAGTAGCTGTTTTCTTAAGCATTAAACTTGTTCCAATAATTTTTTGTAAAGATGCGTTACCATTCATAAAAGTCATAACATAAGCCATTCCAAAAACAAAGCTTGTTAATAGAATTTTACGTTCTGTTTTTTCTAAAATCAAAATAATAAAGAAAGCTGCAGCAACTAATAAGAAATTAAGCATATGAAGGGGTGCCATACCTATCATTAATGGAAACATTGCAAGCATCCAAGTAGTCCATAAACCAATAACAGTAGCTATTATACCAACAGTAAAAGACCATTTTCTATTAATAAAATATCCATATGAAGCTACAATTAACATAAGTCCCGTAACAAATGTGATTTGTGCAAATAAAGGTTGTTGATATAACTGTAATACAGTTGAAGGTCCTTTCCCACTATCAAAAAACCCTTTTAATATGCTGAAATAGTTTTGGAAAAAAAATAAAACACTTGTTATACATACTATAAGTCCCACAATTAAAGTTGAAAATCCACCTATTAACGCTTTTTTAGTCATTAACTTTCATCCTCCTCAGATTCTTTCTAATTCTAATAATATTTAATAGAATTAGTTAAACAATGTAAAAATTACTTTTCTCTAATATCAAACCGATAAAATACTACCTAAACAAAACTATTAATTAATTACTTTGTACTCTCACCACCCTTTCAATAAAAGATGTTTTCTATTTCACCGTAAAAAACGGGAAATTATATAGAAGAAAAAGTTAATTATTACTATTAGTTCCTAGGTATACAAAAATTATCCCAATAATTTTCCACTCTATTATAAAAATAAGCTATAAATGTACCATAGTCAATATTGGAATATGACAATTTGGTGTCAATTATTTAGAACATCTAGTTCCTATCAGGTCTGTCTATTAATAGTTTTTTTATCAATATACTATTTAAAGCCAATAAAACTGAAACAATCAAGAATACACCATTAAATCCAATATACCCTACTAGAATACCTCCAATAATTGGTCCCATTAGATTTCCAAGGAAAATTGCACTACTACTATAGGAGTAAGTAATGCTTTCCATTCCTTCAGGTGCAAATTTTTTAATAATAGAGTTTACAGATGGAAGTAACCCTCCTAATGCAAAACCTAATAAAAATCTCCAAAACATCAGTTGCCAAACATTACTTGAAAAGCCTTGGGGTATAAATAGAAGAGTTGCACCAATCATCGAATAAAAAAGGATTTTTTCCGGACCGTATCTATCGCCGAGTTTTCCTAATCGAGGAGAGGATAATACATTTGTAATTCCTGTTGTGGCAGCAATTAGACCAGCAAAAAACGAGATTTTCAATCCAGGTGGATTCAATTCAATTACAAATAGTGAGAGTATTGGATTTATGCTCATAATCGCAAACTGAATTAAAAACGAAATAGAAAACACCGCAAACAATGGTTTTGTGTAAATAATTTTTTTAAAATCTTCACTCATACTTCTACTTATGTTTTTACGCGGGGTAAAATCTTCTTTTACAAAAAAAAGAACTATTAACGCGGCGATTAGAATTAAAATTCCTGTAAAAATAAATATTTGGTTATAAGTAATATATTCTGCTAAAATACCACCATACAGGGGTCCAATAATTGTTCCTGCAACTGCTCCAGAACTTAATAATCCTAATGCATACCCGGTTTTCTCCTTCGGCGTATTCATGGCGATCAAAGCAATTGAAGCCGGATTAAAACCTACAACTAAGCCATTTAAGAAACGTAAAGCAAATAATTGATAAACATTAGTAGCAAACCCCATTAAAATTGTAACTAAAGCCATCCCAATGCCAGAACGTAGAATCATAATTTTACGCCCATTTTTATCAGCTATTTTACCCCATAATGGAGCAATAAGAAATGCAGTAAAAAAATTAACTCCAAAAATAAGACCTGACCACATACTAATATCTTTTTCCGATTCAATACCCATATTTTGTTCAATATGTAGAGGCAAAAACGGCATAATAGATGACACTGCTGCCATCAAAATAAAACCCGCTCCCCATAAAATATATAAATTCTTTTTCCATCGTTCCATAATATTAGCCCCTACGTAAGAAATACTTTAAAAAATTAACAATTAAAATGAAAATGGTATTCTATTATTGAGTAAAAATCACCCATTAAACAGAATACCTTTTAACCGATTTTAATCTTTATTGATAAGATTCACTATTCAAATTTAGTGCCTTATTTGAAAATAGCAACTGTAATTCCAAATTAAAAGATTTCTCAACCATTTTAACAAAATTTAGCTTTTCTATTTGATTTACCTTGTTCTCATATTCTGATTTATCAATATATAGTACTGCATATTTAAGTCTTTTAGAAATAAAGATTAAGTTACCAAATCGTTCTAAACTCTTTGCAAATCTGGCATCATTAACCCAAACAATTAATCCTAATCTTTTCGGGAACACACGAATCCCCCTTTAACACATTTATAAAAAATACTATCACTTAAGTATTAATTAATCAAGAACATAGGTTAAAATTTACAATCTTTAAATTATTACACTTAGTTTAATTTATTTTCAATATCAAAATCTTTACACCTATATACACCTGAATATTCATAATTGGTGCTATCCAGATCTTCTGTCACAATTTCTTTTTTTGGAAAAAAACCATGAATATTAAGTTCTTTAATTAACTGATCAAAATCTGATACCCTCACAATACATACAGTATTGTTCATTTCTTCAACTATCCATTTCTTAAATATATCGTAAGCTCTAATTTCATTAGCCACTAACTTTGAAGAACATCTCATAATTCTTACATCTTGGAATGATATTTGCCCGTAACTTGATGCCCAATCCGATATAGCCTGTATAATATTATTATGTATCGGAATAGCACTGTGCTTTTCAAGTAATGTTATTATTTCCTCTTTTGAAAAACCACTTTCTAGACCTTTTATAATAGATTCTTTGGATAATATATAACAGTTAAGAAAATCTTTCTTTACCAATTCAGAAAATTGTTCTATTTTTACTTTGACTCTATGCGAAAAATTATAAGGAACAAGTATTTCGTAATTTGGCTGAACATAAATCTTTGTTGTCTCATTCTTTTCATTGATTATACGTCTGAAAAATAATTGACCATCTTCTTCAATCTTCTCAATCCAACCAAATGTAATTAGAGGGTCAAGTATTTCTTTTTCTGCCCTTACTAAAATTTCTTCTCCAAATGGTCTGTAAAGTTTATTAGATAAATCTTTAACTAAATCATTAAAAGATAGCCATGTTTCTAATGGTAAATTAAACATCAAATGAAATAAGTTTTGAACTAATAAATCAGAAGACTTAAAAGAAACAGAAATAGCTTTCTCTAAATAATCCTTCCTTTTTATCTTTTCTAAATTATGCCAACTAAAAGTATTTTTGGTTATAGTAATATCATTGTTGAATTCTATTAACTCTAATAATTTTGCAACCTCTATTAAAAGTAATATATTTTTTAATTTATCCAAATTTTTTTGACTAATAATATTTTTATAGTTGATTGGAAAATATGCAATACCTTCGTTACTTATATCCATATTTTTTGCTACTTTATATATATTTTTTTTTGAAATTACATTACTTTTTCCTAGAGGTATTGGATCTATTTGTACTAAAACCAAAAATCGATAAAGACATTCATCTAGTAAATCTCGACTTGCACCAGAATTATTATTTGCTTTTTTAACTCCTCTTTGTTTTTTAATTACATCATCACAAAGAAATTTGTGCCAAATTGTGAATAAGTCTAATGGAATAATAAAAGCATTACTTCCAATACCTTTTGTTATATTAAAAATAATACCTTTTCTATTTAATCTATCAATTCCAGCTTCAAACTCACTTCTAGTAATTTTCCCCTTAAAATTATTTAATTTACGGTAGGATAATGTTTCATTAGGTATTTGTAAAATAAAATAGGATATGACTTCCTTCTCTTCTTTCGTCATAGCATTATATATTTTTGGTATATTGTTATAATCAATTAAATTATTATTTAAAAAGTCTAATATTTCATTTGGGGAACTACTTTTAACACTTATCTCGTGCTCATCTAATATTTTTTTTAAATTAGAAGGGGACAATTGTTCTAGATAGAGTTTGAGTAGCATACGCTTTCCTTTCCCAAATCAAATTCCTTTTCTCTAATTTGATAGTCATATCCCTGCTCAACTAAAAATAACTGACGTTTCATAGCATATTCTTGGTCTACAGTATTTTGACTAACTAAAGTATAAAAAAATGCATTATTGCTTTCTTTTAGTCTTAGAATTCTCCCGAGACGCTGAGCCTCTTCCTGTCTTGATCCAAATGAACCTGAAACTTGAATGGCTACTTTTGCATCAGGTAGATCTAGTGCAAAATTGGCTACTTTAGAAACAACAAGAATTTTAATCTTATTGTTTCTAAACGCTCGATATATATCATCGCGCTCCTTTTGTTTTATTTTTCCAGTTATTATTGGAATACTTAATTCCTCTGCTATTTGTTCTAATTGCTCAACGTATTGTCCAATAATCAAGATAGCATCATCATGATGTGCAGCAATTATTTCTCTTAAAATATTAATTTTTAGGGGGTTTGAGGCTGCAACCCTATACCTTTGTCGTTTATTTGCTTTAAAATATTTCTCTTTCCACTGAAGAGATAAAGGTACTCTAACCTCAATACATCTTGCAGATGCGATCCATCCTTGTTTTTCCATCTGAATCCAAGGAATATCGGCCTTTTTGGGACCTATCAACGTAAAAACTTCCTCTTCTTTCTTATCCTCTCTCACTAATGTAGCTGTTAAACCTAATCTTCGCGTTGCTTGAATATTTGCTGTGTACCTAAATATTGGAGCCGGTAATAAATGTACTTCATCATAAATTATTAGCCCCCATTTTCTTTTATTAAATAATTCCATATTTAAAAATTTACTATCTTTGCTAGCTTTATGGGTTAAAATTTGATATGTTGCTACGGTAATAGGTTTAACCTCTTTAAGTGTTCCGGTATACTCTCCTACAATCTCTTCAGTTAGAGTAGTCTTATCTAAAATTTCACTAATCCATTGCCGAACCGCTGTTGTACTACTTGTCAGAATCAATGTTTCATTTTTTATTTTGCAAATAATCCCTAGACCGATAATTGTTTTTCCAGATCCACATGGAAGAACAAGAACGCCATTTCCACCTAAATCAGATCCCTCTTCATAAAAGGAAGAAATCGCATCTTTCTGATAATCTCTAAGTTCTAATATTTTTCCGGATTTAGTATTAGGCAAGAGTGAAATATTTAATGATTCTCCTTTTTTGTATCCTGCTATATCTTTAATCGGATAGCCTAATTTCATTATTTCCTGTTTAAAAACTCCTCTAAATCGTTCAAAAATAATTAAGCTATTATCGTCTAACCTTTCTTTTATATAAGGTTTAAGGCATGAATAATTTATAAATTCTTTAATTATTTTAGAATCCTTAGATTTAAATATTAATTTATCATCCAATTTTTCTAAACTAAGTAGATTATATCTATTAATTGAATCCGTAATTTTTTTAGATATATTTGAAGGTACTCGGAATTTACTATATTTTTCCAATATTTCTTTTATATATTCAGCACTTATATTATTAGCAGCAGCATTCCACAAAGACATTGAGTTAATTTTATAAGTATGTATATAATTCGGGCTTTTTTCCAGTACAGCAAATAATATAATTTTATTTCTCGCAGTTTCAAATTGCGGATTTAAGACTTCTAATAATAAAGAACCATCATTTTGAATAATTAATGGTTTATCTTGATGAGCATCCATATCAAATCACCTCTTTTATAGCATAGCTAAAAATCGGATATTATATGTGTGAATAAAATAAAAATTCAGGGGAAAAGTAAAAACTTCCCCTGAATTATTTAATGTCAATTAGTTTTCGTCATCCGTAACATAAATAATATTAACATTATAACTCCGCAAAAGGTTTATTACCTCTTTGTTGAGTATATCATCATTTATCAATCCTATTTGTTCAACTAATTCCAAATCCCCTAAAAAGCCTTTATCGGCATCATTAATCATCTTAACTACATCATCTAATTGTTTTTCCATAAGCTTTTCTATTATTTCCTCTTTATTCAAGATATCACTCCCTTAGATTTCTATTATTTTAAAATATTATACCCGATAAATTAATTAAAAACTAAGGCAAAATAAAGTATTATTCTTATAAATTCACATTACCATTAAGTAGTAATTTTAATGTTTTTTCACATTCTGTCTGTAACACATAATTAAGATATCGATGTGTATATATATAATTCTTAAACTTCACCTTTACTATTCTAACATCAGTCTCTTGAAATTCTTCAATTATTGAACCACCTAAAACCATACATTCCTTTTTTAATTGACGCAAATTATCCTCTATTTGCCACTGTATCTCAACTAAATTATCATCGTAGATTCTTAATAATTTACACCCTGAATTTTTGAGGGCATTTCTATCGTAGTCTAACACATTAATCAAAACTTTTAATACTACATATTTTTTTATAAGCAGAGAAAATTCTTGATATTCTTCAGGATACACAATAATCACCCTTTAAAATTATTTAACCTATTTCATATTATAAACGAACTCTTGTTCGTTTTAAAGATAATTTTAAAATATGTTAAAAATTATGACCAAAAACCCATATCAAGGTAAAATGATATGGGTTTTTGGTCATAATTTTATTATAATAAATATCCTATTACATAACGTGATCGCTTGATGACTTAGATATTTCAGTTAGGGCTTCAGCAGCTTCATCTGAAAAATCGTTTCTAATAGCTAAATCTCCAATTGATACTATTCCTACCATCATACCATTCTCTACAATCGGTAACCTTCGAATTTGTTTATCTGCCATTATACTTGCAGCATCATCAATAGACATATCTGGTGTTCCTACTATTACGTCTTTTGACATTAACTCTTCAACCGATGTCGATCCAGAAAGCTTTTTTGCATAACCTCGTATTACAAGGTCACGGTCAGTAATCATACCTACAATTCTTTTCTCGTCAACTACAGGAATTGCTCCAACATCTAATCTCTCCATTTTTTTAGCTACTTCGTAAGCATTATCCCTTAAAGTAACTGTTTCCACATCAGTAGTCATAATTTTACTTACTTCCATATCTTTTATTCCTCCTTTTTCTTCTTTTATATTTCCCAATTAATAAAAAAACATTCTAATTTTATTTAAAATCTGCTATAGTAATTGCCGTAGATATAATGATTAGAGGTGATTATAATAATATGAAATCCAACAGAGGTACACCCGATTTCTTATTACTTATTCTAACAATAAGTATAGTTGGGTTTGGTATTGTTATGGTTTATAGTTCTAGTTTTACAATCTCTTACTGGGACATGGGTACTAAATGGTACTTTACAAAAAGACAACTAATTTATTCTGGAATTGGTTTGTTTTTAATGTTAATAGCTATGAATTTACCAATTAACTTTTATAAAAAACACTTTTTATTATTTTTATTCGGTTCGGTTATTATGCTTATATTAGTTTTTATACCCGGGATCGGGGTTACTTTAAATGGCGCCAGTAGTTGGATTGGCCTTAATTCCAGAAATACAATTCAACCATCAGAGTTTGCTAAGTTAGGATTAATCATCTATCTATCGGCCATAATAGCCAAAAAAAAAGAAACCATGAGGGATTTTAAACAAGGACTCCTACCTTGTCTAATAGTAACCTCTGTATTCTTAATTTTAATCGCATTACAACCTGATTATGGATCTGCTTTCATATTAGCAGTAACAGCAGGAATTATAATAATGGTTGGCGGAACTAATCTTAAACACATATTATATATATTGGTGATTTCTATACTTCTAGTCTTAATAATTGTTTTCACTTCAGGAAATGTTTTATCTAGATTCACTTCATATCTTAATCCTTGGAGTGATCCTTATGGGGATGGATACCAATTAATTCAATCATTAATAGCCTTAGGTAATGGAGAAATTTTTGGAGTTGGCTTTGGAAAAGGAATACAAAAGTATTTTTATCTACCGTATCCACAATCAGATTTTATATTCTCTGTTATGGGCGAAGAACTAGGTTTTGTTGGGATTACAATTTTCTTTATTGTATTCTTAATGATTATATGGCGTATAATTATTAATGCATTACGTTCAAAAGAAACCTTTGGGATGTTATTAGGAATTGGAATAGCTAGTTTGCTTGCAATTCAAGCAGCTATTAATATCGGCGGTGTTACAGGAACCATACCTATTACAGGTGTCCCCCTTCCTTTCATAAGCGCCGGAGGTTCATCTTTAATAGTAAGTATGATTTCTATAGGAGTAATATTAAGTTTATCAAGAGAAAATTGATAAACTTAATATTACTCAAGTACTCAATTATTGAGAGTGTGAAATAATCTCTGTAAATTAGCTTCCTATGATAAAATTTAAGATTGAGAAGTAGTCTAAAAGTGCTGCTTCTCTTTTTTAAATATATTTAATTAATATGGGCATGTCAATAGCACCTTCAAGAAGGTGCTATTTTTACTA
>JBFXJF010000021.1:0-42678 GCA_050175155.1 Vulcanibacillus sp.
TAATATAAATTTTAATATATGTTTAGGGGTAGTTTATGATAAAATTAAATAAAATTGATATTAATACATTTAGCTATAGAGCATTAATTTGCAATCTATATCTAACACAATTAATCTCTTTACTTGTTGCTTTTTTTCTTTTTATGATTTTTTTTAATGGAAATATTGTAATGTTAATATCAATTATTTTACCTAAAAATATTTTAAAAGATTTTTTAATTGCAATATTATTTACTAGTGCGATAGTCTTAATAAATATAGTTTTAGCAAAAATTTTACCGAAAAGATTACTTGACGATGGAGGAATTAATAAAAAATTATTTACTAATACACCTATTTGGCATATTGCAATTATATCTTTAATAGTAGGTTTTACTGAAGAATTTTTATTTCGTATTTTTGTTCAAGAGCAACTAGGCATAACGTTTACAAGTATAATATTTACATTAATACATTTTCGATATTTTGATAAAATAGTATTAGTTTTATTTACTTTTATAACAAGTCTTTTTTTAGGGTATTTGGTTGTTGTTTCTGAATGGTTTACAGCATTTTTAGCACATGCTTTGATTGATTTAACGCTGGGTATTTTAGTTAATAAAAAATATCTAGAGTAATAATCAAGTGTTACATAGGCAATTTTAATAACAGAAAGGTTGGTTATTTATGAGAGAAGATTTCTATCAAGAAGAAAAAGAATCTAGTATTCCCGATTTATTTAAAGATAATGTTTCCTTACCTCCTAGAAGCACCATACATACTATTAGGAGACCAGAAAAATCAAATGATAAAAAGATATTTCGAATTTTGTTTAGTTCGTTAGTATTTATTTTTATAATTGCAGCTATTGTCTATTTTATGTTTTTTAATAATTATAATTTATTTAACAGTAATCAAGAGATACCTGAGCCACCTGTAATTATTGAAGACAATGATATGAATAATAATATAGAAAATCAATTTAACGATGATGATACACTGATTGAAGTTGATGAGGAAGCTGCAGATACAATTGAGGTGGAGGAAACAACAGATTTAACAGATGAAAGTACTAATCAAATCAGTCCGCCTATTAATACTGATTTAATACATATAATTCAAGATGGTGAGAATTTATTTAGAATAAGTGAAAAATATTATGGACCCGGTTACATGGAAGCATTAGCTAAATATAACAATATTACAGATATCGATAAATTGAAAGCAGGTTATGAACTTAAAATTCCAAGTATAGATTTATTAAATTTAAATTGAGAGGCAATTTAAGATAGTTTCACGATTTAAAGCGTCAAAAATATGTTGCCCTACTGATTATTATCCTGTTATAATTATAAAAATATAGTCATAAGTAAGATTTTTTTATAATCGTGGTATTTGTAAAATTCTAGATACTACTTAATAATCTGTTACATAAAGAGAAATAATGGGAGGGATTGCATAATGTCAAAATTACCTATTAAAAACGAATATGGTTTCTTTGAAATTCGTTTAGAGTCAATCGGTGGACTAGGTGCTCACTTGGCAGGAAAGATGTTAGCGGAGGCAGGAGTACTTGGATTAGGATTAAATGGTGCTCACTTTTCTTCATATGGTTCAGAGAAAAAGGGTAGTCCTGTAAAATCATTTGTACGCTTAGGAGAAGGAGAACTTCGAATAAGTAGTCCAGTCGAACGTCCTCACATAGTTGGAGTTTTTCATGAAGCTTTGTTTAAAACCATTGACGTAGTGAATGGTCTTTATCCAGACGGGGTAATACTTGTTAATACAACTAAATCAACAGATGAAATTAGAAAAGCATTAAAATTAAAGTCGGGTGTAGTTGCTGTTATTGACGCATTAAATATATCTGTTGAGGAAAAAACTCGAGTCAATACTGCTATGCTTGGTGCATTGTATCGTGTTGCTGAATTTTTAGATCCAGAGCAAATGAAAAAAGTTATTTTGGCTACTTTTGGAGAAAAATACCCACAGTTAGTCGAAGCAAATATTAGAACCTTTGATCGAGGTTTCAACGAGGTAAAATTTGAAACTTTTGAAGCTGAAGGAGGAAATGTTTCCGAATTCATAAGAGCTAATCCTTTGTTGGGATACAAAACACAACCTCTTGGAGGTAATATCATCGATCCTGGTAATACAATAAAAAAAGATTTAAGTGGCTCTCGCCAAGGATACATTCCAGAATTTAACATCTCTGAATGTATTAGTTGTGCTAATTGCGATATTGTATGTCCTGATTTATGTTTTACTTGGGAGGAAAAGGAAGATAGCAAAGGTCGACCACAGATGTTTCTAAAAGGAATAGATTATAAATATTGTAAAGGCTGTTTAAAGTGTGTCGAAGCATGTCCTACAAATGCATTAAAAACAATTCGAGAAGTAGAAGGATACACAGAAGAACATAGTGTTTCACAAAAATTTAAATTAGCTTCTAATTGAGGGAGGGGTAAAAATGAAAAACTCAGATAAAAAAATAGAAAATCAAAAAGTCGGGTTTTTGACGGGTAACGAAATGGCTGCTTTATCAGTAGCTCAAATTAATTATCATGTAATGGGGTATTTTCCAATTACTCCATCCACAGAGATCGCTGAATTTTTAGATGAAATGAAAACTAGAGGGGAACACGATATTCAAATGATTCCTGCTGACGGAGAGCATGGATCAGCTGGTATTAATTATGGAGCTGCTACTGGCGGGGGACGTGTATTCAACGCTACAAGTGCAAATGGATTTTTATATATGCTTGAGCAATTGCCAGTTCAATCGGGCACAAGATTTCCGATGTTATTAAATTTAGTTACTCGCTCAGTAAGTGGTCCACTTAATATACGAGGAGATCATTCTGACTTGTACTACGCTTTAAATACAGGGTGGCCTATTTTAGTAGCAAAGGATCCTCAAGCAGTTTATGATTTAAATATAATTGCAACTCGTTTAACTGAACATAAAGATGTACGGCTTCCTGTTATCGTGGCTTTTGATGGCTTTGTTACTTCGCATCAGAAACGTAAAGTAAACTACTTTGAGGATCGTACTGTTGTTCAAGATTATGTAGGTGAAATGCCGCAAGGATTTGCAACATCACTAGATGCTAAAAATCCAGTAACAATAGGTGGATACATGAACGATGATTATATTAATAATAAATATCAGCAATCCCTTGCAATGTATGAAGCGGGAAAAGTATATAAAACTCTTGCTGAAGAATACAAGAATTTGTCCGGTAGAGAATATAAAATTCTAGATGAGTATATGATGGAAGATGCTGAGGTAGCAGTGTTTTTACTTGCTTCAGCAGCAGAAACAGCAAAAGATGTAGTTGATAAATTGCGAGGTAAAGGCATTAAGGCTGGTGTTATATCTCCTAATGTAATTCGTCCTTTCCCAGCTGAAGAGATTCGTAAATCTTTAAAAAATATAAAAGCCTTATTAGTTGGTGAAAGAGGAGATTCATACGGGGCTTATGGTGGTTCATTAACTCAAGAGGTTAAGGCTGCTATTCAGACAGATAAAGACAATACTACTATTGTGCTAAGTAGAATCTTTTCTCTTGGGGGTAAAGATTTCTATCCTGATGAAGCTGAGGAATTTTTCAATTTGGCAATTGATGCAGTTAAGAAGGGATATGCAGAGGTTCCTTTTGACTATTTTGGTGTATTTGAAGGAAATGAAGAAAACGCACCAAAACGTTTGTTAGAGCCTATAAAAACTGAAGAGTGGAAGACTGGTTTAATAAGTGTTGAAAAAGATCCAGTAACTAACAAACTTAAGGTAAAGATACCACCAATAAGAGCTTTAACAAAAAAACCAAAACGCTTATCGCCAGGCCACGGTGCCTGTCCAGGGTGTGGAATATATTCAGGGTTGGAAACCTTCTTTAAAGGTATTGAAGGAGATATTGTTGTTTTATTTCAAACAGGTTGTGCGATGGTAGTTTCGACAGGATATCCATTTAGCTCACACAAAGGAACTTATATTCACAATTTATTCCAAAATGGTGCAGCCACTTTATCCGGTGTTGTTGAAATGTTTTGGGAGAAAAAACGTCGCGGAGAAATTAATGTGAGTGATGATTTTACATTTATCATGGTTTCTGGTGATGGTGGTATGGATATCGGTATGGGACCAACTATTGGTGCCGCTTTACGAAACCATAAAATGATTATTATAGAGTATGATAATGAAGGATATATGAATACTGGTTCTCAGTTATCTTACTCCACTCCGATTGGGCATATGACAACGACTTCTGGAGTAGGTGAAAAACAGGGAGGAAAATCATTCCATCATAAGGATACGCCACAGATTATGGCTGCTACTAATATTCCTTATGTGTTTACTGGAACTGAAGCTTATCCTCAAGATTTAATTAAAAAGGCAGCAAAAGCTCAGTGGTATGCGCAAAACGAAGGTTTAGTGTATGGGAAAATTTTAATTTCTTGCCCGCTTAATTGGAAAGCAAAGGATCATGAGGGTAGTAAAATTGTAGGTAAGGCTGTTGATTCTTGTTTCTTCCCATTATATGAAGTTGAAAATGGAATAACACAAATTACGTTTAACCCAGAAGAAAAAGAAAAAAGAGTTCCTGTAAGTGAGTGGCTAGGTATGCTTGGTAAAACTAAACATCTATTAAAGCCAAAGTATGCAGAAACACTTAAGGAGTTCGAAGATGAAGTGGAACTTCGTTGGAATCGTTTAAAAATAAAGGACGAAAACCCATTATTATAAAAATAGGACTTATTCAACAGTCTGTAATAAAACCATTGACCGATAAAATTGGTCAATGGTTTTATTACTGTTCTAATTATAGATTGTTCTAATAGATAAATATTAGGTGATAATATATGTTTATTTTTGAAGTGATTAAATTAATAAATCTTTTTATAATTGCTTATTTTGTCGGAACTATTTACAAGGACAATCTTCCAATAGATAATCATTTATCTGATTGGACTATGAAATTAATGATTAATGATAAAGCAATGATTATTAGTTATTTATGTTTAGTAATTATCTTAATTTTATCTAAAAATATAATAGTAAAAATGATATTAACCTATAGAAAAAAAGGATTTAGGTATAAATACAAGAAATTGCAGCTGATATTGGTTTTTGTCTTATTATCTAATCTGTTATTTTATTTAATTATTGAATATAAATATTATTTAGTTCTCCCATTTTTAACTGTTATATTTATTGAATATGTTTTGAGAATGAAAAACTTCTAGTTTTATCACTCAATTATTACTTCAGTAGGAAGAACAAATAAGTAGCCTTCATTTTTCAATTCATTTAGAATTTCATCTAACGCGATAGCTGTTATCTCAATATCATGCATTAAGATATTTGCACCTGAATATACATTGTTAGTTACTTCACTAATTAATTCATTGTATCTTTCCGGAGCAATAATTTCCCAATCTCTTGATCCTAATGACCAGTTCATACTCTGCATATTGTTATCGACAAGAACTTGTTTAGCATATTCGTTTTTATTTAATGCTCCATAGGGTGGACGAAAATATAGAGGGTATTCTCCTATGATTTCGTATATTAAATCATTTAATTTAATTATTTCTTTTTTTGACTCCTCTAAATTATCTATAGTATTTAAATTTGGATGTGTCCATGTATGATTTCCAATAATGTGACCTCTATCATGGATCTCCTTTATAAGCTCTTTATTTTTTACCGCATAATATCCAGTTACAAAAAATATTGCTTTTGCGTTATATTTGTCCAAAGTGTCTAATATTTTATAAGTATCTTCTCCTCTTGGGGCATCATCAAATGTAAGAAGTACAACTTTTGATGGGTCTTCACTATTAATTGGTTTTATCAAAAAATTATTTGTATTTACGTAATACTTAGGCACGATATCTTCTGGTACTGGAAGATTGTTATCAATTGTTGAACTGTTGTTATCAGAGGGTATCGGTATATTAGCCGTTGGTTCGTGGTCTTGAGAACAACCAACAAAAATTATTATACTAATCAATAAAAACGGAAGTAAAAAAAATCTTAACTGTTTTATTTTCATGTTTATCCTCTTTTCACTGTTGTATAATCTTGATGATATAACAATTCTACATTATCTTAATTATACATGTTATGAGAGCAAATTTCTTATCATACCAACATTTGGCACAATTTTAAAATAAAAAAAAATCTTGATTTTCTAAACTAATTTGGATAAAATTATTTATTATATTCCTCGTTAGCTCAGTTGGTAGAGCACTCGGCTGTTAACCGAGTTGTCGCAGGTTCGAGTCCTGCACGAGGAGCCATAATTTAAATTATATAGTATGAACATACCATTATTGGTATGTTTTTCTTGTATATAGATTTAAATTTAAGTAAAAATTATTAATATTAAAAAATATCTTAAATATAGGAGTGATATTAATGTTTGGTAATTACTATAGAAACAATGGGACTATGTTTTATTCTGGATTATTATTAGGTGGGATTACGGGTATGGTTGCTACAATTTGGTTTTTAGGAAGAGATGAAAATAAAAAGGATTTTAATTTAAAGGGTAAGTCAATGTCTGATTTCAAAGAAAACACTAATCAAAAACTTAATAATTTGGATGAAAAAGAAAAAGCTAAAATGTTCAATAAATTTATTGATCCAAATCAAGATGAAAGTGATTTATTAGATGAATTTTCTAAAACTAATTTGACAAATTAGATATATTAGCATTAAATTATATTATTAAAAACACATTCATTATATATTTGAATGTGTTTTTAATATTTTCAAATTAGTTTTTTGTTGTTATAATGAAAGTTAATCTTTGGTATTAATATTAATTTTGAACAAAAGTTAGCTTTTTAACATATCGTATAACATAGAAAAAGAGGGGGGTCCCTGTCATGCGCGTTGAGAGAATAGGTAATGATAAAATAAAAATTTTTCTTACATTTGATGATTTAAAAGATCGTGGTATTAAGAAGGAAGATCTATGGAGTGATGTACCTAAAGTGCATGATTTGTTTAATGATATAATGGAAGAAGCATATGATCAATTAGGATTTGAATTATCGGGGCCCGTTGCTGTTGAGATATTTGCTTTACCCGCACAAGGAATGGTTGTAATTGTAACTAGAGGGGAAAACAGTCTCTTAGATGAGGAAGATGAAGATAACCTATATGATTTGGAAGTTACATTAGAAGAAACCGATTCAATCATTTTTGCATTTAAAGACTTTGAGGACATGATTAATGCAGTGAAAAGAGTTAACCAATATCTGATTTATGGAGGACAATTATTTTATTATAAAGATCATTATCTTTTGGTTTTTGATCATCTTGATGTTGTTGAAAAAGAAGTTGATAGGTTTATTTCTTTACTTTCGGAATATGGAGAGGCTTCATCAATTTCTAACGTAATTTTAGAAGAGTATGGAAAGATAATTATCGATGAGGATGCTACAAAAACCTTAGTATCTCATTTTTCTTAATATTTGACTTTAATAACTTAGAATTTCATTTAACGATAGGGGTGAATACGTTGATAAACGTTGCTATATTATATGGGGGGAAATCCCAAGAAAGAGAAGTGTCACTTCGAAGTGGTAAAGGTATTATTGAAGCTTTAAAGGCAAAAGGATGTGCTGTTAAGGGAATAGATTTTACTTCAATTGATTTCATATCTGAATTAAAGGATATAGACGTAGTATATGTGGCATTACATGGTAAATATGGTGAAGATGGAAAAATTCAAGGTGTATTAGATATATTAGATATTCCATATGTAGGTTCTGGAGTATTGGCTAGTGCATTAGCTATGGATAAAGCTAAAGCAAAAAAAATCTTTAGTCTTTCTGGTATTAGAGTGGCAAAAGACCTTTTAATAAAAAAAACAGAAAATTGTGAATTGAATTTAAAACAACTAATTGACGACGTTGGTTTTCCGTTAGTTGTAAAACCTAATCAAGAAGGTTCGACAATTGGATTATCAATAGTTTATAATGAAGAACAGTTAAATAACGCAATTAATAAGGCTTTAATTGACTATGATGAAATATTGATTGAAGAGTTTATTGATGGTACTGAGGTTACTGTTGCAATCCTAGAGAATGAGAATCTTATTGAGGCTCTTCCTATTATCGAAATCATTCCAAATAAAAGTAATTATTATGATTATGAATCAAAATATGCACCAGGTGGAAGCGATCATATAATTCCTGCAAGGATTGACATAAAGCTAGAGAATCTTATAAAAGAATGGGCTATAGAGGCATTCAAGCAATTAGGCTGTGAATCGTTGGCAAGAGTTGACTTTATTATCCCAAAGGACGGTAGCGATCCTGTTATTTTAGAAGTTAATACTCTACCAGGCATGACAGAAACAAGTTTATTTCCTGATGCTGCTAAGTCAATTGGCTTAAGCTATGAGGATATCGTATATAAATTAGTTGAGATAACATTAAAAAAAGCAAAAAACTAAATATTACATTAACACAAAAAAACTGCTTAGGTGGCAGTTTTTTGTGTTAATTGTACCATTATCTTAATATGTGCTTTTTGACCATTTAACCCGCTTATAAAGGTTACACCTAAATCTTTAAGATGTTTCCCCCCTCCTTCGTATCCATAGATGGGGTCGACTTGACCATTATAGCATCTTGATACTAAAACTATTTCTATATTGTTTTCTATTGCTCGAATGATTCCTCCTATCATTGTTGGTGGAAGGTTTCCTGAACCTAATGCTTCTATAACAATCCCATCATACTTATTATCAATATAAGTATTTATTAATAAGTCATCAGTACCGATAGCTGCTTTTAATAATCCGACTTTTTTAAAAGGTCTTTTTAGTGCATAATTTTCTTTGGATAGTGGAGCATGTGAAAAATAAACACCTTTTTTTGTTATAACACCAATTGGACCAGTTTGGGGAGATTGAAATGTTGCAACATTGCTGGTATGAGTTTTAGTTACATATCTAGCTGCATGTATCTCATCATTAAATACTACCAATACCCCTTTTTCTCTTGAAGTTTCATCATTAATAACTCTAATTGAGTTTACAACATTTAGTGGTCCATCAGCCCCTAATTCATTACTACTTCTCATGGAACCAGTAAAAATTATTGGTTTATCGTTTTGTATTGTAAGATCTACAAAAAAAGCAGTTTCTTCTAATGTATCAGTACCGTGAGTAACTATAACCCCTTTTATCTCATCATTTGCTAAATAATTCTTTATCCTAATTGTTAAATCATACATTATATCCTGAGTAATGTACGGACTTGGAATATTTATAAAGTTATCAACTTCAATTATACTAGTTTTATCAATAAAGGAACCTAAGTTATCTAATGAATATTGATGCATAAGTTTTACTTCTTTAGTTTCACTATTTTCACTCATTGCAATAGTTCCACCCGTAGCTATGATTATAATTTTCTTCATTATTACCTCCGCAATAGTTATTGATTACAACATATATACATGATACGATAGTTCAACAATTGTTAAAAGGGGTTTTATATGATGATAAGTCTAATTAGTGGTGCCTTTGCTCCGGGTTTGGCATTACTAAGCTTTATATATCTTAAAGATAAGTATGAACCTGAACCATTATCTTTAATAGTAAAACTATTCATTTTGGGTGGTGTTTTAGTATTCCCTGCATATGTCATAGAAAGAGTTTTTCAGGAGGGGATTACTAACTTTGAAATATTTACAAAAGTTATAAATATTGCTATTATAGAAGAATTTTTAAAATGGTTTACTCTTTACTTTATAATGTACAAACATATTGAATTTAACGAACCTTATGATGGTGTTGTCTACTCTGTATCCATCGCGATAGGCTTTGCTACCATAGAGAATTTAGGTTTTCTATTTTTTAACTCTGTAGAACCCACTTTGATATTATTAAGGGCTTTTTTACCCGTTTCAGGGCATGCATTATTTGCTATAATTATGGGCTATTTTATTGGACAAGCAAAATTTAATAAGAATAAGAATAGACACAAGTTGTTATTTTTATCCTTAGCAATACCAATTTTCACTCATAGTATTTATAATCTGATTTTATATCAAACATTTACAGAATGGTTTTATTTAATGATTCCTTTTTTAATTGGATTATGGTGGTACGGTTTAAGGAGAATAAAAATTGCAAATGCATCATCACCATTAAGATAAATTTATTTATAAAATATATTTTTAATAAACAGCATGTAGACTTTTAAATGTAAAAGTCTTTTTTTGTTTCTCTTTTAAAATTATTTGAATAATAAAGAATGGTAATAACCAAAATATATAGTAATTAAAAATATGCAATATCAAAGGGGTTAAATAAAATTGTATAAGAAAATTACTTATATATTAATACCTATATTAACAATAGCCTTAGTAGGTGCAGGGTATTTTGGTTACCAGGAAAATCAGGAAAAGAATTCAATCTTAATTAAAGCAGAAAATCAATATCAAAGGGCATTCCATGATCTGAATTATCATATTGAAAAACTGGAAGATGAAATAGGTAAAACTTTAGCAGTTAGTACAAGAAATCAATTATCACCAAGTCTAGCTAATGTTTGGAGACTCTCCTACAGCGCACAATCTGATGTTGGACAGTTGCCATTGGTATTAATACCATTTAATAAAACTGAAGAATTTTTGTCCAAAGTTGCTGATTTTTCTTATCGTATTGCGATTAGAGACTTAAATGCTGACCCTTTATCAGAGGAAGAATATAATACTTTAAGAAGTTTATATAATAATTCAAAAGAAATACAAAAAGAATTACAAAGCCTTCAAACAAAAGTAATGGAAGAGAATCTAAGATGGATGGATGTCGAGTTAGCAATGGCTAAAGAGGACGACAAAGCCGATAATACTATTGTTGATGGGTTTAAAACAATTGATAAAAAAGTAGAAGAATTTCCTGAAACCGATTGGGGACCAGGTATAACAACTCTAGAAATTAAGAAAAAAGAAATGGGTACTAAGCTAGATGGTAGCCCCATTAATAAAGATAAGGCAAAAGAGATAGCCTTGTCATTTTTAAAATTAAAGGACGTAAAAACGAATGTGGTATTGACTGGAGAAGGATCTAGTTATGAGGTTTACAATGTTACTGTTGAGGGAAAAGATTTTATCTATTTTGAAGTCACAAAAATTGGCGGGCATGTTACATCAGTAATTAAAAACAGAGAAATAAAAGATAAAAAATTAACTGATAAACAGGCAATAGAGAAAGCAACTGATTTTTTAAAAGAACATAAATATGTCTCAATGGTACCTAACGAAATGTATGATTTTGATAACTCTCTAATAATTAATTTTCTATATGAGCAAAATGGTGTAATAGTATATCCAGATAAGATTTCTGTTAAAGTGGCTTTGGACAATGGAGAAATAATAAACTTTCAATCATTAGATTATGTTATAAATAATAAAACTAGGCAAATTGCTACTCCTTTAATATCCAAAGATGATGCTAAAAGTAAAACAAATCCTAATTTAAAGATAAGTTCGGTAAAATTAGCAATTATTGAAAATATTGACGGAAACGAAGTACTTACTTATGAGGTTACAGGTAGATTAGATGATAATATTTACAGAATTTATATAAATGCTGATAATGGAAATGAAGAAGATGTAGAAAAAGTTACAGAGGAGATAATTTATTATTAAAATTAGCAAAAATTATTATACATGATAAAGAGGCTTTTTAAAAAGCCTCTTTATCATGTATAATATAATCTAATTAATAATGAGAGGAAAGTAATATGAATTACGATGTATTAATTATTGGTGGTGGACCTGCTGGTATGGCTGCTGCGATAGCAGCGAAGCAAAGAGGCAACAAAGTATTGTTAATTGAGAAGAATATAAAACTTGGTTTAAAAATGCATATATCTGGAGGAGGACGATGTAATTTTACAAACATTTGTCCGATTGATAAATTTATAGATAATATTCCTGGTAATGGAAAGTTTCTTTATAGCGCATTAAATTGTTTCTCTAACAAAGATTTGATTGATTTTGTTGAAAAAGATTTAAAAGTAAAGACCAGTGTTGAAGATCATGGGAAGGTTTTTCCAGCTTCCAACAAGTCAGAAACCTTGATACAGGCATTGGAAAATTACTTAGATAATATTGGTGTTGAAATTATATACGAAAGTTCAGTAATAGAAATAATCACCGATGAAATAAAGGTTATAGGTATTCTGCTTAAGGGGAATAGGACTATATATGGGAAATCTATTGTTCTAGCAACTGGTGGTTTATCTTATTCGCACACGGGTTCATCTGGAGACGGACAAAGAATGTCAGAAAGTTTAGGTCATAAAGTTACTCAGTTGTTTCCTAGTTTAGTTCCATTGATTTGTAGTGATTTTGTGATTTCAAGTAAAGAATTACAAGGATTATCGCTAAATAATATTGAATTATCTTTATTTAATACCGATAATAAGTGTGTAAAAAGAGAATATGGTGATATGATATTTACTCATTTCGGGGTTTCAGGTCCGGCTGTACTCAAATTGAGTAGAAATGTTTCAGAGATATATAAAGAATTAGGTAAAGTACCATTGAAGTTAAAAATAGATTTATTTCCAGATGAAACAGAAGATATAATATTAGATAAGATTAATAATTTAATAAAAGAATTTCCTAAAAAATCTACTAATAATGGTTTGAAAGATTTGTTGCAAGATAAATTCCTAAGATATATTATCAAAAATGAGAATATCGAGTTAAAAAAAATGATTGAATTGAATAAAAATGATATAAATAAAATAATTAACAAAGTGAAAAATTTTAATTTAACGATTTCAGACACCAAGCCATTAGAAGAAGCAATGATAACTGCTGGCGGGATTGATATTAAAGAGGTAAATCCTAAGACATTAGGTTCAAAATTAATTAGTGGTTTATTTTTTGCGGGAGAGATATTGGATTTTGATGCTTATACTGGTGGTTACAATATTCAGATAGCATTCTCGACTGGTTATACAGCTGGGATTTCTACAAATAATTACATAAGTACGTATAGAAACTGATAAAGAGGTGAGAGTTAATGCTACCAAACATCAACCAAATAGTTGATATTAGCTTAGACAACGGAGAGAATTTTTCATACAAATCTAGAATTGCTGATATATCTGATGAATTTGTAGGAATAGAAATACCTATTGATAAAAATACAGGAAAGATGAAATTTATAACTGCAGGAGTAGAGTTGAAGATTTTCTATATAGGGGAAAATAGAGGTCAATTTTCTTTTAACACAAAGGTTAAGGGAATAAAGAGAGATCAAATACCAATAATTTTATTGGAAATTCCTGAAGTTTTTGAAAAGCTACAAAGAAGGAATTATATTAGGGTTCCAGCCTACCTTGACATATCTTATAGAATAGAAAAAGAAATAGAGAAAGGAAAAGAAATAGATAAAGAAATAGATAAAGAAATAGATAAAGAAATAGATAAAGAAATAGATAAAGAAATAGATAAAGAAATAGATAAAGAAATAGAAATAGATGGTGAGTGGGTTACAGCAAAAACAATCGATATTAGCGGTGGTGGGATACAATTTACTCTTCCACCTTTAAAAATGGTTATTATTAATCAAAATATAGATGGTTTGATTGTTATTCCTTTTAGTAATGGCACAACTGAACAGATTAATTATACCGGAAAGGTTATTAGAATATACGAATTAAAAGAAAACCCTAAGATTAAAATAGTTTGTATTGAGTTTACTACAATAAATGAAATTGCGCGCGCGAAAATTGTGAAATACTGTTTTGAAAAACAAGTTGAATTAAAAAATAAAAGTATATAATTTGATAAATAACAAAAGCTATGAATAGCGGGAGGTATATTATGAATCAACGGAAACGCTATTTACCTTATGAATGTAAGTTTATATACTACTCTTCTTATATTGAAAAGTTTTTTTGGAAGGTAGTCATTATATGTTTTATATTATTAATGCTATCTCAGTTATTATTATCTTTTGATGATGTAAGAGCGTTGCTTGTTCCGCTCGAAAGAATAGAAGGGAAAAATTCATTTTAGTTTTTAAATTGATATAAAAACGAAAATATGATAAAATTTAATGAAATAATATCTATTATATTAGCAGGCAAATGCCTGCTTTTTATATGTCTAGTTTCTGTTGGGGGTTGGGTCATGAAGAAAATTAGTATTGCGATTGATGGTCCTGCAGGAGCAGGTAAGAGCACTGTAGCAAAAAAAGTTGCAAAGGAGTTAGGATTTTTATATATAGATACTGGTTCAATGTATAGGGCACTAACTTTTATAGCATTGGAATTGTGTATCGATCCTAACAACGATTTTTTATTAAATCAATATTTAATGGAAAAAAATATTCATTTAGTTAGTGAAGGAGAAAATCAAAAAGTTATAATAGATGGGATAAATGTGACAGATAAGATTAGGTCCCCTGAAGTAAACAAGAGTGTTTCTTTAGTTGCTTCACATAAAAATATAAGAGAAACTATGGTAAAAAAACAAAGAGCGTTAGCAAAAAATGGCAATGTTGTGATGGATGGTAGGGATATAGGAACAAACGTTTTACCTAATGCTGATGTAAAGATATTTTTAAATGCAACGATAGAGGAAAGAGCAAATAGAAGATATAAGGAATTAACTGAAAAAGGGTATAAGGTTGATTTAATGAACCTAATAGAAGATATATCTTCTCGGGATAAAATGGATCAAGAGAGAGCTGTTGCGCCCCTGAAAATGGCTGAAGATGCAATACTCATTGATTCCTCCAATCTTTCAATAAATGACGTTGTTCAAAAAATTATTAATATTATTAAAATAGAAAGAGGTGATTAAAATTTGAAAATATATAAAATAGTAAGATTAATATTAAGACCTTATTTTAGAATTTTTTACAAAATGGAGGTTATTGGGAAAAATAATATTCCTATAGATGGATCCGTTTTAATAATTTCCAATCATATAAGTGTTTTTGATCCAATTGTTTTAGGATGTGCAATCGACAGAGAAATTCATTTTATGGCCAAGGAAGAGTTATTTAAGAATAAATTTTTTGCTAAAGTAATGTATACTTTCGGTTCTTTTCCTGTTAAAAGAGATAGTAGTGATAGGAAAGCCCTAAAGAAGGGAATAGACATACTTAGTCAACAAGAAGTACTTGGAATTTTTCCGGAAGGTACACGTAGTTTAAATGGTGAAATAGGTAGAGGTTTACCAGGTGCTGCGTTTATTGCCCTTAAATCTAATACATCAATTGTACCAATAGGAATCGTGTCAGAATACAAGTTATTTGATAAGATTATTATTAAGATAGGAAAACCAATTTCAATGGAACCATATAAAATGGATAAAATAACTTCTGACTTAACTATTGAAGTTACTGAGTATTTAATGAAAAATATTAAAATAGAAGTAGATGGTATTAAAAAATAATGGAATTATTAATATTTATTATAATTTATTTTATAGCTATCATTTTGATATTAAAATTAAGTAAAATAATTGCTAAAATTTGTAGTGATAAAAATTATAGTATAGAGGAAATTAAATTTGTAGTATGGTTTATATTATCTATTTTATTAATATTTTCAACATTAATAATTATTTTAGTAATTAGTTACTATCTTTAAAAATTACAAACATTAATTTTACATATCTACTAAAAAGATATAGTATAAATAATCATATAAAATATAAATATAAAAAGAGCTATGTATTTCAAGGAGGAAATTATAATGACAGAAGAAATGAATCAAGTGATAACAAATGTTTTAATTTTAAAAAAAGGTGATAGAGTATCTGGAATTGTTTCAAAAATAGAAGAAAAACAAGCTTTAATTGATGTTGGATATAGGTATGATGGAATTCTTCCTGTAAACGAAATATCAAATATACATTTTGATAATATAAGTGATGTTTTAAAAGAAGGGGATAAAGTTGACTTAGTAGTACTTCTTATAAATGAAGACGAGGAACAACTTGTTCTTTCAAAGAAAATAATAGAAACTGAAAATGCTTGGGAATTATTGAAAAAAAGATTTGAAGCAAATGAGGTTTTTGAAGTAGTAATTGCCGATGTTGTAAAAGGTGGATTAGTAGTCGATTTTGGTGTTAGAGGTTTTATTCCGGCATCATTAGTAGGAATTCAGTACATTGAAGATTTATCAGAATTTAAAGGTAAAACAATGAAAGTAAAAATAATTGAATTAGAGCAAGAAAAGGGAAAAGTAATTCTTTCTCAGAGGATTGTATTAGAAGAATCTGAAGAACAAAAGAAACAAGAATTACTTAATCTTATTAAAGTAGGAGACGTAATTGAAGGTGTAGTTCGACGGATTGCCGATTTCGGAATATTTGTAGATATTGGTGGAACAGATGGATTAGTCCACGTATCAGAATTATCATGGGAGCGCGTAGAAAAACCTGCTGATTTATTTAAAGAAGGCGACAAAATTATGGTTAAAGTTTTGAAACTAGACCCTAGCGATAATAGAATTAGCTTAAGTCTAAAAGCAACTTTACCTGATCCTTGGGAAGATGCGATAAAGAATTTTGAAATAGGAAACTATTATGAAGGAACCATAAGAAGACTTATAAGTTTTGGGGCATTTGTTGAATTATCAACCTTCATTGAAGGTTTAGTTCACATATCACAAATTTCAGGTGAGCACATAACTAATCCAAGTGATGTTTTAAAAACAGGTCAAAAAGTTAAAGTAAAAGTACTAGATATAAAACCAGAATCAAAAAGAATTAGTTTAAGTATTCGTGAAGCTGAGGAAGATCAACTAGATGAAATATCAAAGGAATTTTTAGATAATAAAAGTTTAAACGTTACACTAGGTGACTTATTCGGTGATAAATTAAGTAAATTTAAAGGATAATTAGGAGTATTTATGGATAGAACTCTTAGGAAATTAGAGCATATTAAATATTCGTTTGAATTATATGAAGAAAACTCAAATATTTTTAAGAATGTTAATTTTGTCCATAATGCATTACCAGAAATATCATTTAAAGAAACCTCTATTATATCTAACCTCGGTGGAATGTTATTAAAATCTCCGGTTATAATTAATGCTATGACTGGTGGATCTGACGAAGTAAAAACAACAAATGAACACCTTGCTTTGATTGCGAGGGAAACAAATTTAGCTATGGCCGTTGGTTCTCAAATGGCTGCATTAAAAGATAGAAAATATATTCAAACCTATAAAATTACTAGGCAAGTAAATCCGAAAGGGTTTATTATTGGGAATGTTGGTTCTGAGGCTACTGTTGATCAAGCAAAACAGGCTATTGCAATGATTGAGGCTAACGCTTTGCAAATTCATTTAAATCCAATACAAGAACTAACTATGCAAGAAGGAGATAAAAATTTTAATGGTGTTTTAGATCGAATTCAAGCAATAAGAGAAGCAGTCGATATTCCTGTTATTGTTAAAGAAGTTGGTTTTGGTATTTCAAAAGAAGTTTCGATTAAGTTGAAAGAAAGAGGAATAACAATTATCGATATTGGAGGAAAAGGTGGAACTAATTTTGCTATGATTGAAAGTAGAAGACGTACTAATCCTCTTACAGTTTTTAATAACTGGGGGATTGGAACTGTTACGAGTCTTCTAGAAGTAAAATCGGTTGGTAATATTGAGGTAATAGCATCTGGTGGCATTCGTAATAGTCTTCACATCGCTAAGGCAATCGGTTTAGGAGCTGCAACAGTTGGAATAGCTGGTCTTATATTAAAGAAACTAATCGATAGTAATGTAAATAGTGTTATAGAATTTATAAATCAAATGCATGTTGAATTAAGACTACTAATGACTGGTTTAGGTGTAAAGAACATAATTGATTTACAAAAAAAAGATATTGTTATAACAGGTGAGGTAAAGGAATGGTGCGAATTGAGAAATATTCCAATATCTCATTTAGCAAGACGATCTGAGTAAAAACCCCAATTTAAAAAAAATGGGGTTTTTTTATTTGGAAAATAGAAATAATAAAAATAGTGTATTTATAAATTAGATTTTAAATAATATTAAATAAAATCTAAGAGGGTGGTTTTAATAAATTACGGAGTACTAGCAAGTTTAATAGTATTAATACTTAATGTACTTTTATTAACTGGGTGGTTTAAAACAATAATTAAGAATATGGGCAAAAGAAAAACTATATCTAATTATCTAACATTAACATTATTGCTTTTTTTTATTAATATTTCGATTACTTCTTCGTGGACAATTAATGTTGGCGGTTTTATATTGCCGTTGATTGGAACCTTCTATCTTTTACTTAAAGAGGAAGAAAAAATTTATATACTTAGTTCGATTCTTTTACTAGGGGTAATATATTTTTTAGTTAAAGAGATAGTCTACATCGAACCTATTTTGTTAATTGGAAATGATATTATACAATCTTCCATTATTATTAGTATTGTTGTAATTATAATTGGAACAAGAATAGAAAATCAAATAATAATTGCCTTAGGAGGAATATTATTTGGAGATATTCTTTTTAATCTAAATCATAGAGAAGTATTAGTTCAAATAGCTTTTGGTAATGCATTAACAAGGGATATTATTTGGCTTTCTTTACTGCAAATTATAGTATTCAAAAGTCTAATATATGAAATTTCAATATTTCTTAAAAAACTTTTTTTAATATTAATTAGAATTAGGTGAAATAGCTTGAGCACAAACATGCTTGCTGTCCTGTTAGGTGTTTTTGTTGGTTTCGTTAATCGGTTAATTATGTTGAAAACGGATTATCGACAATATCCGACATATAAACATGGAAAGTTAATACACGTAGCATTGGGCTTTATAGCGGCAGGATTGGGTGCTATAGCCGTCCCAGCGCTAATAACTGAAGAATATACCGCAATTACATTTCTAGCCTTAGCAGCGCAACAGTTTAGAGACGTTAGAACTATGGAAAGAAAAACTTTAACTGAATTAGATAATTTAGAATTAGTACCGAGAGGGACAACTTATATTGAGGGTATAGCTATGGTATTTGAAGGTCGGAACTATCTAGTAATTTTTTCAGCTTTTTTTACTTCATTAGTAACGATTCTGACAGGTTGGTATTTTGGTATTTTGGCAGGCTTAATATCTTATTTTATAAGTAAAAAATTTATGGCAGGTAGCACAATCAATCAGATTGCTGAGGTTTATGAGGGAAAAGTAAATTTTGATGGACCTCATCTTTATGTTGATGATATATATATTATGAATATTGGTTTAGAGACAAATATAAAATTAATTAAAAAAAATGGCATGGGTATTATTGTAAAACCTAAAGGTCAAAATAGTACAGTTACATTGTCAAATTTAGGCCAGCGGCAAGCAATTTTACATAATTTATCGATAATTTTAGGTGTTTACCGTGACGCTGGGGAACCAGCGTTAGTTCCATTATCTAAAATATATTTAAACGATGGTAGAATTGGAATATTTTTTTTACCACAAATTAAAGATATAAAAAAAGCTATTGAAATAACAAAATTAGTTCCAGTCTTAGAAAATGCAATTCGTTTGCCATCGAAATCTGATGTTAATGAATAGAGGTTGATTATGGGTATAACAATTGAAAAGTATATATTAGCAATAGTTTCAGTTAGTAGAGAAACGGTAATTGCCGGGGGAGCTCCAGTATTTATCGTTGATAGTAAAGAAAAAATGCAGAGAACCGCTTTTTTATTAGAGAAAATACTTGATGGTATTGCACATGACTTGGAAAATGGAACAATAATAATTGTTAGACATAGATAATGTATTTATTGATTGAATAAGAAATTAGTTTATAATAAGAAAGAACACTAAGAAAAGATTTTTGGAGGGGTTGTATATTTGTGGCAAAACCAATTGTAGCTATTGTTGGGAAACCCAATGTTGGTAAGTCTACTATTTTTAATCGGCTAGCGAAAAAGAGAATTTCTATTGTTGAGGATAAACCTGGCATAACTAGAGACCGTATATATAGCAGTAGTGATTGGTTAGATCACTCTTTTAATATTATTGATACTGGTGGAATAGATGTAGTTTCAGAAGATGAAATTATGATAAGGACCAGGCATCAGGCGGAACTTGCAATAGACGAAGCAGATGTAATAATTTTCATTGTGGATGGTAAAGATGGTTTAACATTAGTCGATAAAGAAGTAGCAAAGTTTTTATACAAATCGAAAAAAGCAGTAGTTTTAGCAGTGAATAAAATTGATAATATAAAAATGCAAAAAGATATCTTTGAATTTTATGAACTTGGCTTTGGGGAACCTTTTCCTATCTCAGGTGCTCACGGAATAGGATTAGGGGATTTATTAGATGAGGTTGTGAAGCATTTTCCTGTTCAAGAGGAAATTGAAGAGGAAGGTGACTTAATAAGGGTAGCTGTAATAGGTAGACCAAATGTAGGTAAGTCCTCTTTGGTAAATGCAATTCTTGGAGAAGAACGAGTTATAGTTAGTGAGGTTGCTGGAACTACTCGTGATGCGATTGATACTTTATTTTCTACTCCAGAGCAAGATTATGTATTAGTAGATACTGCTGGGATGAGAAAAAGAGGGAAGGTATATGAATCTACAGAAAAATATAGTGTTCTAAGAGCATTGAAAGCTATAGATGAATGTGATGTTGCTTTAATTGTTATTGATGGACATGAAGGTATTATCGAGCAAGATAAAAAAATAGCTGGTTATGCCCATGAAGCTGGAAGAGCATGTATATTTATAGTTAACAAGTGGGATATTGTTGAAAAAGATGATAAGACAATGCAAATGTTTAGTGATAAGATTAGAGATGAGTTCCAATTTATGACGTATGCGCCTATTCTATTTGTTTCAGCACTGACGAAGCGAAGAGTATCTCAAGTCCTTCCCAAGGTAAACATTGTTGCAGAGGCTCATACAATGAGGGTTAAAACTTCTGTTCTTAATGATATTATATTTGATGCAATTGCACTAAACCCGCCTCCCACACATAAAGGGAAAAGATTAAAAATTAACTATTCTACACAGGTGTCTGTAAAACCTCCGACATTTATTGTTTTTGTAAATGATCCGGAGTTAATGCATTTTTCTTATGAAAGATTTTTAGAAAATAGAATAAGGAGTTCATTTAATTTCGAAGGAACACCGGTTCATATAATTATTAGAAAGAAAAATGAGGATGAAAATTAAGGGGGATTATATAATGAAGAAGCAGAATAAGATTGCTGTTATTGGTGCAGGTAGTTGGGGAACAGCTATATCGATTGTTTTAGCTAATAATGGTTTTCACGTTGATTTATTTACTCTATTTGGAGAACAAAAAGATGAAATCAATATTAATAGGACTAATAATGATTTTTTACCAGATGTAATTATTCCATCTAATGTTTTAGCTCATACTAACTTAGAAGAAGTTTTAAAAGACAAAAAATATATTGTTTTAGTGGTACCATCACATGTAATGAGACAAGTAGCTAAGGATATTAATCCTTATATATCAGAAGAAAACATTATAATACATGCGGCAAAGGGAATTGAGTTAAAAACTTATCTTAGAATGAGTGAAGTAATACATAATGAGTTGCCTCAAGTACCAGTTGATAATATCGTTGTTATATCGGGACCAAGTCATGCTGAAGAGGTAAGCAAACAATTGCCAACAACTGTTGTTGTTGCAGGTGTTAATATTAATATTGTTGAAGAAGTACAAGATTTGTTTATTAATAATGAATTTAGAGTATACACAAATAAAGATATTATTGGTACAGAACTTGCTGGCGCATTAAAGAACATAATTGCATTAGGTGCTGGTTTATCTGATGGTCTAGGATATGGGGATAATGCAAAAGCTGCACTAATTACTAGAGGCTTAGCTGAAATTTCAAGATTAGGGATTGAACTTAAGGCCAATCCGGGCACTTTTTCCGGTTTAGCTGGCATTGGTGATTTAATTGTAACATGTACTAGCAAACATAGTCGTAACTGGAGAGCTGGTTACAGGTTGGGAAAAGGCGTACCATTAAAAGTAGTATTGGATGAAATGGGCATGGTCGTAGAGGGCGTAAAAGCTACACAGGCTGCGCATTATTTAGCCCAGCAACATAACATTGAGATGCCTATTACTAATGAATTATATAAGGTTCTTTTCGAAAATAAAGAGCCTAAAATTGCAGTGGAGGATTTAATGGGCAGGGTTAAAACACATGAGATGGAAACTATTTATCCTTTAACATAAATGCTTCTGATTCGAGTCACGATAAAATTGAGGAACGGAACTAAAATTGAAAAGATGAAAGAATTTGTCTAAGAGCTTATATGTAAGCTCTTTTTTTGTTTTCAGGAATATTTTATAAACTTATTTCATAAGTAATATATAATGGCAATCCAAAGTTACATATATTAGAAAATTTATTAAGTATAAAATTATGCGTCATAATGACTAAAAAGATTCATATATTTATAGTGTCCAATCATATGACACGTTGCTATGATTTATATGGGGGGGATGTTTAATATTTACCAAGATTTATTATAAAATGATCTGTTAGAGGAGGGATATTGGTGGAAAAGTTCGACATCTTCAAAGATATTGCTGAACGAACAGGTGGTGACATATATATTGGTGTTGTAGGCGCTGTAAGAACAGGAAAATCAACTTTTATAAAAAACTTTATGGAAACTGCCGTTATACCGAATATTACTAATGAAAATGACAAATTAAGAGCAATTGATGAGCTTCCGCAAAGTGCGGGAGGCAGAACTATAATGACTACAGAACCTAAGTTTGTTCCAAATCAAGCAGTCAAGGTACATGTAGATGAAGGATTAGTTATTAATTTAAGAATAGTTGATTCTGTAGGATATACAGTTGATGGAGCGAAAGGGTATGAAGACGAAAATGGGCCGAGAATGGTTAATACACCATGGTTCGAGGAATCAATACCATTTCAGGAAGCTGCTGAAATAGGTACAAGAAAGGTGATTCAAGACCACTCAACTATTGGCATTGTGCTAACAACAGATGGAACAATAACAGATATACCAAGAGAGTCTTATATTCCAGCTGAAGAAAGAGTGATTGAAGAGCTGAAGGAAGTTGGAAAACCTTTTATACTAGTAATTAATACAGTTAATCCTTTTTCAGAAAGCACGACTGAATTAAAAAAAGAATTAGCTAATAAGTATGATATTCCTGTCATGTCTTTAAATGTAACGAACATGAAAGAAATAGATATAATTGAAGTATTACAAGAGTTATTATTTGAGTTTCCAGTTCACGAGGTCAATGTTAATCTTCCGAGTTGGGTAATGGTTTTAAATAACGAACACTGGTTACGTAAAAATTTTGAAGATTCAGTTCAAGAAACTGTGAAAGAAATACGTAAATTAAGAGATGTTCGTGGCGTGGTTGATCAATTTAAAGGTTATGACTTTATTGAAGATTCAGTATTGGCTGAGATGAATATGGGATTAGGAATTGCAGAAATAGATCTATTTGCACATGATGAATTATATGATCAAATATTAATGGAGATAGTTGGCGTCGAGATTAAAGGTAAGGATCATCTTTTACAGTTAATGGTGGAATTTACAAACGCAAAGAAAGAGTATGATAAGATAGCAGATGCATTAGCTATGGTTAAAAAAACTGGATATGGAATTGCTTCCCCATCATTAGAAGACATGAGATTAGACGAACCTGAACTTATTAGACAGGGGTATCGATTTGGACTTCGTTTAAAAGCAACTGCACCTTCAATTCACATGATAAAAGTAGATGTAGAATCAGAATTTGCTCCTATTATTGGTTCCGAAAAGCAAAGTGAGGAATTACTTAATCACTTGATGGCAGATTTTGAAGAAAATCCTTTAAAAATTTGGGATTCAGATATATTTGGACGATCACTTTCAAGCATAGTGAGGGAAAGTATTTCAGCAAAATTAACAATGATGCCAGATAATGCAAGATATAAATTAAAAGAGACCTTAGAAAGAATTATTAATGAGGGTTCTGGCGGATTAATAGCGATTATCTTATAGGAAACAGTAAAAAAAGCAAGATTATAATAAAAAATACAAAAAAAGTACATATTTAGTACTTTTTTTGTATTTTTGAAGTTAAATTTAATTAAAATACTTGAATTTACTACATTTGTATATTACTATATGTTTGACTAGAATTTTTAAGCAAAAATTCTTGCTATTATTGTATAAAATCTTTATAATCAGTAAACAAAGATATATAAAGATAAACCACTCTTTGAGGGGAGGTGATTTTTTTGAATAAAACAGAATTAGTTGCTAAGGTTGCTGAAAAGTCTGAGCTTACTAAAAAAGATGCTACAAAAGCAGTGGACGCTGTATTTGCATCTATCTCAGAATCACTTCAAGTAGGTGAAAAAGTACAAGTTATTGGTTTCGGTAATTTCGAAGTTCGTGAACGTGCTGCGAGAAAAGGACGTAATCCACAAACTGGTCAAGAGATTAATATTCCAGCGAGCAAAGTACCTGCATTTAAACCTGGAAAAGCTTTAAAAGACGGTATTAAATAATATTGGTACATAGAGGGAAAAGAGTTGCTAAATAGGCTTCTCTTTTTTTTGTTTTGCGGTAAAAAACATACATAGCTTTTCTAGTTATAAATTATTTGAAATATGAGAAATTTGGTATAATATAATATTATAAGATTAACGGGGTATAGCGCAGCCAGGTAGCGCGCACGCTTGGGGTGTGTGAGGTCGTCGGTTCGAATCCGATTGCTCCGACCATTAATTTAAAATAATCCTTCTTATTTTACAAATATTTTTATTAAGCTGGAATAGCTGACATGGTTTGTTTGTAAAATGTAGTGGGGGTGTTTTTTATGTATCATTTAAAATATGTTTCTAAAGGTATGTTAGCATCTTTATCATTAGCAATAATTATTGCTTACATGATATCTTTAATACCTAATAGCCAAGTATTTACCATGTATCAAGATTTAACGGTGTTTAATCATACAAAGCCTATTGAATTGAATGAGAAAAATATTGTTGGGTTTATATCACCTTACTCAGATGATATGCAAATAAAGAGGGTAACATGGGAACAAAATGTTTTATCAATCGATTTTTATATAGATCGAACTAGTAATATTGATACTTTGGATATTTACAAAGATCTTTTTACAGTTATACAGAAAAGTTTTATAGAATGTGTTAATATAAAAGAAGTTTTGATTAGGGTTTATATTAATGATCTAGATAAAATATTTGTTGCTGTTGTTGCTCAAAAAAAGGATATAGCTAATAACCCTGAAATGGAAATAAAGCCTAATATGATGTATAAAGATTTTCTGGAGGAATATTTCGGATTAAACTATGGCAACTTACTAAGACAATATTAAGCTTTCACACATACAGAAAAACAATTATGTTATACTATAATTCTTATGTTACAATTAATATTATTTTGCAAAATTCAGGGGGATTACAGATGAAAGCTATTTATAGTTCATTTTGTATTGAGATGGAGGAAATTTCTTCGGAGATTAAGGATCTTTCACAAGAGATGTATATTGAAAAACACATTAGTATTCCTGAGATTTCTGTTATTCCACTGCAATTATTAAATTTATACCTTTTCCATGCTAATGTCCCAAAATTTTTAAGGAAAAAATATTGTACTACTTCGGGATTAATAAATCTAGGTCTTGATATGCATGATTTAGTTACTAACCAAAAAGAATTAGATGAACTGAGAATAAAAAATCGCCAAATGTCTGTATTAGCCGGAGATTATTTTAGTAGTATATGTTATTTGTTGTTGGCAAAAGAAGGTTTATTTAAAAAAGCAGGTCATTTGGCTATTGGCATTTCCGGGGTTACTACCGCAAAAATGGAACTTTATAATTTAAATAATGGGAAAAACTTCAATTCGGTAGAGCAAATTTACGATTTAATTAAAATTAGAGAATCTAATTTATATATTCAGTTTCTGGACGAGTTAAAGTCCGCAGAACTTATTCTTTTCTGGAAATCAATAATTGAAAACATAGTTATGTTTTTCCTTCTATTAGACGAAACAAAAGCTGAGAATATTAAATTAAACAATTTTTCGTATTATCTTCTAAATTACTATACAAGCAGCCAGGAAATCATGGAAATTGAAAGGGCACAAAGTATGACAGAGGTAAATAATAAAATTAAATTGTTGTACCATAAATATAATATTAATTTTAAGTTGGAGGAGCTGTTAGCTAACACATATTACAATATTAACAGTCAAATAAATTGCTTAGAAGATACATTTATTCAAGAAGCATTACTTTGTATTCTTAAGAGTTGTAATTCAACTCAATATAGGCCTGGAATCTTAGAAAAAATCTAATAAGTTTTTAATATGGGGGTTTAATCTGTGGGAAATACTGATATAAAAGGCAAGCAAAAAGAGGATTACGTCCATTCTGTCTTTGAGGATATTGCACCAAAATACGATTTTATGAACAATTTAACAAGCTTTTACTTTCATAAATTATGGAGAAGAACTGCAATGAAAAAGCTGGATGTTAGAGAAGGAGAAACAGCTTTAGATGTTTGTTGTGGAACCGCAGATTGGACAATTGATTTAGCAAGACATTCTAAGAATGGTATGATAGTTGGTCTAGATTTTAGTCATAACATGTTAGAGGTCGGGGAAAGAAAAATTCAGAATAATAAGCTAGATGATCAGGTTCAATTGAGACATGGGAATGCAATGGATATTCCTTATGAAGATAATACTTTTAATTATGCAACAATTGGTTTCGCTCTTAGGAATGTGCCAGACATTGAAAAAACTTTATCAGAGATGATAAGGGTTATTAAACCTGGTGGAAAAGTTGTTTCTCTTGAACTTTCTAAGCCTAAATGGCTACCATATAGAAAATTATATTTTTTTTATTTTTATAATATTCTTCCGTTGTTTGGTAAAATTTTTGCAGATAAATATG
Organism: Vulcanibacillus sp.; assembly: GCA_050175155.1. GTDB lineage: Bacteria > Bacillota > Bacilli > Tepidibacillales > Tepidibacillaceae > JBFXJF01. Next base: position 26,959 of record JBFXJF010000021.1, read on the forward strand.
AACAATATTCTTGGTTGCCGACTTCTTTAACTAATTTTCCTGACCAGGATGAATTGGCTAATATCTTTAGAAAAGTAGGTTTAGTTGATATAGAAGTATATCCTTTAACAGGTGGTATTGCAGCTATACATATTGGTTATAAGAAAGGATAAAGAAATGGGATATAAGAATTTAAGAGAATATATTGATGTTATTGAGTCAAAAGGATTATTAAAAAGAGTGAAAAATGAAGTAGATTCCGAACTGGAAATAGCTGAAATCACTGATCGTGTCTCCAAAATGCCGAATGGTGGATATGCATTATTATTTGAGAATGTTAAAGGTTACGACATACCAGTTTTAACAAATGCAATGGGTTCAACTGAAAGAATGAATCTAGCTTTAGAAGTAGAGAATTTAGATGATATTGGTAAGAGAATATTGGAATTTATGGAACTACCATCTTCTTCGATGGGGTTAATGTCTAAGCTTAAGGTTTTACCCAAATTAGCAGAGATAGGAAACTTTATTCCTAAAATCGTAAAAAATGGTAGTTGCCAAGAAGTTGTTATCACTGATAATCCAAGCTTAGATAAATTTCCGATTTTAAAAACATGGCCCTTAGATGGAGGAAAATTCATAACGTTACCTTTGGTTTTTACAAAAGATCCTGACACTGGAATTAGGAATTGTGGAATGTACCGAATGCATGTTTATGATGGACAGACCACAGGTATGCACTGGCAAAAGTTAAAGGATGGAACTCTTCATTTAAGTAAAATGAAAGAAAATAATAAAAGCAATAAATTAGAGTTAGCAGTAGCAATAGGATCTGATCCAGCAGTAATGTATTCTGCGAATGCTCCTCTTCCACCAGGAATTGATGAGATGCTACTAGCTGGTTTTTTAAGGAATGAACCAGTCGAACTTGTTAAGTGCAAAACTGTTAACTTAGAAGTTCCAGCTAATGCTGAAATTATATTAGAAGGTTATGTCGACGTAGACGAGTTAAGGATGGAAGGACCTTTTGGAGACCATACGGGATTTTATTCTTTAAAAGATTTATACCCTGTTTTTCATATAACAGCTATAACACATAGGAAAGATCCTATTTATATTAGTACACTTGTTGGGATACCACCACAAGAGGATGTATACTTAGGTAAGGCAACAGAAAGAATATTTCTTCAGATATTAAAAGTAATGCTACCAGAAATAAAAGATATGAGTATGCCTCCTGAAGGGGTCTTCCATAATTGTGTTATTGTATCAATCAAGAAAAGATATCCATATCATGCAAAAAAAGTAATGTGTGCTTTATGGGGAATAGGATTAATGGCTTTATCAAAATTAATTATTGTTGTAGATGAGAATGTTGATGTACAGAATTATTCTGAAGTAGCTTGGAAGGTATTTAATAATATTGATCCAAAAAGAGATATAACATTTATGGAAGGTCCACTAGATGATTTAGATCATGCTTCACAAAAGCCTTTTGCTGGTTCGAAAATGGGAATAGATGCAACGAAAAAATGGGAATCAGAGGGGCACACAAGGGAATGGCCTGATGATGTTTCAATGTCCCCGGAAATAATGGAGCTTGTCGATCGGAAGTGGAAAGAGTATGGCATTGAGTAAGATTAAAATTATTTTAGATATGATAAAGTTTGAACATACTATATTTGCATTACCTTTTGCTTACATAGGTATGATTTTAGGAAGTTTTGATAAATATAATCATTTTCCTACTTGGGATCTGGTTATATGGATTACAGTGGCCATGGTTGGCGCTAGAAGTGCAGCCATGGCTTTGAACCGTTTAATTGATAGGACCATCGATAAATTGAATCCGCGTACTGCAACTAGAGCTATTCCACAAGGTAAGTTAAATATAAGGGAAGTTATAATTTTTGTTATTATATCCCTAGCTATATTTATTTTTGCTACATTACAGTTATCTACTTTGGCGGTGATGTTATTACCACTTGCGTTATTTATATTAGTTATTTACTCTTATACCAAGCGTTTTACTTGGGCGTGTCATTATATTCTGGGTGGTGCAATAGGACTAGCTCCTTTAGGAGCATGGGTTGCAGTTACTAATGAGATAACATTTACATCAATTATTTTATATTTAAGTGTAGCTTTTTGGACTGCGGGGTTTGATATAATTTATGCAACTCAAGATGTAGATTTTGATAAGGAGAATGGATTGTATTCAATACCCTCACGCTTTGGGATAAAAAAATCCTTGATAATAGCAAGGATAACACACTTGTTTACAGTCCTAGGGTTAGTGTATTTATTTTTCTTAGCAAGTTTGGGAGTTTGGTATATAATTGGTGTAATAATTGCGAATTTTATTCTCCACTACGAACATTCAATAGTTTCACCAACGGATTTATCGAAAGTTAACACAGCGTTTTTTACAATGAATGGTATTTTAAGCGTTGTTATATTTATTTTTACATTTTTAGATTTACTGTTATAAAAAAAAAATAATTTTATTGATAGCTAGATGAAGGATGGATTAAATTGGACAAACTAAGATTAGGGAAAATATCCTATACAAACATGTGGCCGGTTACTCATTTTTTTAATGAGAATAAATTTAGTGATAATATAGACTTTATTGAACAGGTACCTAGCCAGCTAAATAAAAAAATGTCCTTAGGTGAAATTGATATTGGAGCTATTTCTTCATTTTCATATGCTGAGCACGCTGATCAATATGCTTTGTTACCTAATCTCTCAGTTAGTTGTTTTGGAATAATTGGATCGATTTCTTTATTTTTAAAAACAGATATTAATAAGCTAGGTGATAAAAAAATTGCTGTTACTAATACCTCATTGACTTCTGTTAATTTATTAAAGATAATCTTAGAAGAGTTCTACAATGCTATACCCGAATATATTTCAATGAAACCATCAATTAATGATATGATGCAGTTAGCAGATGCTGCTTTATTGATTGGGGATGAAGCTTTACTAGCAAATATTGAAAATAAAAGGACAAATCGCTATACTGTTGTTGATTTGGGAGAAGAGTGGCGACAAAGAACTAATCATTGGATGACATTTGCCGTATATGCTGTTCGAAAGAATGCCTTGAGAGAACAACCCGAATTAATTAATGAAATTTACAAAGAATTTTTAAATAGTAAGAGACTAGGTTATGAAAATATTGACTTAATAATAAAAGCCGCGATGGATAGATTCAATGGTTCATACGATTTTTGGCAAAATTATTTTAAAGGATTGTCTCATGATTTTGATAAGGAGCAATTAAATGGTCTGAAATTTTATTATAAAATGGCTAAGAAAATTGGATTGATTAATGAGATTCCCAAAATAGAGGTTGTTGATTTTTCTTAGTTACTATTAAATCATATTGGAGAAATAACATGACATTGGAAGATATATATTTCAGTATGCGAAAAGATATTAAAGTAATTGAAAACGAAATATCTAAAAGAATCATGACAGACCAAAAGGTTTTAAATGATGCATCTTACCAATTATTTAAAGCTGGTGGGAAAAGAATTCGTCCTGTTTTTGTTCTTTTATCAGGACATTTTGGTAATTACCAATTTGATAAGCTGAAAATAGTTGCCACTTCTTTAGAAATAGTACATATGGCTACCTTAGTTCATGATGACGTAATTGATGATGCTGATAGAAGAAGGGGCAGGTTAACCGTTAAAGCGCAGTGGGATAATAAAGTGGCGATGTCTACTGGAGACTATCTGTTAGCGAGATTTCTTATCTTAATTACTGAATTAGATAACCCTGCAGTACATAAAATACTTTCAAAGGTTCTTGTTCAAATTGTTGAGGGTGAGATAGATCAGATTAAGGATTTGAATAATTGGGATCAAACATTTAAACAGTATCTAAAAAGGATTAAAAGAAAAACAGCTATCTTATTAGCTTTATCAACAGAGCTTGGGGCAATAGTAAGCGATGCTGATATAAGAACTGTTAGATATTTATATCAATACGGATATTATGTTGGAATGGCATTTCAAATTGTAGATGATATTTTGGACTTTACTGGAACTACTGCCCAATTAGGTAAACCTGCAGGAAGTGATTTGCGCCAAGGTAATATTACTCTCCCGGCACTTTATGCTTATAACCATTCTGAGATTAGTCATAAGTTAAAAGAGATAATAGATAGAGGCCAAATTGAGGATAGGATTGAGGAGGTTATTCAACTAATAAAAGATTCAAGTGGAATTGAATATTCCCAAAAAATAGCGCAAATTTATATAACAAAAGCGCAAAAAGCTCTGAATAATTTACCCCCAATAAAAGAAAGAGAAACCCTACTTAAGATTAGTGAGTTTATTGCAGAAAGAAACTATTAAAAAATGATTGTAACATCTTAATATTTTTGGTAAAATTCATAATGTTTGATGTGAACATAATATAGATAGGAGATATAAATATGGAAAGAACTTTTATAATGATTAAACCAGATGGTGTACAGCGTAATTTAATTGGAGAGATTGTATCAAGATTTGAAAGAAAAGGGTATAAATTGGTTGGTGCTAAATTAATGATTATTGATCAGAGTTTAGCTGAGAGACATTATCAGGAACATAAAGACCGCCCTTTTTTCCCAGAGTTAGTCAGTTTTATTACATCTAATCCCGTATTTGCGATGGTGTGGGAAGGTAAGAATGTTGTACAAGTGGCAAGAAACTTGATGGGCATAACAAATCCTCAGGATGCTGCGCTAGGTACAATAAGGGGCGATTATGGAATTTCGGTAGGGATGAATCTTATACATGGTTCTGACTCATTAGAAAGTTCTGAGAGAGAAATTAATCTCTTTTTTAACGAAAATGAATTATTAGAGTATAAGAAAGATATCAATTGCTGGATCTAATCCAGTTTTAAAAGAAGCTACTTACAAATTAGTAGCTTTTTTTATAAGAAAGGTATAAATTATGGAATGTTCAGACCTAGAGTATTCTCTATTTGTTAAAAATATTAAAAAAAGTATCGGAATTGACTTATCCTTATATAAAGAGAGTCAAATGAAAAGAAGATTAACCTCATTTCGCGACAAGAAAAATTTTTCTAATTTTCAGGATTTTTTTAATGCGCTTGAGAAGGATAAGCAATTATATATAGAATTTTTAGACAGGATTACAATAAATGTATCAGAATTTTTTCGTAATTCTATACGCTGGAAAGTACTTGAGGAGAAAGTAATTCCTCTATTGTTAGATGGCGATAAAAAAACGATAAAATGTTGGAGTACAGCATGTTCAACTGGTGAAGAACCATATACTTTAGCTATGATATTAAATAATGCTTTTCCGAAAATTACTGTAGATATTATAGCTACCGACATAGATGAGACAGTTTTAAATAAAGCTTATGAGGGAATATACACAGATAGATCTTTAAGAGAAATACCTTCTACATATAAAAATAAATATTTTCAAGAAAACAATGGTTTATTTTATGTAATTCCTGAGATAAAAAAAAATATTAGATTTAAAAAACACGATTTGTTGTCAAATGAATATGAAGGTAAATTTGATTTAATAATTTGTAGAAATGTTATGATATATTTTACTGAAGAGGCAAAATTAATAGTATATAAAAAACTTAGTGATTCACTAAGACCAGGCGGGGTTCTATTTGTTGGAAGCACAGAACAAATTTTTAATCCGAATCAACTGAGTTTATCATCGCTAGATAATTTCTTCTATTTTAAAATTAATTAAGATTAATTTAACAAAGGTATATATAGAGAGTTTTTTCCCCATAATATTACTAAAACTATTATGGGGTGAATTGATGGAAAAAACGCTAATTATTGATGCATATATTAAGGGTTTATTATCTAAGGATGAATGCACAAAAATATTAGGCATTGACCCAGCAATCTTATTAAAAGATAGTTCAAAAAAAATGGAGTTAATCTATGGCAAGGAACACAAATAGAATAGATTGTTAATGTCTGAATTAGATGAAAACTAGTTCAGACATTTTATTATTCTTTACAAAAGTATTTATATAAATTAATATTTTATTTAACAGAGCAAAGCGGTACTCTATTAAAGTTAAATCAATATATAATACAATTTGGAAAAAGTTATATTATAATTATAAATAAACGTATTTTTGGGGAGGGAATCTTAATGAGATTTTTAACAGCTGGGGAGTCACATGGTCAAGAGCTTACTGCAATTATTGAGGGAGTTCCAAGTGGATTTGATATATCAATTGATAAAATAAATTACGCTCTGGAACAAAGGCAATTGGGTTATGGCAGAGGGGATAGAATGCGGATAGAAAAGGATCAAGTTAAGATAAGAAGTGGTATTAGGCAAGGGAAAACAATTGGCTCACCGATTACCTTAGTAATTGAAAACAGGGACTATAAAAACTGGGAAGACGTAATGTCGATAGAAAAACGTGATTTTGATAGTAATAAAATTGTTACTAGGCCAAGGCCAGGTCACGCGGATTTAAGCGGTGGTATTAAGTATAATCATCGAGATTTGAGAAATATTCTAGAGAGGTCAAGTGCTAGAGAAACAGCAATTAGAGTTGCAGTAGGAGCTTTGGTAAAACAATTATTAGAACCTTTTAATATTTTGTTTTTTAGTCATGTTGTAAATATTGGAGGGATTAATTCTAAATCTTATGATCAGCTTAAAAGCACTTCTATTGAAGGCTTACATACAAAGGTGAATGAATCTGAGGTTAGATGTTTAGATGATGAAAAGACTTTACTAATGAAAGATAAAATAGATAAAGCAAAGGCTTCCGGAGATACACTTGGTGGAACAATTGAAGTAGTAGTTGTTGGAGTACCTGTTGGTATAGGAAGTTATGTGCATTGGGATAAAAAACTTGATGGAAGATTAGGTAAGGCAATTCTTAGTATTCAAGGATTTAAGGGAGTCGAAATAGGTATCGGAAATGAGGCTGCTAATATTCCTGGATCGATGGTGCATGATGAGATTAACTATAGTAAAGAAAATAGTTTTTATCGTCTTACCAATCGGGCTGGGGGGTTAGAAGGTGGAATGACTAATGGAGAACCTATTGTTATAAAAGGTGTAATGAAGCCAATTCCAACATTATATAAACCTTTAAATAGCGTAGATATAATAACAAAAGAGCCTTTTTTAGCAACAGTTGAACGATCGGATACATGTGCTGTACCTGCAGCTTGTATAGTGGCAGAAAATGTGGTTGCATGGGAAATTGCTACGTCCTTTTTTGAAAAATTCTCCGGGGATTCATACCATGAAGTTTATAATCAATACAAAAGCTACATTGAACAAGTAAGGTGTTATTAAAATGACTCAACTAACTATTAGTACTAAAAAAAATATTCATAGCTATTCTATTATTATAGAACCTAATATTTATTCAAAAATAGCAAACTACATACAAGAACTTGGTATTTCAAGAGAAGATAAAATATTAATTATTACAGATAGTAATGTTGCACCACTTTATCTGACTAATATTATGGACATTTTAAATGATTATAAAGTTATAAAATATATTGTTCCAGCAGGTGAGGAATCTAAGTCATTTGCACAGGTAGAGAGAATAATAGAATATGCGATATTAAATGAGTTAGATCGCAAATCAGTTGTAATAGCTTTAGGTGGGGGTGTAGTTGGAGATTTAGCTGGCTTCGTATCATCAGTATACATGAGAGGAATATCGTTTATTCAATGTCCTACAACCATTTTAGCGCATGATAGTAGCGTAGGTGGAAAGGTTGGAATAAATCACCCGTTAGGAAAGAACATGATTGGTTCTTTTCATCAACCTAGTCTAGTATTGTATGATACATCATTTTTGAAAACTTTGTCTGAAAGAGAAATACGTTCAGGCTATGCTGAAATGATTAAACATGGATTAATATCAGATAATATATTTTCTAATTGGTTATTTGATAAAGCTGACGCTCTATTAAATTTAGATTTAGAATATGTAAATGAAGCTATACATAAAGGAATAAAGGTTAAAGCAGAAATTGTAAAAGAAGACGAAAAAGAGCAAGGAATTAGAGCGATATTAAATTATGGACACACACTAGCCCATGCAATAGAGACTATTTCAAAATATCAATTTTTACATGGAGAGGCTGTTGCGATCGGGATGGTTTTTGCAAGTAAATTAGCATGTAAGTTAGAAATTACTTCGCAGGAGGTAGGGGATTTCACATTAGAGATAATTAAAAAATTTAAATTACCAACATTAATTCCTACTACCTATAATACTGATGAAATAATAAATATTATGATGAGAGATAAAAAATTTAGGAATAATCAAATTAGAATGGTATTGCCGACCACCATAGGAAGTGTCATGATTAAAGAGGGAATTGAGAAGAAAACTATTGCTGAGGTTATTGAGGAATCGAAGGAATAATAGGAGGTTATTATGGAGCAATCAGTGCAACCTATATTGTCTATTTCTGGTTCAATAGAAGTACCAGGAGATAAATCTATTTCTCATCGTGCAGTTATTTTGGGTTCAATTGCAGAAGGAATAACTGAAATAGATGGGTTTTTAAATGGAGAGGATTGTTTAAGTACTATTAGGGTTTTTCAACAATTAGGGGTAGGAATAGAAAGAACCGCTGAATTTTCTTATTTAATAAGGGGAAAAGGTTTGCAAAATTTAGAAGAACCAGTTGAGGTTCTTAATGTTGGTAATTCTGGTACAACAATTCGTTTAGTTTCTGGAGTACTTGCTGGACAAAAAATTTTCAGTGTTATGACAGGAGATGAATCAATTGTAAAGCGTCCTATGAAAAGAGTCATCGAACCATTAAGGTTAATGGGCGCAAACATTGATGGTCGAAATAATGGTGGTTATGCACCATTATCAATAAGAGGTGCAAAACTAAAGGGAATAACTTACAACAGTCCAATTGCAAGTGCGCAAGTAAAATCTGCTCTCTTATTAGCTGGGTTATTTGCAAGTTCTAATACAACTATTACTGAACCGTATAAATCAAGAGATCATAGTGAAAAGATGCTAGCACATTTTGGAGCTAAACTAGATATTAAAAATAATGAAGTTACAATACATCCTTCAACAAGTTTGAATGGTCAAAAAATCAAGGTACCAGGTGATTTCTCATCAGCAGCTTTTTTTATAGCAGCTGCACTTATAGTTCCAAATAGTAAGATTAGGATTAATAATGTTGGTATTAACTCTACCAGGATAGGGTTTTTAGAAGCGGTTCAATTAATGAATGGTAATATAAAGATTGAAAATATACGTTACTTTGGAGAGGAACCTGTTGCCGATATATTGGCTGAAACAAGTGAGTTGAAAGCAATAGCGCTATCAGGTGAATGGATCCCAAAATTAATTGATGAACTACCATTATTAGCTGTTATAGCAAGTCAGGCGGAGGGCATATCAAGGGTTACTGATGCTAAGGAGCTTAGAGTTAAGGAAACAGATCGAATAAGCACGATTGCAAGTGAAATGAGAAAAGTTGGAGTTGAGATTGAAGAATTAGAGGATGGTTTTTCAATACAAGGCAAACAAACTATAATAGGTGGTAGAATATCATCTCATGGAGATCATAGGATTGGTATGGCGATGGCTATCGCTGGTTTAATAGCTAAAGAGAAAATCATTATTAATAAATCAGAGGCAATAAATATATCATATCCAAAATTCTTTCAGGATTTAGCTAAAATAAGTATAAATTATTAACATTCCAATATTTTTCACAAATATTTTGAATATTAACTTGTTAAATACAATAAATATATCTTATAATTACATTAAGAAAAAAAACACATAATAATTAATTTATAAAATATATATATTAAATAGAAAAATTAAATTTGATATATTCTACTTACTAGAAAACAATATATCGATATTTAAAAGGGGGTCTTTATGACTGACTCACAATTAATTCGTCAGATTAAAGAGGGAGAAATTGAACTTTATTCCGAACTAATCTCAAGGTATGAGAAAAAAATTATTCAATTTATTACTAATATGTTAAGAAGTTATCATTATGAAGCATATGCGGAAGATATTTGCCAAGAGACGTTTTATAAAGCTTATAGAAGTCTTTATACTTTTAGAGATCAAGAAGCAACATTCTCTACGTGGTTGTATACTATTGCAAAGAATACTACGTTAAGTGAGATAAGAAAATTAAAATATACAGAGGTTCCTTTAGAGGAAAATATATCAAATATTCAGCTATCTTCTTTATTATTGCCTGAACAAGAATTATTAAAAAATGAAAAAGTAAATAAAGTTAGAGATGCAATTAATAGACTACCCGAAAAGCAGAGATCAGTAATTATTCTAAGAGAATATGATCAACTAGATTACAAGGAAATTGCCCAAATCTTAGATTCTACTGTTAGTTCCGTGAAATCATTGCTATTTCGAGCTAGGAGTGGTATAAAATTTCAGTTAGAATCTTATATTGTAGAAAATAAGCTTAATGATTTCGAGGGGATGAAAGGGTAGATGATATCAGATTATAATAATAAGACTACAAAATTATCCCAAAGCGTAATGGATAGAATATTAGAGGAAAATAAATGGGTTAAACCTGTTCATGAACAAAAAATCAATACTTCTAAATATTTTAAAGTTACAAGCTCAATTATTTTGATTCTAATTTTGTTAGGGATAACTGTTAGCTTTATTTTTATAAATCCAACATCCAATAACTATGAAATCGTTTCAACTAATGAGAATGTACTTAGTACTGTAAAACCTACCGATTATGCTAAGATTTTTTCTAATTTAGAATATTTTGTTGTTAATAATAGCATGATATCTCAAATAGGAGAACCGAATATCTACATACCTAAACAGAAGGAGAAAGATGATATTCAACTATTTTGGATGCTATCTATATTTAGTATTTCTATTATTACATTATTTTTGAATTGGATAACAAGAAGTGATAATAATTCAGACCACACTTAATATGAGTGTGGTCTGAATTATTACTAGTAAAAGATAGGGGTGACTTTGTAAATGGAAAGTGATAATTATTTTTCTAAGTTTGCATCTATTATATATGAGTTCAAAAATGGTAATTACGAAATTGGACTAAATCATCTAAAAGAATTACTAAATAAATCTTCAAGCTTTCAAGAAAAAATTGAGATAGCAGGTGTCTATGCGAATTTAGGTCTTATAGAGAATGCAAAAGAGATATTACACAACATTTCCAAAAATCATGAGTCTATTGAAGTTGAACGACTTTTAGCAGAAATATATTTTAAGGAAAACGATAATGATAATGCTATAGATGCAATGCTTAATGTAATTAATCGGGAACCCAATGCAGATGATTATGTATTTATAGCGGAAATTTACGCTGAAGAAGGATTGCCAGAGGTTGCCTATAGATATATTAATTTAGCTTTAGATAAAAATAACAATATACCCTTCTATAATTATCAAAAAGGTATTTATGCTTATGAGGTTGGAGAAACTGCAGAGGCAATTAGTAGTCTTAAGAAGGCCCTAGAATTAGACAATAATGAGCCTATGTTTCATTTGACTTTAGGAGAAATTCTTTATTATGAAGGGAATTTTGAAGAAGCCGATTATCACTATAATAAGGTTTTAGATATAAATCCAGAACAAGAAGATGCATTATATCTGAAAGGAATTTTGCAATTAGAAAATGGTAATATAGCAGAGGGAATAGAATATTTGGAAAAAGTAGCTGAGGTACAACCTGAAAATATCGATGTTTTACTTGTTTTATATGAAGCTTATGAAAAGGAAAGTAATTATGTTAACTGTATAAGTGTTTTAGAGCGTATACTAGAGATAGATAAGTTTTATTTACCTGCTTTTAAAAAACTAGCTGATATATACTTACATCTATCTGATTTAGATAATGCAGAAAACATAATTTATCAAGCTCTAGAAATTTATCCAGACGATGAAACTATTTTATACTTACTAAATCAATTAAGGATAAAGCATAATAGATGACAGGACTAAAAGGAGTAACAGAACTTACTTCTAAATAGACTAAAATTTGTAGTTTACATAAGTGTGACTTTTTCAACAGTCTTGAACCTTATTCTGATATTTCAGAATAAGGTTTTTATATTTTTTTGGCATATTTTTGGAATACTAAATATAAGTAAGTCTTAAATAGTTCACTTTTAAAAGGGGTATGATTATGAATATTAATGAGATGTTAATATATGCAGATATTGAGCATATAAGCAAAATTGCTGAGCACTATAATTGTCCATGCAATAGAAATTCAAAAGCAGATACTATACAGTCGATAATATATCATATATTTCAGAAAGATATATTACAAGAATCAATTGAACAACTTGATGATATAGAATATACTTTTATCCAATTATTATATTTAGATTCTAGAATGAAATATTCAATAGAAGATTTAATCGCCAAAGGGAAACAAGCGATTGATATCCACAACTCTGTTGCAAAACCTAAGGATCTAATATTACAAGCTGTAAAAAAGGGATGGATTTTTAGTGGGGTTGGGAAGAAGTACCTATTTGTTTATCTAATACCTCAAGATTTCAAAGATAAAATTTTAAAGGTAGTATACAAAAATTTAATTAAAAACATTAAACATAAAGAGTATGTTAATTTTTATAGAGATGAAAGTAAGTTCATGAAATCTGATTTATTTTCTTTTTTAAAATATATAAAAAAAGAAAAGGTATTATTAACTAACGAGGGGAATATTTATAAAAAACAACAAAAGATAATTTTTCAATCATTTCAAATACAAGAAGAATTAATAAAGAAAACGGCTTGGCGTTTTGGGTATGGTCGAAGATATAAAGAATATCCTGATCGGTTCTCCCTTATATATGATTATGCCTACTATAATAAATTTATATTAGAGGATGAATTAGGGTTTTTAACTATTACGACAAAAGGAGAAAATTATTTAAACTGTAATAGTTTAGTAAATGATGAAATAAAAATATATAAATTTTGGATTAGGGTGTATAAATATTCAATTCCATATATTTTAATAATTTTGAATACAATTGATCTTATTGCTTATAACAATTGGATAGAACTAAATTCCTTAGAAGCGCATATTTTATTTTGGCTTAAGGATCATTTTTATGAAGGAAAACAACAAGTGTTTAGAGAAAGAATAATAAAAATCTTAATGCATTTAGGAGCTATTCAGGTTAGCTGTGATGAAAATTTTACCTACATAAGGGTAACTTCTAAAGGTCATAATTGGATAAATGGCTTAGAGTGACAGGAAAAATATACAAATTCCAAAAATTCAAACAAGATGTTATTATTAAGTATGAAAAACAAAAATTTATTGTTTTTTTAGAAAGAAAGAAATTTTTTTATTATTTATAATATAATATTTAAAGACTGACATATTTATAAGATAGAGGGTAGGTTATAACCATGATAACTCTTAACGAAAAAAAAGAATTTATTAAATGGTTCTTAGATTCGTACACACTTTCAAAAAAGGAAGCAGCATGGTTAATTACATATATTTCTTCTAAAGAGAGTCTTTTAGAAAAAGTTCATTTTGTGAGGGATATAACTGGTTTACCAAAAGCGATTCTTATTTCGACAGAGTGTGTAGCAATGACTCCTTTTAAGTTTTACAAAAATAATCGTGTGACACCAGATGTGGAAACTGCCTTTTTAGACATTCGATCTAATCCAGAGGAAGATATTTATATTGGTTTGTTTTTTAAAGGAAGAGATACTTCCCCAGAGTATGCCAGTGTATTGGAGGTTAATCCTATGGAAAAGCAGAAACTTATAAAAGGAAACCTGTTAGAATTGATGGCAGAATTAACATTGGATCAAGCCGTAAGGGAATTCAATCAGAAAAAATTATACGAGGCTATCGATACAGCTTTATTGCAAGGAGATAAAACAAAATTTTTAGAATTGACGGAGAAATTAAACAAAATAGAAAACGATATATTATAATAATGAAAAGTTCTCGGGTGTATACACTCGGGAACTTTTTAATTTGGGAAAATTAATCTTTGTTAATAATCACTCTATTTGTTAGAATAGTAGCAAAGTTGTTTTTCTGGAAAACTAGCTAAGCTAGACAATCTTAAATAAGAGGTGATTATTATATGTTTAAGGAATTATGGGACACTATTAATTATTACATAGAAAAAAAATCGTTTATAATTACATTAATAGTAATAAACGCTGTTGGATCACTGTATGGATTCTATTGGTATAGAAACCAGTTACTTGACTCCCCACTTGAATTTTTAATATTTGTTCCTGATAGTCCTTTGTCTTCGACTATTTTTACTGTTTTTTTAATATTATACCTTATGAATAAAAGGGTGGCATTAATCGAAGCTTTTGCTTCCATTACCTTATTTAAATATGGAGTATGGGCGATAAGTATTATCCTCTGGGGTGCGTGGCAAGTAGAACCATCATTTATAAAAATAATAATGATTGATACTATTTCATGGGTAGATGTTATGTTAATTATAGGACATCTAGGTATGGCACTTGAAGCTTTAATATTTTTTAAAAAATACACATATGGTTTTTTCTCTATTTTAATAGTCGGCATATGGATCTATGTTAATGATATCTTAGATTACACTTTAGGAATTAATCCTTGGTTACCACAAAGTTTAAACCCCCTTACTCATCAGGTAGGAGAATTCACACTAATTTTGAGTGGTGTTACTTTACTTATCTTTTATTTATTATCTATATATCGAAGAAAAAAAGAATAAAGGTGTACAACCCCTAATATATTAATATAGGGGAGTGAATACTAGTGTTTAAAAAATTATTTATACTTTTTTGTATATTTGGAATTATAATTATGACATTTTTATATGTTAATAGTGTCATGAATACTAATTATGATGGTAAACAAAATGACAATCTAGAGAAACTACAGAATTTAAATTATTCATTTTATCAGTCAGTTAAAATAAAGGATTATAGTAGATCGAAGAATATCCTTGAGGAAATCACACAAGTATATCTTAATACCCAACTAAACAGTATAACGACAGTAGAAGGAATAGAGGCTATAACTTCTTCTATTAAAGGTACAAAACAATTACTAAGCAATAAAGAATCTAATCACAATGATATAATATATAGTGTTACACAGTTACACCTAGCCATAGATACTTTAACTCATAAAGAACAACCATTATGGCATCGTTATTATTCAGTAGTAGAACAAGATATAACAGAGATTAGGAAGACGATAAATGACTCTGATAATAATCGAACCGAAGAATATATTCGTACTTTTCAAGATCATTTTAATTTAATTAAGCCTGCAATATTGGTTTCGGAACAAGCCTACTTAGTAGAAAATATTGATTCATTAATTACTGCTTTAATTAAGCAAAATATTTCTCCAAATAAAGATATGATTCTTAATCAATTACAGAGTAGTATTCATCAAATTTTCTATGGTAGTGAGTATGATACAATGGGGGGCATTACAATAAAATCATTTCTATGGAAGGCCTCATTATTGGTAGGATTAATCATATTCCTTGTGTTAAGCTATGTAATCTGGAGGAAAATTAAAAAATAATTATATTATATAAAGTTATTTTGGGACTGTGAAAAAAAGTCTGTAAAAAAAATAAGCTTTCTATGATAAAGTAAAAATATCATAGGAGGTTTTTTTATGGTTAAGAAAAATGTACACAAAATTGGTCCGTTGACCGAAGGGAAAAAGAA
>JBFXJF010000022.1:0-42246 GCA_050175155.1 Vulcanibacillus sp.
GAAGGTGCTATTGACATGCCCATATTAATTAAATATATTTAAAAAAGAGAAGCAGCACTTTTAGACTACTTCTCAATCTTAAGTTTTATCATAGGAAGCTAATTTACAGAGATTATTTCACATCCTCGTTATTTTCTTTCAAATCCTTCTCCTAAAACTTCATGCACGTCATTTAAAACAATAAAGGCTCTATTATCGACAGAACGAACAATCTTTTTTAATCTAGATATTTCACCTCTGTTTATAACACAGTATAGAACTTCTTTCTCACTACCGGTGTATCCACCTCTACCTTTTAATAAAGTAGCTCCTCGTTCCATCTCATTCATTATTTTCAAAGCTATCTCGGGTGCGTTGTTTGAAATAATTGTAGCTGCTTTTGCTGCATAAGATCCTTCCTGCACAAAATCGATAACTTTAGCTCCCACGTAAACTGCTACTAAGGTGTACATAGCCTTTTCAATACTAATGTATAAAGCAGAGGCTAGGATAACAAGTGCGTCGATTACAAGCATTGTTTTGCCCATACTTATTCCGTAATATTTATAAAAGAGTCTTGCGATAATATCGGATCCTCCAGTTGTCCCTCCAAATCTAAAAGTTATTCCAAGCCCCAGTCCTACGGATAATCCAGCAAATAAAGAGGCTAAAAGTAAATCATCTAATGGCAAGTTAAAACCTTCTGTTAACCATAAGAATAATGAAACTAATAGTGTGCCTATAATAGTATAGGCCATTGAATTACGCCCTAATTTTATCAATCCAAAAATGAACAGAGGTACATTTAGAACTAATATAACTATACTAGGTGACCAATCGAAGATATATTTTAACAATAAGGCAATTCCAGTTACTCCGCCCTCAGATAAATGATTGGCAATAGTAAAATAATTTAGTCCAAAGGAAAATATAAAAGTACCAACTGCTATAAAGAAAAGATTTTTTAAAATATTTTTCATATAATAACCCTCCTTACTATGAAAGCAATATTATTATACAGTTTAAACATCTATTTTTACAGTATAATATAAGATATACACCAAGCTATTGTTAATTTCATATATTGTTATAGCAAATAAAAAGGTGTGTTAATTATGAGTTTAGGTAGAAAATTTTTAGATGAGGCGTATCATGCTATATACCAAAATGATTTTCATAAGGCGATAATTTTATTTAAAAAGGCAATAGATTGCGAGCCAAGCAACGCATTATATTATCATAAATTATCAATCACTTATTCGAGGAATGATCAAATAACTGAAGCATTAGAAGCTGCTCAAAAAGCATGTGAACTATCTAATAATCAAATATATTATTACCATCTGCAAATTATCCAAGCTAAAAATTATATTAAGCAGGCAAGTAATAAAATGGATGATCGTATATATAGTGAGGAAGTAGAGAGATTATTAATTTTAGCTAAAAATTTAGACCCATTAAATATTGAAGCTTATCTTTTATTAGGTATATACTATGGAGAGAAGGGGAGATATTCGATTGCTCTAAAAGAAATTAACTTAGCGCTAAAATTAGACCCATCAAATCAATATGCTAAACAGTTAAAACAAAATTATATAATATTATATGAAAAAGGTGGATGAAATGGATAAAATAAAAGTTTTAGTTTCTGGAGCTAATGGGAAAATGGGAAAAGAAGTTGTAGAAATGATTTTAAGAGATCAGGAATTAGAATATGTAGGCGGGGTTGATTATTCTTACGATTTCAATCCGGATTTAAAACATTATAATGACTTAAAAGAAGCAATAATTGTAGTAAAACCAGATGTCATAGTGGACTTTACGAATCCAAAGAGCGTAAAAGAAAATGTTGAGATTGCATTAAAATTAGGTGTTAGACCGGTTGTAGGTACCACTGGACTTTCAAAAGAGGATATTTATTTGTTGGACAAGCTAGCGGTTGAACACGAAATAGGCGGATTAATTGCACCTAATTTTGCAACAGGTGCAGTTTTAATGATGAGATTTTCTCAAATGGCTTCAAAATATATGCCAAATGTTGAGATTATAGAAATGCATCACGATCAAAAACTAGATGCACCATCTGGAACAGCTATTAAAACTGCTGAGTTAATTTCTAAAGAAAGAGTAGAGTTATATCAAGGGAATAAAGAAGAGGTGGAAACTATAGCTGGCTCAAGAGGTGGGAATTATTCTGGTTTCAGAATACATAGTGTAAGACTTCCTGGATTAGTTGCTCATCAAGAGGTTATTTTTGGTGATCAGGGTCAGACATTAACAATCCGTCACGATTCAATTAGTAGAGAATCTTTTATGCCTGGGGTTAATCTAGCGATTAAAAGAGTTCAGAGTTTTACAGGGATTATTTATGGGTTAGAGCATTTACTTGATTAAATATTAACTTTAAAATCTGAATTTAATGGGTGAGGTATATGAAGATAGCATTAATAGCACATGATAAGAAAAAAGCCGAGATCGTTAATTTTATGATTGCATACAGTCATATTTTTACTAAACATGATTTATACTCAACAGGGACTACTGGGAAAAGAATTATGGAACAAACCGACCTTGACATAACACGACTAATGTCTGGACCGTATGGTGGAGACCAACAGATTGGGGCAATGGTTGCAAAAAATGAGTTAGATTTAATTATTTTTTTTAGAGATCCACTTACAGCACAAGCACATGAACCAGATATTAGTGCTCTACTCCGCCTATGTGATGTTTACAGTATACCATTGGCTACTAATGTAGCTACGGCAGAAATTTTAGTTCGTTCCATCGAACAAGGTGATTTTGCATGGAGGGAAGTAATTAATAAATATAAGTAAACACAGAACATTTTACACGGTTTGAGGTGAAGTTATGGGAAGTTTGATTATAGGAAAAAGAATATTAAGAGAACTGTCCAAACACGGTTATCAAGGGTATTTTGTTGGAGGAGTTGTAAGAGATATAATCATTGGTCGCGAAATTAGCGATATTGATATTGCAACTGATGCTCCTCCTGATAAAGTTATGGAAATATTTACTAAAACCGTACCTATTGGGTTAAAACATGGAACAGTTTTAGTTTTATTAGACGGAAATAAGTTCGAAGTTACAACCTTTAGATTAGATGGTAAGTACTTAGATTTTCGACACCCTTCTGATGTTAAGTTTGTTTCAGGTTTAGAGGAAGACCTAAGCAGAAGGGATTTTACTATAAATGCATTTGCAATGGATGCAGATGATCAAATTATAGATTTATTTGAGGGAAGAAAAGCAATAGCCCAAAAATTAATCAAAACAGTTGGTAATCCAGAAGAAAGGTTTTTAGAGGATCCTCTAAGGATGTTAAGAGCAATTCGTTTTGCTTCACAACTTGACTTCACCATAGATGTTTCCACTTGGGAAGGATTAAAACAGAGTGCATCAAACCTTCAATATATCTCAAATGAACGAATTAAAATCGAATTAGATAAAATAATGCAATCAGACTATGCATATTTAGGAATCGAATTATTATATAAATCAAATTTAATCAGTTGGATTAAGGGACTGAACGTTACAAATATAACCAAATTAGACTACGTCACTAATTTTAAACTGATAAAAAAGACAAGTAAGGCTATAGAACGGTGGTTTTTATTCCTATTTCCCTTAAATGAGAAAGAACGGCAAGTAGTTATGAATACATTAAAGTTCCCTAATAGAGAAAGAAAAACAATTAATATGGTTTTTAAATCTTATGCAATTTTAAATAATGAAATAAATATAGTGAATATTAAAAAATGCTTAATAGAAACTAGTGATGATATATGTTTAACTGCACTTAATTTAGTTGCTTTAATTAATGGGATTAATGAAGTGGAAAAAGATATATATTCTAATCAATTAGATCAGATTAAAAAAGATTTAACTGTGAGAGAGATTAAGGACTTAGAACTAAATGGTAGTGACCTTCTGGCAGCTTTTAACTCATCGGCAGGACCTTGGATAAACATTATCTTAGAAAAATTGTTTAGGCAGGTTGTATTTAATAATCTTACAAACAATAAGTCGATATTGTTAGAGCGGGCGATTATGATAAAAGAAGGGGTTGGAAATGGAGAAGAAAATTGAATTAAATACTAATTGGTTAGGTCGTAATATTTTATATTATCAAATACTTGATTCTACACAATCAATGTCCCACATTATGGCTACGAATCAATCTCCTCATGGAACTATTATAATAGCAGAGGAACAGACTGATGGAAGGGGCAGGTTAGGGAGAGTTTGGTATTCAGAGAAAGAGAAAGGTATCTGGATGAGTATAATATTAAGACCAGCTTTTAATATTCAGTCTGCTCCACAAATTACATTACTCACGTCAATAATAGTTCAGCGAACTCTAAAAAAAATGTTTGATATAGACAGTAAAATTAAATGGCCTAATGACATATATATAGATCATAGAAAATGCGCAGGGATTTTATGTGAAGTTAAAGGTGATTTAAATAATTATTACTTAGTTGTTGGAATAGGGATAAATACTCATAAAACTGAATATCAAGACGTGATAAAAAACAAAGCGATTTCTATTGAAGAAAAGATTAATCACTCACCAAAGAGATTAGAAATCATAATAGAATTAATAAACGAGTTTGAGAAATCTTATGATAGTTTTCAACAAGATGGATTAAAGATTTTTCGTGAAGAGTACATCGATGTAATGTACGGTTTAAACTATAAAATTTTATATAATAATATCATTGGATATATTAAGGGGATTGATGAGAACGGACATCTATTAGTAAGAGAAGAGGATGGTAATTTTATTAATGTATCCTCAGGAGAGATTAAGTTTTTATTTTAATCTTTACTTAAAGTATATTCTCCTTCATTCTAACAAAAACTTATATAGAAGAAGGAGGGAGTAGATATGTTTAAAAAAATTTTTTTACAGATCCATCAAACGCTAGAACAAATTAATCAAGGGTTTGATAATATAAATAATATTGACGATGAATTATCTTTATTAGAAAAATATTTATCTATTAAAGAGACAAGTGAAATACTTACAGAGGACCTTAGAATATTAAATTTAAAACTTAATAAAATGGAAAAAAAGTATGGTTTATTAGACATATATCCAGATGATATAAGTACAAAAGATCAAGTTTTAAACTTTGAACTGAATGAAGATATTTTGCCAGAACAAAAAAAGGATGAAGATGGTGTTATTGAATTATTCGAAGAAGACCTTATGACTTTTCAAAAGGGGATAGGTTTTTACGATTTATCAATTTATGACAAAGCTATTATAAACTTAGATAATATCGTTGAAAAGTATCCAGATTTTGACCTTGCTCGACTTTACACAGCAATGGCTTACCTAAAAAGAAAAGAGTATAACAAAGCAAGACAAGAAGTGGAAGCATTATTTAAATTTTCAGATGATGTGGTTATACAATCATTAGCACACAATATTTTAGGAATTATATATGGAAATCAACTTGAATATGAGGAAGCAATTCTACATTTTCAGCAAGCAATTGATTTAAAGGGGGATTGGAAGGAGCCAATATATAATCTCGCTATCATCTATTATAAATTGAATCATTTTAGCGAGGCAATAATGTTGTTTGAAGAATTGTACAGCGTTAATCCTAGGGATTGGGAAACGATGCTATACCTAGGTAAAAGTTATCAAAAAATAAAAGAATACGATAAAGCAAATTGGTATTTTGATGAAATATATGCTATTACAAAAAATCCAACAATAATTAAGCAAATTGCGAGTCACTATGAAAAACATTATCAATTTCAAAAGGCTATATATTGGTATAATAAATGGTTAATTGTTGAACCAAAACAATCAATCGCTTTTCTTGGCTTAGCAAAAAATATGTGGTTAAAGGGTGACAAAAAAACTGCTATAACAATAATAAAAAAAGCTTTGGTACTCGAAGAAGATAGCATAGAAATATTATTAATCTATGCATGGATGTTAACTGAGACTAATCCAATTAAAGCACGTTTGGTATTGCAAAAAATATCTGAACACCTTTATAAAAATAAATTAGAATCATTTGAATTATATCTGGCAGCTACATTAGCAAGATTATATTACTTAAATGATGATAAGAATAATTCTGACAAATTTAGTGAGATGCTTCAAAATACCGATAATAATTCACTAAAGTCTTTAGGGAATTTCGTGTTGGGATTAATTAATTTAGATGAGAAAAATCCTAAACAAGCTCTAGTTAATTTTGAAAATTCAATTACTGGAGGAATTAAGTTTCCATATTTAGATTTCTATATTGGCTACAGTCATTATTTACTAGGAAATGTAGAAGAAGCAAAGATTACCTGGGGAAACCTACTTAAGCAGTAATAGCAAACTACAAAAACTTCTAGTAATAAAGAAATTTGACTTTATGAAAATACAACAGTATTAGGAATCTCCCTATTATTGTTGTATTTTGTCTATATTTAATGTTATCATGTGAAAATAGACTATATATATTAATAGTTTAAGTATTAAGAATAGGTGATTATCTTGGGATTTGTAAAAGTCTTATTATGTGCTATAGTAGCAGTATTAGTAACATTAAGGGTTTTTAAGGGCTTGAAATTTCGTAAAACTTTTAAATATATTTTTGTTGGCTGGTCAATTGCATTTATTTCGTTACTAATTATTTTTAATCTTGCTGTGTATATTTTCTAATTATTTTATTTACGAGGTAGATTATGAGAGAGCAAAATAATGATTTATATATTTTTACTGGTGGCAATATAGATAGACAAATTCTTACATATATTAATCTAAAGAATAATTTAATAATTGGTGTAGAGTCTGGGATTGAATGGCTTTTTAGTCAAGGAATTATACCTGATTATTTTATAGGGGATTTTGATTCTATTGATTCTAACTTATTTAATATAATAAGTAATCTTTATGGCACACGCGTAAATAGGTTTGATGTTAATAAAGATGAAACTGATACAGAACTAGCATTAAGATTCGCAATTACTCTTAGGCCTAAGAGTGTTACAATTATAGGAGGCACAGGTTCTAGAATAGATCATGTGCTGGCAAATATTAATATCTTGATTCAAGCTGAAATTGAGAATGTTAGTGCTGTATTACTTGATGCAAATAATAGAATTCAATTATTATTTCCTGAGAAAATATGTTTAGTTAAAAAGAGTCTTTTTAAATACGTATCACTAATAGCTTTCAGTGATTGTGTCGAGGGGATTAATACTGAAGGTTTTAAGTATTTAATAAAAAATGGAACTATGAGTATTGGATTTCCATATGGACTGAGTAATGAGCTAATTGAAGATACTGGTATGATTTCGGTTAAAAAAGGTAGATTACTAATAATAGAAAGTAAGGATTAGACAACTTTTAACACAGGTTGTTTTTTTAGTACATTTTTTTTAAAAAGTGAATATACTGTATTAAGTCCATCTATATTATTTATATTATACAATTTATGAATAAGGTAAGTTTAAGGGTAACAAGGAGGGATAGGGGTGAAGTTTTATACTATTAAACTCCCCAAGGCTCTAGGGGGTTTGCTGAAAGCTGTTTTAAGGGTTAATAAAAAAGGCACTAAAAAATTAGAAAAGCACCAATAAATTGGTGCTTTCTTCTTAATTATTATATGTTAAACACGAGTTACTTTACCAGATTTTAGTGCTCTTGCGCTTACATATACACGTTTAGGTTTACCGTCGACTAATATACGCACCTTTTGTACATTAACACGCCATTTACGTTTACTCTTTTTATTAGAGTGACTTACGTTATTTCCTGAACTTGTTCTTTTACCTGTAATATAACATACGCGAGACATTTTTGAACCTCCTTTATTACATTGTTTCTTTATAAACTGTAGGTATAATAATTTCATACACTTGTGTTATCTTAGCATATGATATTATATATTTCAAGGTTAGTTTATTAAAAGAAATCAATTTACTTTTATTATATTGTTTTTTATAGTAAAATAAAACTTAGCCCAGCTTTAATAAATCTTAGGGGGTAAAAAAAGATGGCTGTTGAAATGGAAAGTAAGTTAGGAAAATATTATGTCTCGAATGAGGTTATTTCTGTTGTTGCAGGAATTTCTGCGATGGAGGTTTTTGGGTTAATTGGTATGTCTTCAAGAAACCAATTTAAAGATGGTATAGCAGAGTTATTAAGAAAGGACAACCTAAGTAAAGGTGTTGAAGTCTTTACGGAGGGTGATAAAGTAACTATAGATATGTATATTATCGTTAGTTATGGTACAAAAATATCTGAGGTAGCTCATAATGTACAACAAAAAGTTATTTACACATTAGAAAGTATTATAGGAATTAAAGTTTCTAAAGTAAATGTGATAGTACAAGGCGTTCGAGTGACTCAAGTGTAACTAAGGAGGATTTTTTTGTGGAATACCATACAATAGATGGACAATTATTTACTAAAATGGTTTTAGCAGGGGCAAAAAATCTTAATAAACATGTTAAAAGTATTGATGCTCTTAATGTATTTCCTGTGCCAGATGGTGATACTGGAACTAATATGAATTTATCTTTTACTTCTGGTATTAATGAATTAAAGAAGAGAAATACGGATCATGTTGGTAAAAATGCGGAAGCACTAGCGAAGGGTTTACTAATGGGAGCAAGGGGTAATTCGGGCGTTATTTTATCTCAATTATTTAGGGGATTCTCAAAACATATCCTATCTTTTGAGGTAATGGATAGTGTTCAATTTGCTGAAGCTCTTAAAACAGGAGTCAATACGGCATATAAAGCAGTTATGAAACCTGTAGAAGGCACTATTTTAACCGTTGCAAGAGAAATGGCAGATGAGGCAATTAAAATTTCGCATAAAGAGAAAAACATAGTAGTTCTTATGGAAGAGATAATTAAAAGAGGTAAAATTTCACTAGCTAATACACCAGAACTATTACCAATTTTAAAAGAAGTAGGGGTTGTAGACGCTGGTGGAAAAGGATTGTTATATGTATATGAAGGTTTTTTAGCGATTTTAAAGGACGAAAATATGGACTTAGAGGAGTTTATAGACGATTTAAACTTCGATGATGTAAGTAAAACAGACTCAGGATCGTTTTTAACTAAAATATCAACTGAAAGTATAGAGTTTGGATATTGTACAGAGTTTTTTATTGGTTTAGATAATCAGGAGTTTAATGAGGATAATTTCAAAAAGGAAATATCTGAATTTGGTGATTCGCTTGTTGTTATTTCTGATGATGAAATTGTGAAAGTGCACATTCATTCTAATGAGCCGGGTACTGTTTTAAATTATTCAATGAAATATGGTAGTTTACATAAGCTAAAAATAGATAATATGAGAGAACAGCATAACCATATAATAATAGATGATGCTAATTCTTCTCAAAACAGTAGTTTAAGTTCAAAAGAATCTAAAAAACCTATTCAACCTTACGGAATAGTCGCTGTTGGGATGGGTGAAGGGATAGTTGATATATTTAAAAGTATTGGAGTAGATAAAGTTGTTACAGGTGGGCAAACTATGAATCCAAGTACTGAGGATATAGTTAATGCCATTAATGAAATTAATGCAGAAAATTATATAATTCTTCCTAATAATAGTAATATAATTCTAGCGGCAGAGCAGACATTGGCCATTGTTGATAAACCAATAGTTGTGATTCCATCTAAGACTATGCCACAAGGAATCGCGGCACTTCTTTTATTTAACAAAACAGCTTCTTTAGAAGAAAATAAAAAGAATATGCTTGATGCGCTAGATACTATTAAAACAGGTCAAGTAACTTATTCTATTAGAGATACCAAATTTGAAAATTTAGAAATTAGCCAGGGTGATTTTATTGGTATTGCGGATGGCAAAATATTAACAAATACGCAAGATTTATTAGAAACCTCATATAATTTATTAGTTGAGATGATTCAAGAGGAAGATGAAATTTTAACTATTATTTATGGTGAAGATGTTAATGAGGAGCAGGTTAGAATTTTAGAGAATATGTTAATTGAACGGTTCCCTAATATTGAGATCGAAATCCATAACGGAAAACAGCCATTATATTATTTTATATTCGGTATAGAGTAAATTAAAGGAAGTGGATTATATGGAAAAGGTTTATGTTGTTACTGATAGTACAGCAGATATACCAAAGGAAGTTGTTAATTCTCTAGGTATAGTTGTAATACCATTAAAAGTTCACCTTAATAACGAAACACATCTGGACGGGGAAACGATTACTGCTGATGAATTTTATCGTAAGCTTGAGGATAGTGAGGATCTACCTACTACATCTCAACCATCACCAGTAGCTTTTATAGATGTTTATAAAAAATTAGCGGCACAAGAAGGTGCGAAAATAATATCGATTCATCTATCATCCGCATTAAGTGGTACAGTACAATCGGCCCAGTTGGCTAAGACAATGTTAGAAGAAGAGGGAATTGAAGTAACGGTTATAGACTCAAGGAAAGCATCTTATTCAATAGGAATAATTGTCGTAGGAATTGCGGAGGCTATAAAGAGTGGTAAGAGTTATAATGAATGTGTTGAATTAGTAAATAAATTAGTTGAAGAAACCCAAGTATACTTTCTTGTCGAAACGTTATTATATTTACATAAAGGTGGCAGGATTGGTAAAGCTTCGCACTTATTTGGATCATTATTAAATATTAAGCCTATTTTATCATTAAATAAACAAGGTGAAGTATATCCTATAGATAAAGTAAGAGGTTCTAACAAGGCTTTATTAAAAATATTTGATTATTTTAAGGAATATGCTAAAGACGAGAAATTACGAGCTGGTATAAGTCACGCAGCAAATCTTGAGGAAGCAAAGAAGATTGAGCAAAAATTAAGAGAAGAATTTAATATCCAAGAATTCGTAATGACTGATATTGGACCGGTTATCGGAACTCATGTTGGGCCTGGGACTATAGCAATAACAATGCACAAAATATTATAATATTAGCTATTACAAAATATTCCCTCTATGTTAAATTGATGTAGAGGGTTTTTTATAAATTTCAAATGGAGGAATTCATATGAAATATCAAACCGTATTTGATGTTGTTGGTCCTATTATGGTAGGACCTTCGAGTTCTCATACAGCAGGTGCAATTAAAATTGGTAAGATTGCTAGAGAAATATTTGGAAGAAAGCCTAAAAATGCCGTAGTATCTTTTTACGGCTCATTTGCTAAAACTTATCAAGGACATGGAACAGATCTCGCTATTATCGGCGGAATATTGGATTTTGACACTGACGATAGCCGAATATTAAATTCTAAAAAAATTGCTGAAAAAGAGGGAGTAAACATTCAATTTATTATTAGTGATGAAAAAACGGTTCACCCCAATACTGCAAGAATATTATTAGAGGATGAAATAGGGAAACTTGAATTAGTAGGTATATCAGTTGGTGGCGGATTAGTAGATATTACAGAAATAAACGGTTTTATAGTAAAAGTATCAGGTAATTCACCAATTATGTTAGTTTTTCATGAAGATAAATTCGGATTAGTAGCATCCGTAGCAAATGTACTGGGGAAAAATAAAATAAATATTGGACATATGGAAGTTGCAAGAAAAGAAAAAGGTTCAGTGGCATTAATGTTAATTGAAACAGACAACCCAATAACAGACGATGTAATTAAAGAGCTCAACGAAATAAAAAGTGTTAATAAGGTTATACTTTTAAAAACTAATTAGTGAAGGAAGGATGTAATGAAATTTTCTTCAGTATTAGAATTGGTAAATCTTTGTGAACTCGAAGGTAAGAAAATATCGGAAATTATGATTGAATCGGAAATAATTGAGAGCAACAACACGAGAGAACAAGTATTTAGTAAGATGAAAAAGAATCTAGAAGTTATGTCTGAAGCTATAAATAAGGGTATAACTCAAACCAGTAAATCACGTAGTGGATTAAGTGGTGGAGATGCAAATAAACTTTATAATTATCTTGAGGGGGGTAAATATCTATCAGGAAAAACTATTCTTGAATCTGTTTGTTACTCAGTAGCCACTTCGGAAGTAAATGCAGCAATGGGTGTAATTGTTGCTACTCCAACAGCTGGCTCTGTAGGAATACTACCTGGAAGTATTTTTGCAACGGCAAGGATATTAAACCTTACAGAGGATGATATGATTAACGGTTTATTTACAGCAGGGGCTATCGGTTTAATTATTGCTAATAATGCTACGATATCTGGTGCGATGGGTGGTTGCCAAGCAGAAGTTGGGTCAGCAACCGCAATGGCGGCAGCTGCGATAGTTGAAATGGCTGGTGGTACTCCAAGGCAATCCTCGGAAGCATCGGCAATGGCTTTAAAAAACATGCTAGGGTTAACTTGTGATCCTGTTGCTGGACTTGTAGAGGTTCCTTGTGTTAAGAGAAATGCTATTGGTGCTTCTAATGCAATGATAGCAGCTGATATGGCATTAGCTGGGATAAAGAGTAAGATTCCTGCAGATGAGGTTATTAGCGCCATGTACAAAATCGGTTGTGCTATGCCAGCGTCTTTAAAAGAGACTTCGATAGGAGGATTAGCTGACACACCAACTGCTAGAAAAATTGAAAAAGAAGTATTTGGGGAAAGATAGATTATGCAAAACATAAATATTGAACAAAAAATTGAAATACTTATTAAAATTACTCAGAGAAAAATTAAAATTCTTAACGAAATGGGTCTTTATACTATTAAAGACTTATTTGAATATTATCCATATAGATATGAAAACTATCAACCTGTTTTGATTACTAACGCAAAACATGGCGAAAAGATAACTGTTGAAGGTGAAATATCTGCTACTCCATATATGAAAAACATAACTAATAAAAAAAATATTTTGTCAGTAAAAGTTTTAGTAGATAATCAGCTTATTACTGCAACATGGTTTAATCGTAGTTATTTAAAAAACCAGCTAATGATGGGACGCCCAATTTTATTAACTGGGAAATGGGACAAGAATCGCTTACAAATAACAGTATCGGATTCTGAGTTTTTAGATAACTCTATTTTCTCTAAAAAAGGTAGTATTATGCCCGTGTACTCTATAACCTCAGGATTATATCAAAATGACTTTAGAAAGTTAATAAAAAATGCATTATTGCAGCATTACGGTTCAATTGACGATTATCTTCCGGAAGAGATAAAAGAAAAGTATAAGTTATATTCTTTAAACGAAGCGATAAGGGCTATTCACTTTCCCGAAAGTTATGAGGATGTTAAACATGCAAGACGTAGAATAGTATATGACGAATTTTTACTCTATCAATTGCGAATACAAATGATTAAGAAAAGTAATCGTGAAAAATGGAATGGTATAATAAAAGAGATAGATGAGTCGAAATTAGCTAAGCTAATAGAAACCTTACCATATGAACTAACTAACGATCAGACAAAAGTATTGAATGAAATTTTAGCAGATATGAAAACGGAAGAAGCAATGAATAGATTGTTGCAAGGTGATGTTGGCTCGGGTAAAACAATAATTGCGATAATATCCTTGTATGCTAACTATCTAGCTGGTTATCAAGGTGCGATGATGGTACCAACTGAAATTCTTGCTGAACAACACGAAGAATCAATAAGAGAGATTTTGGCTCCCTTAGGGGTGGAGATTGCCTTATTAACTGGTAAGCTTACGGGCAATAATAAGAGATCAATATTAGGGCATTTACAAATGGGACTAATAGATATTGTTATAGGTACCCACGCTTTAATTCAAGAAGGAGTCTTCTTTAAAAATCTTGGCTTAGTAATTACTGATGAACAACATCGATTTGGAGTTGAACAAAGAGCTGAGTTAAGAAAAAAAGGTGATGATAGAACGCCTGATGTTCTTTTTATGTCAGCGACACCCATTCCAAGAACACTAGCTATAACAGCTTATGGAGATATGGATGTATCAACAATAAAAGAATACCCCAAAGGAAGAACAGTTATTAATACCTATTGGGTTAAACATGATGCATTCCCTAGAGTACTTGATTTTATAAAGAAACAAGTTGAATTGGGAAGACAAGCATATATTATTTGCCCATTAATTGAAGAATCGGAAAAAATAGATGTTCAGAACGCCGTAGAAATATATGAAAAATTAACAGAATTATTTCCTCAATTTAAGGTTGGTTTAATGCATGGCAAACTTCCCTCAAAGGAAAAAGAACATGTAGCAGAAAAATTTAAGAATAATCAAGTTCAGATTTTAGTTTCTACGACAGTGATAGAGGTAGGAGTTAATATAATAAACGCAACCTTAATGGTAATCTATGATGCTGATCGGTTTGGGCTTGCTCAACTTCACCAATTGAGAGGTCGTGTCGGCAGGGGTATAGAACAATCATATTGCATATTATTAGCAAATCCCAAATCAGATATAAGTAAAGAAAGAATAAGAGTTATGTTAGAGAACAACGATGGATTTGAAATTGCGAGAATGGATTTAAAATTACGAGGGCCGGGTGACCTACTAGGAATTAAACAGAGTGGTTTACCAGATTTTAAACTTGCTGATCTAGTTGATGATTATCGAACATTAGAGGTGGCGAGAAATGATGCTCAGGAATGGTTTAATAATAAAGATTTTTGGGATGATCCCAAATGGATTAAATTGAAAAAAGAGATTGAAAGAATACAGAAAGTTATATTAAATAGTTAATATTAAACAAAAAAAAGCCCGCAGGTTATAACTGCGGGGCCAATGCACACTTAGTGCATTAACTAAATGGGAGAGGAGAAACCGAAGGAAAAGCTTATGGGGAAACGTAAGTCTTCTCCACGGTTATCAGCAATACTCCGTTTTGTATTGCTATTAAATATCTTTACCTAAAATTTTTTAAATATACAAAGTATTACAGTTATTTTGATAAACTTTTTATAATATGCTACCATATTAAATGATATTTAAGAAGGTGATTAAACTGAGAGTTATAGCAGGTAGTGCAAAGGGGAGACCCCTAAAGGCGGTACCAGGGAAAAATACCAGACCAACAACTGATAAAATAAAGGAAGCTATATTTAATATAATAACTCCTTATTTACAAGAAGGCTTAGTATTAGATCTTTATGCTGGTACTGGTGGGTTAGGAATTGAGGCTTTAAGTAGGGGAATGGATAAAGCTATTTTTATAGACCAAGATAAAATAAGTATTGAAATTATTAAAAAGAATCTTATTTTATGTGATTTTCTAGAGATTTCTGAAATATATAGAAATGATTCACTAAGGGCGTTGAATGCTCTAATTAAAAGAGGATTACAATTCGATTTAGTATTCATTGATCCACCTTATAAAATAAATAACTATGATATTGTTCTTAAGATTTTATACGATAATAAAATGATAAGTAGAAAAGGGATAATTATTGTTGAACATGATGTTAAAATATCTTTAAATGATTATAGCGATTTTTACACATTAATAAAAAAAACTAGTTATGGAAACACGGGGATTTCTATTTATCAGTCAATAAACAGAGATGAAGGAGCGGATTAAAAATGATACATGCAGTTTACCCTGGGAGTTTTGACCCAATTACTTATGGACATTTAGATATCATACAAAGGGGAACAAAAATTTTTAATAAAGTAACAGTTGCGGTTTTAATAAATCCAACTAAAACTCCTTTATTTACAGTAGAAGAAAGAATAAGTTTAATTAAAGAAGCAACTAAAGATATGCCGAATGTAGAAGTTGATAGTTTTGACGGATTATTGGTTAATTACATGGTAAAAAATAATGGTAATACAATTATTAAAGGCTTAAGAGCGATTTCGGATTTTGAATATGAGCTCCAAATGGCTTCAATTAATAGAAAATTAGATGAAAATATTGAAACTTTTTTTATGATGACTAATAACAAATATTCATTCCTTAGTTCAAGCATTGTAAAGGACGTTGCAAGACATAATGGTGACGTTAAAGATTTGGTACCTAATGTTGTTGATCAGGCCTTGAAAGAAAAATACGTAAAATTAAAACGATAAACAAAATAATTACCAAAGACACAAGCCAAATTAACATATAATAGAAGGAATTTATAATAGAGGCTTGAAAGGTTTGTTCGGATACTTGATGAAGAAATGCAGGTACAGTTGCAGGTAGATTTTCAAGCTTGATAAACTGAAATAGAAATTTAGATAGAAAAAATGCTATTACAACATGAATAATTCTAGCTAGAAGAAAAGGAAGATATCTTAAGTCTGTTTTTTGAATTATTGCTGCAACCTGTGCATGGACCGATATACCACCCCATGCAGAAATCGCAGATAGTACAGCTAATTTTTGACTCATTGGAATTATTTCTGTTACCTCACTTACATTTTTTGCACCAAGAGTAACTTCGAATAACCCGTAAATTAATGCGTTTGATAAATCAGGAGTTATTCCTAATGGTGCTAATAATAGGCACAGGAATTTAGATAGATACAGAGTAAATTGAATTTCACTTAATAAGGATAATACAACTGAGAAAATAATGATAAAACCGCCGATCATTAATAGCGTATCAATCGATGACATTACTGCGTCACCCATTAGTTTACCGAATTTTCTACCATCTTTAATTCGTGCTTGGTATAATGCATTAAATGCTTTTACTATAAGATTTGAACTGGTTAATTCTTTATCTCTTAGTAAACGTTCATTGTCATTTTTTTTATAAAATTTCATAATAATACCTACAAGGATACTCGACAAATAGTGAACTAAGGCTATAAAGGCTCCTAACCTTACATCATGAAAGAAGCCTACCGCAATAGCCCCAAATAAGAATAAGGGATCAGATGTGGTTGTAAAGGATACAAGACGTTCACCCTCAACACGAGTAATCATACCTTGTTCACGAAATCTTGTTGCTAATTTTGAACCCATGGGATAACCCGATGAAAAACCCATAGCTAGTATAAATGAACCAACACCGGGAACGTTGAATAACGGTCTCATTAATGGTTCTAATAATACCCCCATAAAATGTACAATACCTGTTCCAAGAAGAATTTCTGATGTTATCAGGAACGGCAAAAGCGCAGGGAAAATAACCTCCCACCATATTTTCAAACCTCTTAGAGAGGCGTTGAAAGATACATCTGGATAGATAATAATAAATGCAGAAAGTACAAGTAGAAGTATTCCTAATAAAAATGTTGTAATTTTAAAATTTATTGTGTTTATCTTATTCATAGCGCCCCCCTTACTTATTTACTTTTACGTAATGATTGTCCCTTTTAGACCATATGTTTATATAATTTAAAGTTGAGGTGGTTTTCAAGTTGAAACCTAAAATAGGATTAGCGCTTGGTTCTGGTGGGGCTAGAGGTTTAGCCCATATCGGGGTATTGAAAGTTTTTAAAGAACATAATATTCCTGTACATTATATCGCTGGTAGCAGCATGGGGAGTGTAATTGCAACTTTATACGCTAATAATAATGATATTAATATGATTGAAAAATTAGCTGTTAATATAAAAAGAAAGTATTGGACAGATTTAACAGTACCTAAATTAGGGTTTGTTCAAGGGGATAAAATAAAAGATTTAATCAATTTAATCACACACGGAAAAAATATTGAGGATTTAGATATACCTTTAGGCATAGTAGCAGTAGATATTGAAACGGGGGAGAAAGTAGTTTTCTTAAAAGGCCCTATAGCAACAGCGGTAAGAGCCAGTATTTCGATACCAATAGTTTTTGTTCCTGAACGTATAGATGGTAGATTGTTGGTAGATGGAGGTGTACTTGAACGAGTTCCGATTCCGACTATTCGGGCAATGGGACCAGATATAATTCTTGCCGTTGATGTAGGATTATATAATTCCAAAATGGAAGTAAAAACAATATTTGATGTTGTTTCTCAATCTATTGACATTATGGCACGTGCAAATTCTAATAAACAAATAGTTGATGCAGACTACGTTATTAGACCAGAGGTGGGAAATATAAGTACTCTCTCCTTTACCAATATTCAATCAATTATTGATGAAGGGTATAAAGCAGCAAACGGGTGTATAAATGAAATAAAAGAATTGATAAGTAACTGGGAGGAAAGTAATGACGCTTAGCTCAAAAAAATTTCAATGGACTTTAGCTATACTAGCTGTTTTAATCTATATTACATTTTATTTTCCTGTACCATATTTTATTGCTACACCAGGCCAGGCTACGGAATTAGATACGATAATTGAAGTTGAGGATGGATATAAGGAAAGTGGAGAATTAATGTTAACTTCTGTTTCGATATACAAGGGTAGTTTATTTACAATTATATATTCAAAATTCAATTCTTTTATGGAAACAATTCCTAAAGAATTAATCTTAGGTGAGGATGAAGATCAAGAAGATTATACGAATAGACAAATACAAGTAATGGAGGAATCTCAAGGAGATGCTCTTATTGCAGCTTTTTCGTATTTAGGGTTACCTATTGATGTACTAAATAATGGTGTATTAGTAATGGGAATTTTACCAGGCGTTCCAAGCGAAGATGTGTTGGAGATAGGTGATTTAATAATAGCAATAGATGACAAAAGGGTTACAAAATTAGATGATATGTTAAACTATTTTAAAAGTAAATATGAAGACGATGTTGTTAAAATAGATTTTATTAGAGATAAAAAAGAATATTCAGCAAAGATTCCATTAGTCAGTCTGTACAGTGATAGTGAAAAAGACTTTGCAAATGGAAAGGTTGGATTAGGCATATATCCTTATGAGAATCGATCAATCAATTCTTTAAAAGCTGTAGAATTTAAAACAGAAGAAATTGGTGGACCTTCGGCAGGTCTAATGTTTGCATTAGAGATAATTAATCAATTGGTCCCAGAGGATTTAACAAAAGGTTATAAAATCGCTGGAACAGGCACAATAAGTATTGATGGGAATGTTGGGCAGATTGGCAGTCCTAGATTAAAAGTTAAAGCGGCAATTGATGAGGGTGCTGAAATTTTCTTTGTACCTAAAGATATTAATGACACAGATACAAATGAAAAAGAAGCATTACAATCTAATGAAGACTTAGGTAAGCCAATAGATATTGTTCCCGTTTCAAACGTGGGTGAGGCTATTGAATATTTAAGACAATTAGAAGTAAAATAAATCGTTTAAAACTATAGATCATTTTACTTAAAGTAGACAGGAGTTCTCTTATATTCATCAAAGGCAAAGGCATTACCTAATCCTAATTCATATATTTTACTAGAATTAATATCTAATTCGAGCATTGGAGATTTTTCTCTAGTGATTTTTGTAATTAAGGGTAGTTCAATATTATGTTTTATTGAATTTAAGTAAGCTTTTCCCTTTTCATTAAATCCTAAGACACGAATATATTGGGGTCCTTTATCGATTTCAAATGATTGGATTTTTGTTTTTGTAAGATTTAATAATAGATATAGAAGGGTACGTTGAATTTTTGGTAAGGTATACCTTTTTGTCATGATTAAATTCGTAAACTCTTCAAAGGATTTTGCATTATTAATATTATTTTTTATTCTATTTTCTAAACCTTCTACCATTCCATGAATATTCAATAAATCCTTATTATCTTGACTATTAATAATAATCTGGAGAGTTTGGAAATAGTTATTCCAACTATTAAATCTATTTTGTGCATATTCTTCTTCTAGAAGAGAAAAAGTACTATTAGGTACGACGGATGACACCTCATCTAATTGATTTTTAGTAAAAATACTGTTTCTTATAGCTGTTGCACTTGCGATATTGTTAGTGTTCAGTTCTTTATCATGATAATTGGCCGAAATTCTTTTAATAGTGTTAACACGAATAGAGCTATTTATTTTCTTTAGACTATATAAATATTGAATTCCAAGTATATCATTGGGTTTGAAAATCCTATCTTCTGCTTGATTGTTAAAATTATTAAGAGCTAAGGATAATGCTTTTGGATATGAATATCCTTGAGAAAGATTATCTTTAATATATTTCTTGAGTAATAAAGGTTCATCTAACAATAAATCAGATATTTTATTAAGCACTTCTAGTGAACCAAGTTCACTTCCGAAAACAAGGTTTTCAACCTTCAGGTGATGAAGTAAAAAGGTTGATCCATAGGCAAACAAATCTGCAGACTGGGTTGCATAAACTGTAGGAAGTTCAATAATTAAATCAACACCTTGAGTTAACGCCATTTTTGTTCTAACCCATTTATTAATAAGTGCAGGTTCTCCACGCTGTAAAAAGGAACCGGACATAATGGCAACCACAGTATCAGTATTAGTTACTTTTTTTGCTTGTTGAATGTGATGAAGATGTCCATTGTGAAATGGGTTATATTCTACTACAACACCAAGGGTTGACATAATAATTCCTCCATTAAGTCAAAAATATGAAATTAATTATTTGACAAATTTTAAAATGATAATATATAATTATTCTTGTTGTTTAAGAGGTGGGAATCAATGAAAATTAAAACTTGGGAATTAGAAAAAAATTATAATAAGTACAAGTTTTATTATACCGAAGATTTTAGCCAATTAGCAAAGGAAATAAAACAAATAGTTAATATTTCCGATGTAGTTGTTGAAGGCACAGCAGAAAAAATAACTGATATTTACTCAGTGAGTGGAAAAGTTAGTGGAAAGCTAATACTAGAGTGTTCAAGATGTTTGGCGCATTACGATTACTATCTAGAAAGCGACTTTAAAGAAACTTATATTACTAAAGAAGCTGCTAGTAATTTTGGAGACGTCGAAGATTTCATACTCTTAGATTCTAATGAAATTGATATTACTAATATTGTAGAAGAGTCAGTAGTATTAGGAATGCCGTATATTCCACTGTGTAAAGAAAGTTGTTTGGGATTATGTGTTACATGTGGGGTCAATTTAAATGAGGAGACATGTAACTGTAAAAAAGAAATTATTGATCCAAGATTAGCTGACTTAGCTGATTGGTTTGATAAGGATTAGGATTATAAGTCCTTACTAGTTTTAAGGAGGTGGAAATATGGCAGTACCTTTCAGGAGAACATCAAAAACTAAACGCGATATGCGTCGTACACACTTTAAATTATCTGTTCCAGGTATGGTTAAGTGTCCACAATGTGGAGAACTTAAACTATCCCATAGAATATGTAAAAGTTGTGGTAATTATAAAGGAAAAGCAGTAGTAAAGACAGCAGTAGCAAAGAAATCTTAGTTAAAAATAAAAGCTTCGTTAAGAACGAAGCTTTTTTAATATTTTTTTAAAATGTTGTAATATATATATTTTTTTTGTATAATAATTAGTACCAGATACTAAAAATAGGTAATAATGATGAGTGGTGATTAATATTTCTCGTTTATCCAAGGAAAAAAGACAGGAAGAACTAACTAAATATATTGAAAATAACCCATTTATCACGGATGAAGATTTGGTGACTAAATTTAAAGTTAGTATCCAAACAATTCGATTAGATAGAATGGAATTAGGAATTCCTGAGTTAAGAGAAAGAATTAAAACGATGGCTACAAAGACTTTTGATAATGTCAAGTCCCTTCATCTTGATGAAGTTATAGGGGAAATTATAGATTTACAATTAGATAAGCAAGGGATATCTTTACTGGAAATAAAGGATGATCAAGTATTTGAAAAGACTGGTATTACTAGGGGGCATTATATTTTCGCTCAGGCAAATTCATTGGCAGTTGCTCTGATTAATGAAGAGATAGCATTAACAGTGAAAGCAGATATTCGTTTTATTAGACCGGTATATTTAAGTGAAAGATTAATTGCAAAAGCTAGAGTTACTCACTCGAATAAAGAAAGAAGTGAGATTGAGGTTACTACTTTTGTTAATAATGAAATTGTATTTAAGGGCATATTTACAGTTTATCGTTCGAACAATTTTAATCTTGGTAGGGGTGATTCCAATGAAAATAGCTATTGATGCAATGGGTGGGGATTATGCACCAAAGAGTACAGTAGAAGGAGCGTTATTAGCAGCTAACAAGTATATTGACATAGAAATAATATTAGTGGGACAAAGGGAAGAGATAGAAAAATTTTTACCTGAAGTCGTACCGACCAATATAATAATTGAGGATGCTAGAGAAATAATTCATACAGAGGATGAACCTGTAAAAGCAGTTAGAAGAAAAAAAGACTCCTCTTTAGTTGTTGCTGCTAATCTTGTAAAAGATGGTAAAGCAGATGCAGTTATTTCTGCTGGGAATACTGGAGCACTTATGACTGCTGGTCTATTAATAGCTGGTAGGTTAAAAGGTATTGAGCGACCTGCTCTTGCTTCTGTTTTACCAACAGGTGGGGCGAATGGGGTTTTACTTTTAGATATGGGTGCAAATATGGATCCTTCTCCTGAGCAACTTTGTCAATATGCATTAATGGGAAAGGTGTATGCGGAACAGGTATTAAATATTATTAATCCACGAGTTGGACTACTTAATGTAGGTACAGAGGAGAGTAAAGGTAATGATTTAATGAAAAAAACTTTTCCTCTACTAAAGCAGCTACCGATTAATTTCATTGGAAATGTTGAAGCAAGAGATATTCCAGCGGGCGTTTGTGATGTATTAGTTTGCGATGGTTTTTCTGGTAACGTAGTTCTAAAACTAACTGAGGGTTTAGCATCGTCAATTTTCAAGATGTTAAAAATTGAATTTACTAGGAATACCCTATCAAAGCTTGGTGCATTAATGCTAAAGCCTGCTTTTAAAAATATAAAAATAAGGATGGATTACTCAGAAGTTGGAGGTGCACCTCTTTTAGGTGTTAATGGTGCATTTATAAAAGCACATGGTTCCTCTAACGCAATAGCTATTATGAATGCAATTAAGCAAGCGAGGTTGTTTTTAAAAGGAGAAGTTAAGGAAAAGATAGAGAAAGAGATCTAACTTATATATGATTTATACATAGTGAAAAGAGGAAACATAAATGGATGTCGGCATACTAGGGACAGGATCCTATCTTCCCGAAAAAATATTAACTAATAATGATTTAGAAAAAATGGTAGATACAAGTGATGAATGGATTTTTACTAGAACGGGAATAAAAGAGAGAAGAGTTGCTACAGAAGAACAATCTTCTTCAGATTTAGCTTATGAAGCTGCAATTGAAGCCCTAGAGAATGCTAATCTAAAGGCTGATGTACTTGATTTGATAATAGTAGCTACAGTTACTCCTGATCATTCTATGCCTTCAACAGCTAGTATTATACAGGATAGAATAGGAGCTAAGAATGCTTCCGCTTTTGATCTATCAGCAGCCTGTACAGGTTTTATATATGGGATTACAACTGCAACACAGTTTGTTAAGGCAGGTTTGTATAAGCATGTATTAGTAATAGGGGTTGACTGCTTATCTAAAATTATAGATTGGACAGATAGAAACATATGTGTTTTGTTTGGTGATGGGGCTGGGGCAGCTATTATTGGTCCTGTAAAAAAAGGGTATGGCTTTCTATCATTCGATTTAGGGTCGGATGGCTCTGGAGGGGATTTATTAATCCAGCATCCAGGAAGCTTTCTTCAGATGAATGGTAAGGAAGTATACAAATTTGCGGTTAAAATAATGGAGCAGTCTACAAATAGAGTAATTGAAAAAGCCAATTTACTTAAAGAAGATATTAACTTTTTAATACCTCACCAAGCCAATATAAGAATAATAGATTATGCTAAGGATCGTCTCAAACTAAATGATGACAAGGTAATTGTAAACTTAGATTATTACGGGAATACTTCTTCTGCATCTATTCCTATTGCATTGGATGAAGCTAATAGGAGCAATAAGTTACATGACGGTGACAACATATTATTGGTTAGTTTTGGTGGAGGGTTAACATGGGGTTCCGCAATAATTAAATGGTCAAAACAACAAGTAAAGAAAGGATAAATAGGATTGAATAAAATAGCAATAATATTCCCAGGGCAAGGATCACAGTATGTCGGAATGGGTAAAGATTTTTACCTAGCTTATGATTCAGCAAAGAAGATTTTTCAAAAAGCAGATGACATACTAGGTTATCCTTTATCGAAAATAATATTTGAGGGTCCGGAGAATGATCTTCGAATAACTAGACATACACAACCAGCTATTTTGACAACAAGTCTCGCAATATGGTCTGTACTCAAGGAAGAAATAGATTTAGCTCCAAGTTTTATGACAGGTCACAGCTTAGGTGAATATAGTGCGTTAACTGCATCAGGTTATATTAAATTTGAAGATTCAATTAACCTTGTTAAAAGTCGAGGGATTTTTATGGATGAGGCAACTGCACAATGTCCAGGTTCAATGGCGGCGGTTATCGGCTTAGAGAGAGATGAATTACAAAAGATATGTGAATATATATCTAATAAGGGGCACATAGTCCAACTGGCTAATATAAACTCAACATCTCAAATTGTAATATCTGGAGAAATTGAAGGTGTTAAGCTTGCAAGTGAGCTAGCCAAAGATGGTGGTGCTAAGAAAATTATTCCTTTAGCAGTAAACGGGGCTTTTCATTCAATATTAATGGACCCAGCAAAAGCAAAACTAGCACCATTATTGACTGGGGTTAATATTAAAAAAAGTGATGTGCAGATAGTTATGAACGTAACGGGAAGACCAGAGACAAATCAACTTAAGATTAAGAGTAACTTAATAGAACAGGTGACATCATCAGTTTTATGGACAGATTCAATTGAGTGGATGATAAATAATGGGGTAGATAATTTTATTGAAGTTGGGCCAGGCAAGGTCCTAACAGGGTTAATTAAAAAGATTAACAACAAGGTAAATATCTTTAATATTGAGAATGTAGACTCGTTAACAATTTTTAAAAAGCAATTAAAGGCGGTGAATCAGTAGATGCTTAATTCAAAGGTTGCAGTTGTAACTGGTGCATCAAGAGGTATTGGAAGAGAGATTGTTTTAACTTTAGCTAAAGCTGGAGCAAATGTGGTTATCAATTATATGGGCAATAAGGATTTAGCTGAAGAAGTAGCCGTAGAAGTTAGACAAATGGGAAGAGATGCATTAGTTATCAAGGCTGACGTATCTAATAGTGAAGAAGTTGAGAATTTAGTATCAAAGACACTTGAGTATTTCGGGAAAATAGACATCCTCGTTAATAATGCAGGTATAACCAGAGATAATCTGATTATTCGAATGAAGGAAGATGATTGGGATAAAGTTATAGATACCAACCTAAAAAGTGTCTTTCTTACTAGTAAAGCTATAAGTAAAATAATGATAAAACAACGAGAAGGTAAAATTATAAATATTTCTTCTGTTGTAGCTACACTAGGAAATGCAGGACAGGCTAATTATGTAGCAGCTAAGGCGGGCGTAATTGGTCTTACCAAAACACTAGCAAGGGAATTAGCTCCAAGAGGAATTAATGTAAATGCTGTTGCTCCTGGTTTTATCCAAACTGATATGACCGCTAATCTATCGGATATCATTAAAGATAAACTACTTGAGCAGATTCCTTTAGGAAGATTAGGTCAAGCTAAGGATATTGCAAATATTGTTAAGTTTTTAGTAACGGATGAGGCTAGTTATATGACAGGTCAAGTAATTCATGTTGATGGTGGCATTGTAATGTAACTGGAATTTTTCATAGTTATCCATTATAATATTTGAGAGGAGGTGAAGGCTATGACAGATATATTTGAAAGTGTTAAAAAGATTATCTTAGACCGTTTAGACGTAGAGGAAGAGAAAATTACTTTAGAAGCTACCTTCAAAGAGGATTTAGGGGCTGACTCTTTAGATATCGTTGAGTTAGTAATGGAAATCGAAGATGAATTTGATATCGAGATTGCTGATGAAGATGCAGAGAATATAGTAACTGTTGGAAATGCAGTTGAGTACATAAAAACTCGCCAATAATAACTAACAGAAGTCCCGTAGGAGATTATATTGAAAACGGGACTTTCTCTACATTTATCGAGAAAAATATATTTTAGCAATAATAATTGTTAATATAATTTTGTGGGGTGCGTTTTTATGAAAAAAAGAGTCGTTGTGACAGGGATTGGTGTTATTTCTCCTGTAGGTAATGATATAGATACGTTTTGGGATTCAATTATTACTGGTAAATCTGGCGTTGATAAAATTACACAATTTGATACAACAGACTATCCTGTAAAGATTGCAGCTGAGGTTAAAAATTTTAATCCAGAACAATATATTGAGAAAAAAGAAATAAGAAGAATGGATAAATTTACGCATTTTGCTATAGCTGCAGCGAAAATGGCTGTTGAAGATGCTGAATTAAAAATAGATAGCTCTAACGCAGAAAGAATAGGGGTTTATATAGGATCTGGAATAGGTGGACTTCATACAATTGAGGAACAACATAAGGTTTTACTAGAAAAAGGTCCGAGACGGATAACTCCATTTTTTATACCGATGTTAATTAGTAATATGGCTTCTGGACAAGTTTCGATTGTTACTGGAGCAAAAGGTCCAAACTATGCGCCAGTATCTGCTTGTGCTACTGGAACACATGCAATTGGTGATGCATTTATGATGATTGCGCGTGAGGATGCTGATGTTATGATATGTGGTGGTGCTGAGGCATCGATTACACCACTTGCTGTTGCTGGATTTTCCTCAATGAGAGCACTCTCTTCAAGAAATGAAGATCCGAAAAAAGCGAGTCGCCCCTTTGATAAGGATCGAGATGGGTTTGTAATGGGCGAAGGTTCTGGAATATTAATTTTGGAATCCTTAGAACATGCAAAAAGTAGAAATGCAAAGATTTATGCTGAAGTTATTGGCTATGGTGCCTCTGGTGATGCTTATCATTTAACAGCCCCAGCTCCAGAGGGTGAAGGTGCATCAAGAGCGATGAAAATAGCCCTAGATCGTGCGAAAATAAAGCCAGAGGAAGTCGATTATATCAATGCTCATGGCACATCAACTGAGATAAACGATAAATTCGAAACAATGGCAGTGAAAGTAACCTTTGGTAACCATGTTAATAAATTAGCTGTTAGTTCTACAAAAGGGGTAACAGGTCATTTATTAGGAGCAGCTGGTGCTGTTGAAGGAATCATTATTGCCTTAGCGCTTAAGAATGGAATCATTCCCCCAACAATAAATTATGAAACAAAAGATCCGGAATGTGATCTTGATTATGTTCCTAATCAAGCCCGCGAAAAGGATATCCAGATTGCAATGTCTAACTCATTAGGATTTGGCGGACATAATGCTTCAATAATAATGAAAAAATACCAAAACTAATTATGGCGGTGAACTAGGTGATGATAGATTATAAATTGCTTCAAGATACTTTAAATATACATTTTAGTGATTTAAAGTATTTAAAACAAGCATTTACTCATTCATCATATATCAATGAAGTTAAAAATAAGGGTTATCAAGATAATGAAAGACTTGAATTTTTAGGTGATGCTGTACTAGAGCTTACTGTTTCGGATTATCTCTTTAGAAATTTCCCTGAACTAACGGAGGGGGAGATGACTAAGTTAAGAGCTGCTATTGTATGTGAGTCTTCATTAGTTGAAATTGCTGAATCACTAAATTTTGGTGACTATGTTTTATTAGGTAAAGGTGAAGAGGGTTCGGGAGGTAGAAAACGTCCAGCTTTATTAGCGGACGTTTTCGAGGCATTTATTGGCGCTCTATACCTTGAGAAAGGTATAGAAGTGTTAAAGGAATTTTTTGAAGCTCATGTATTTCCTAGAATTAGCCATGGTTTCTATAATCAATCACAAGATTATAAAAGTCAGTTACAAGAGCATGTTCGACAAAAAAGCCAAGATCTAATTAACTATAGTACAGTTGGCGAGATTGGTCCATCTCATGATGTAGAATTTCATGTAGAAGTTTCTGTTGGTGGAAATGTTGTTGGTAAAGGAATAGGAAGAAGCAAAAAAGAATCCGAACAAAAGGCTGCCCAGCAGGCATTGATAAAGTTAGGAATTATTAAATAAAATTTAGAATCTGGTAAAAAATCAACCAATATATGGGTTGGTTTTTTATTTGTTAATTATGGATAAATAAATAAATACTGCAAATAATTATAAGGAAGATAAGAGGTGAGATAAATGGATAGCAAAGAATTTGATAGCATGAGAAGAATTCTGAATGGCGAAAAAATGGCCTCAAGCATTCTAGAGACATACTTTAAGGACATAGACGACCAAGAATTAAAAAAATCAATGATTAAATGGACTAATAATCACAAACAAAATGCAATTAGAATATCTTCTTATTTGATGGAAAACGGTATATCACCTAAAGAAAATTTAGGGGTTGGAAGATTGCTTG
This sequence comes from Vulcanibacillus sp., assembly GCA_050175155.1. Taxonomy (GTDB): domain Bacteria; phylum Bacillota; class Bacilli; order Tepidibacillales; family Tepidibacillaceae; genus JBFXJF01. The sequence goes on from JBFXJF010000022.1 coordinate 28,229, forward strand.
CAAAAACGAAAGCGAGAATTAACACATTAAGAAATTCAGAACCATTAGATATTTTACGTGAAATATATGATGGTGAGGATAAAGGTATCGAAAGATCAGTTCAAATTACTAAGAATAACTTATCGGAAAATGGTACACAGATGATCGAAGAAATATTTAGCATTGATCATGACAACTTAAAAGAAATTAAAGAACATATAACCAAATACGAAGAAGAAAACAATCAACCTATGTAAAAATAGGTTGATTGTTCGCTGGCAGAGTTATTTCAAATATTGCACCTTTTTCAATTCCATTGTAAGCTATTATATTTCCCTTATGAGCTTCTACAATAGCTTTTGTTATTGAAAGACCGATACCAGTCTGCCCTTTTTTACCTTTATAAAAACGCTCAAATACTTTATTTTCTTCGCCATTACGCAATCCAGGACCATCATCCATAATCCTAATAGTGGCGTGAATAATATCTGAACTTCCTTCTATAGTTATTTTATCTTTAGCATATCTAATAGAATTATCTAGAATGTTAGTCAATGCTTTTATTAATTTCTCATTATCAAATAGTGCTACTATATTTAAATCATTACCATATTGAATTACTATGTTATGTTTTAAAGCTACAGAATTAACATTCTTTATAGATTTGTTAATAATTTCGTCTAGATTACTTAATTGTAGGTTAAAAGTTTCCTCGGTATTTTCTAATTTTGACAAATAAATAATTTCATCTACTATCTTCTTGAGTTTTTGGCTTTCTTCGATGATTATTTCTAAACTATCGCTAGTTTCTTTTTTTCCTTCAATTATTCCTTCCTTAATTCCCTCAGCATTACCTTGTATTGACATTAATGGTGTCTTTAATTCATGTGAAACGTTTTGAAAGAAATTCCTTTGATTTTCATCATAAATTCTCAGTTTATCAATCATTTGACTAAAACTATTTGCTAGCTCTTCTATTTCATCACCAGTTTTAAAATTAATACGATAATTTGTTTTTTTAATTCGATAGTTTATCATAGCATTCATTAACTCAATAATTGGTTTTGTAAGATTTCTTTTTAACAAGTATCCTACTAATAATGCCATGCCGCCAGCTATTAGTAGACTTATTGCCTGAGTACCAATCATTAAGTTATTTAAATCTTTAATTCCCTTTATTTTCGTAAATAGTATTACATAACCTTTAGTTTCATTTGAAGTGTTATATATTGGAGTTCTTACAGTAACATAATCTTTTTTATTGTCTAAGATTGCGAGACTCCTATAATTATCATATTCATCTTTATCAATATTGGTATATATTAATTTTTTATCATCGTTAATAATAATAATGTTAGAGTCAACATACTTGCTTGCTACTGCAATTCTTTGATTATTAACGAATCTTTCTCTAATTTTGATATCATCTAAAGGTACATTTTTATATAGGTTAGCAATTACTAAACCTTCTAGCTTTAGTTGATCTTTTGTATTATTTATTAAATATTTTTGTGATAATAGATTGAAAGAGCCTAATGTAACTGAGATTGTAATAATAATTAGAAAAAAATATGTAATGAAAATTTTTGTTCCAATTTTAATCTTCAACTTTATAGCCAAACCCCCATACTGTGATTATTTCAACAGCAGACTCTATATCCTTCAGTTTTTTTCTTATTCTTTTTATTAAGTCGTCTATCATTCTTTCTCCACCAATATAATCATAACCCCATACTTTCTCTAATAATACATCTCTAGTAAACGGTATATTCTTATTAAACACAAAAAATTCGAATAAGTCATATTCTTTGGTAGTGAACTCTATTTTTAGTTTACCTTTCTCGACGGATCTTCTTGTAGTGTATATTTTTAAGTCTTTTAATAGAATTACTTTATCTTCTTTATTTGTTTCATTTGAATCGATTCTTCTAAATATATTTTTTATTCTTACGACTAATTCTCTAGGGCTAAAAGGTTTTGTAAGATAGTCATCTCCCCCAATTTCTAAGCCTAGAATTCTATCTAGTTCTTCATTTTTTGCTGAAATGAAGATAATAGGGATAGCACTATTTTTTCTAATATTTTTACATAGTTCCAAACCGTCTATATCTGGCATCATAATATCTATTATTAATAAATCTGGATTTAATCTCATAAATTCACTTATAACATTTTTGCCGTTTTCAAATAACGTTAATTTATATCCTTCATTTACTAAAAACTTACTTAAAATATCTCTGATATTTTTCTCGTCGTCAATGATAAAAATATGTTTCAAAGATTAACACCACCAATCTTTAATTGTTGATATTATGATTATATCGCATAAATATGAATATAAAAATAAATTAAGCTCCTAATAATTAATATACTAGGAGCTTAATTTATTATCTAGATAATATGTCTATTATATTATCATAGATAATGAGTTTTTGTTCTGTAAGTTGATTAATTGAATCAGTTAGATTAATTGTAGTATTAATATGTTCTTGAGCTACATCTAACTCATTATTCTTTATGCTTTGGTTAAATAAGTCTCTTTCGGTTTTAATCTGTTCCCTGAATACTGTGATTTGATTATTGATTATTTTTATCTCTTTGCTAACGTCTCTTGCACTTTTTAAAGCTTCAAAGTCGCTAATTTCGTAAGCTGCAAGGGTTAAATCTAATACAACATCTTTTTTTTCGGTTAAATCAATCTTTAATTCATGTCCTTCAATTAATAAATCATTGATTATGTGGAACTCTTCTATAAATTCTTTTAGGGCAATAAATCTTGGATTACTTTTTGCATCTTTTGATAAATCTAGCTCTTCAAAAAAATCGGTATTATTACCAACATTGGCTTGAGCAAAAGCAGAGGATGTTCCTCCAAGTAATATTAATCCTACTACTAAAAATAATGTAACTAACTTACGCATAAATTCATTCCTCCTTTGGTTTTGATGAGGCTATTATAGAAATAAATTATGGAATATTGATAATTATTTTGTGGAATAAATGTGTGAAATGCTAAGCGTTTCTTCAATTGCTATTTCATTGCATATGGTATCGGATTATAATATATTAACTCTAAGGGAATGAAAATAGATAATAGATAAAGGGGTGTGCTGAATTGGAAGGTATAAGCAATTTAATTAAGAAACAAAGAGAATATTTTAATTCTGGGAAAACACTTGATAGATTATTTCGGGTTAATAGTTTAAGAAGATTAAAAGAAGCTATAAAAGAAAACGAGCAACTAATTATAGAAGCATTGAAAATAGATTTAAATAAATCAGAATTCGAATCCTACTTATCTGAAATTGGCTTTATTTATGAAGAGATTAATCATGCTATTTCTAACATACATAGATGGACTTCTTCAAAATCTGTAAGAACACCAATTACCCATATTGGTTCAACTAGCCGTATCTATTACGAGCCATATGGACTAACGTTAATTATTTCGCCATGGAACTATCCATTTCAATTGGCAATAGCACCATTGATAGCTTCTATCTCAGCTGGAAACTGTGCTATTATTAAACCGTCGGAACTATCTCCTAATGTTTCGGAGATTACAAGAAAAATAATAGAAGTAGTTTTTGAGGAGAATTATGTTGCGGTAGTTGAAGGTGGGGTAGAAGTAAGTACTGCATTATTAAATGAAAGATTTGATTATATATTTTACACGGGTGGAACAAACGTAGGGAGAATTGTAATGGAGAAGGCAGCAAAAAATTTAACTCCAGTAACATTAGAACTAGGGGGCAAGAGTCCCTGCATTATCCATTATGATTCTGATATTAAACTAGCAGCAAAGAGAATAGTATGGGGGAAGTTTTTAAATGCTGGCCAAACTTGTATAGCACCTGATTACTTATATGTTCATAAGGATATTAAAAACAAACTTATCGAGTACATGAACTATTATATAACTGAATTTTATGGAACAGATTCAATAAATAATGAGGATTTTCCTAAGATTATTAATATAAAACATTTTGAACGCCTTAAGAATTTGCTGGAGGAAGGTAAAATATTAACTGGTGGTAAGTATGATGAACAGAAGTTAAAAATTGAGCCAACAATAATTGATCTGATAGATTGGGATGCTCCAGTAATGCAGGAAGAAATTTTTGGACCTATATTACCTATGATTGAATATACAGAAATAGATAGTGTTATTAATATGATAAACAATCATTCTAAACCATTAGCTTTATATATATTCTCTAATAATAGAAGTATTCAAGACAAAGTAGTGAGAAGTATTTCTTACGGTGGAGGATGTATTAATGATACGATTTATCATATTGCCAACTTATATCTTCCTTTTGGTGGGGTAGGAAATAGCGGAATAGGAAGCTATCATGGAAAGAGTGGCTTTGAGACCTTCTCTCATAAGAAAAGCGTTCTAAAGCAGACCACTTTATTCGATATTCCGCTAAGATACCCATCAACAAAAAATGCATTAAAGATGGTAAAAATGTTTTTTAAGTAAGTTCACTATCAGAGTTTTTCTGACCTTTTTGAATAAATTTTAGGTACATTGCTGAAAGTGGTGCTTGAACAATATAAGCAACTGCAATTAGTAATACTGAATCTTTAAATAAAATAATTGCAATTCCAAGGGCTATAGTCAAATCTCTTGCAGCAGTTGAATAAACAAGGGCGATAGCATCTCCATAAGATAGAAACTTTTTTCCTATAACATGACTAATAATCAAAATAATTACATAATAGATTCCCATTACAAAAATACCTATAAGAGCTTGATCCCAATTACTAACAATATTTTTACTCTTTAAGGCGATTGCAAAGAATATAAGTAAGACAACACCTATAGAGCTAAAACCTGATAAATTGGGTTTAACCTTCTTGTTAAAAGTTTCTTTACCCCATTTTTTTAGAATAAATCGACGTGTTAAATCACCAAGAACCATCGGAATTACAACGATTTTAATTAGCTCTTCGATAATCTTCATTGTATCAATAGATACAGAGGAATCTAAAATAAAATTCATATATATTGGTAGTAAAATAATTGATAATAATAGATTAAAAGATACCAATATTAATGCTGTCATAATATTTCCTTTAGCTAGACCTGTCCAAGCAACAGTCATTCCGCTTGTAGGTAATAAGGATATGAGATAGATTCCAATAGCAAATTCAATGCTCCCACTAAAGAAAATATTGGCTAGGATTATTGCTATTAGTGGGGAGATTGTATAATTAATTAATAGACTAATTCCTACTGGTTTAAAATTCTTAAAACCAGCACCTAGACATAAAATATCTAAGTTAATCATCATAGGATAAATCATAAAAAATAGTACTGGATAGACAAATGACTTGAAATTGTCTGTTGGTAAATATATGCCATAAATTAGTCCTAAAATAATACTACCTATGATAAATACAATTAAATAATTTGAAATAAATTTAAATAAGTTTGTCATTGTTGATTTCCCCTAACTAAATAAGAATGATTATTATTTACATTCTAAGGCCTAGGATATAAGTTGTAAATGGATAAAGTGTCATAAGAGAGAATTAAAAAAAACACTAAAATAAATCACCAGTATGAATAAATTTATAAATTGATTTTCATTCATTTTAACTGGTGATTATTTGTTTTATCTTGCTGTTTCTCTTACTTTTACATTCCCGATTATCTCTACTCCGGTTAAAGTATCAGAGATAGGACATCTTTCTTCTACCATTTGTATTAATCTGTCTATATTCTCTTGAGGGGAGTCAGATTCAATCTCAATATTATAACGAATTTGTGTTAAGCCTACACGAACCTCGTTATTTTTCCCTAAAAATCCATCAGGATCCAAATCTCCAGTAACTTCAACGTGACAGTTAGTAAGATCAACTTTAGTTGCTTTACTAAATGCTGAAACAGATATTGTAAGACATCCACCCAAAGAACATAATAATAACTCTACTGGATTCATTGCTTTATTAGTACCACCTAAATCCTTAGGTTCATCCATAGTTATTTTAAATTCTCTTGCTTCTGCTTCAACAAAGAAACCGTCCTTTAAAGTTGTTGTAGCCTTAAATTCTTGGATACTCATTTTAACACTCCTTATAAGTTTATTTTAACAAATGGTTCTAGTTAGAATATTCCCCAAAATCTTAAAAAAAATTAATAATTAATTAATTTCCAAAGAAAGATTTATCTTATTGAGAAGATATGATACTCTATATTCAAATACTAGCAGGGTTATAGGAAGGTTTTATGGGATGAAAATTACTTTTGTTACAACTAATTATGAAAAAATAAATGAAGCAAAACTTGCTCTCACTCCATATGGATTGGAAGTAGAAACCGGGAATTTTGTATTTAATGAACCGATAGAAGGAGATATGGAAGGCATTGCCAAAATTAAGCTTTTACAAATAAGAGATAAAATTAAGGCTGATACCCCAATTATTGTTGATGATTCTGGAATTTATTTTGAGGCATATAGTGATTTTCCAGGTATTTTAACAAAAAGAATTTTTCAGATGATTGGTTATAAAGGAGTAAAAAAATTGCTTCAAAATGAAGATAGAAGTGCATATTTTCATGGAGTTATTGCGTTTTTATGGAATGATGAGATAAAAATATTTCATGGTCAAACACGGGGTTCAATAATTGAGGATATACCCGATAACCTTCCATTAGATTCGAAATTTCCCTTCGATCCTATTTTTGTTCCAAAGGGTAGTAGTAGAACATTAGGGGAAATGACTATTGAAGAGAGGTTAAAGTTTTCTTATAGAAGAGAGGCTTTAGATTTATTAGGGCAATGGGTAACAAGTAAAGTGAAATTATAATTAATTAATTTAAAAGCCAAGAGTTCTTTGGTTTTTTTAATAAAGCTATATTGGAGGTAAAGATGTCGTCGATTAAATTCATACATGCTGCGGATCTACACTTAGATAGTCCTTTTAAAGGATTGATTCATATCCCGGAAAATATCTATAAAGAAATACAAAATTCAACATTCCAAGCTTATGACAAGATTATTGAGTATTGTATTGAGCATAAAGTAGATTTTTTACTATTATCTGGAGATATTTTTGATCTAGAAGAAAGAAGTATCAAGGCACAAATCTATTTCTTAAAGGGCTTAGAAAAACTAAATAATTATGGGATAAAGGTATATTTAATTCACGGCAATCATGATCCACTAGATGATTTACTTAAAACTAACGTAAAATGGCCGGCAAATGTTTATTCTTTTTCTTCAGAAAAAGTAGAAGAGCATATATTTTCTAAAGATAATGTTAATGTTGCTAGCATATATGGAAGAAGTTATCCAAATAAGGCATTTAAAGAAAACATCGTGCAAGATTATATAGTTAGGGATACAAATCTTTTTAACATTGGTCTTTTACATACGAATGTAGATGGCAACAAAGAGCATGACTCATATGCACCAACTACTTTATCCGAATTGAAAAAATCCGCTATAGATTATTGGGCGTTAGGACATATACATAAAGGTAAGATATTATCTGACAAGGCACCTACAATTGTCTATTCAGGAAATCCTCAGGGCAGAAATATTAAAGAAACAGGTCTCAAGGGGTGTTTACTAGTTGAAGTCGATAAATCAAATATTAGTTCAATTAAATGGCTGACAACATCTAGGATTACTTGGGAGCAGTTTGATATCGATATTTCTGAGACTGAATCATATGATCAATTGGTAAATGTGATTGAAAGCAAATTAGAGAAACTCTTATTTAATTCAGAGTTTCCTCTAATAGTTAGGATTAATGTTCTCGGAAGAAGTGACTTACATTTTGAATTACACAAAGATGATAAGTTGGAAGAAATCCAAGAAATATTAAACAAACTATATTCTAACCAATCAAAATGGCTATTAGTAGAATCTATTAAATTAAACACTAAACCCCTTATATTGATTGATCAAGTACTAGAACAAGATTCCTTTCTGGCTGACTTTTTCAAGGAAATCGAGGAATTTAAAAAAACAAATATTGAGACGAATAATTACGAAGACATAGGAAGCGAGCTATTTAATAATCGTAGTATTAGAAAATACTTATCTGAGTTTTCGGAGGATGACTTAGAGGATATATACGAACAAGTAAAAAGCGTTGCCATTGAATACTTACTAGAGGAGGAAAAGTAGTGATTATTAACTCCTTAAATATATATGGATTTGGAAAACTAACTGATGTAACAATTTCTTTGAATAATGGGATTAATATTATCGAAGGTAAGAATGAGGCTGGAAAAAGCACAATCATGGCTTTTATTCGTGCTATGCTTTTTGGGTTTGCGGGAAGAAGAAGCTTACATGAGAGATATGAACCTCTACATGGTGGGAAATTCGGTGGTTCGGTCGACTTAATAGATAGCAAACAAGAGATCTATCGTGTCGAAAGAATCTATCAACAAAAGGTATCAGGTGATGTCAAAATCACCCTGCCTAGTGGTGAAATTGTTAGTGAAGAATACTTACCTTATTTATTAGGAAGAATTAACGAGAATGTGTTTAAACAGATTTTTTGTTTTGGATTGACAGAATTACAACAAATTGATCTGTTTCAGGGTAATCAAATTAATGATTTTATCTATCATGCAGGAACTGGCTCGGTGAATCAGATTTTAAAAATGAAACATGATTTAGAAAGTAAAAAGAAGTTATTATTCCTTAAAGGTGGTAACAAACCAGAAATAAATGAATTAATAAGCAATCTTGATATCGTAACTAATTCAATTGATACTATAAAACAAAAGAATAAACAACATCAATCTTACTTACAGCAGATAATTTTATTAGAACAAGATATCATCAATTTTGAAGAAAAGGTTAAAAAGGACGAAATGGATTTAACTTGGTTTCAATTACTTGAACGTTCTTATGAGCCCTATCATCGTATTAAAGAGATAGATATATTGCTAAAAGATTTTCCAAGTGAATTTAATTTCCCAGAAAATGGTGTAGAACGCTTAGAAAATACGCTAACTAAAATTAACGAGTTGAAAATTGAGCGCCAACAACTATCGGATAAAATGGAAGAGATTAAAAATGGTATTATCGTAATGGAAAATGCTTCTTTTTATGAAGAAAATATAAATACTATTAATAATTTGAAAGAACAATTGAATTTATATTTAAATCAAACAAAATCGGAACAGCTATTAGATATTGAATTGAAAGAGGTTCTTACTAGTATTGAGGATGAGCTTAAACAGATAGGTTCAGAATATACAGAGGAGAAGATTAGAAGTATAGAATTCACTTTACAAAGCAGGCAATATATTCAAGAACTAGCAACTAAAATTGAAGAGAAACAAAAACAGTTAACAGAGGTAGATAAGGAAATAGAGTTAACTAACAAAAATTTAATTAGAATACAGAACGTTTTACAAGATCGTAGCAATGAACAAAAGACTGCACAGAATAGTGAGCAAATTAAAGATATCTATCCACTCATAAATAAATACTGGGCTCGCTTACGTGAATGTGAATGGCAACAAACAAAAATATTAGAACAAAAAGATGATTATAATAAACAATTTAAAGCTATTAAGACAAATAATTTTTCATTAGTAAGTTTACTTACGATTAATGGAGTAGCAATTATAGCTAGTATTGCACTAATAATCTTTTTTAACACATGGCTATATGGAGGATTATTATTTGGAGCTAGTTTATTCTTCAGTCTTTTGTTTCAAATCTCTAGTAGCAAAATAAACGATAAATATAAGAAGTCTATTAGAAATAATACTAAGGATTTAGATAATCAACTACAACAAGTAGAATATGAGATAAGACAGATTAAAGGTAAATCTAGAGAGCTTCTTGCATCAATTGGATTCGAAGATTTAAACGAAATTACTTTTCAAAAAATAGAGGATTTAAGGATTGCTGATTTGCAGAAAGAACAGCACCAACATGGGGAAGAAAATAGAATTAAAGAATACCAACAAGAATTTAAACAGTATAAAACAGAACTAGAGTTGCTAGAAATTAAAAAAAATAATTTACTTGTTGAATATACAGAATTAATCCAGTTATGGCAAGGCTGGATGTTAAAACACAATATAGCACCTGATACTACAATGAGTATATTAAATAACCTAATTACAATAATTCAAAAGATTAAAGAATTATATAATGTTCGAGATAAACTATTGGCTCAAAAAGACGCAATTATTAGTAGTAAAGAGCAATATGAGAATCAGGTTAATGCTTTATATGAAATTAATATTGCTGATAACAACTCATCAAATATAACAATAGCTGATAAAGTTAACTATCTAATTGAACAACTAAAAAGAGTGGAACAGTTAAAGGTAACAAATACACATAATAGCGAACGAATCGAGGAATTCGATGATAGAATTAACAAAATTAATAAGTTAATAGAAGCAGAAGAACAAAACTATAATGAATTGCTTGAATATGGAAACACCACTGACAAAGAAGAGTTCTATAAACTAGAAAAAAGATATGAGCAATTTAAGTTATATACCGAAGAAAAACAACGTCAATTATCGATAATTCAAAATAATTGCCATAACGATACCAAATATGACAAAATGCTAGAAGATTTAAATATATTTAATAAAGAAGAAATAATTATTAAACTGGACCAGTTAAATGCTGATATTAAGGGTACTTCTGAAAGAATAAAAAGTAGCTCTGAACAAAAAGGGGAAATTCAAAATAAAGTTAAAGAGATTGAAGAAGATTCTACATTATCAGTCTTAAATCAGGATTATTCCAGAATTTCAACAGAATTAACTAAAAAGGTTAAAGAATGGACAGCATTATCCCTTAGTAAACATATCTTAGAAAAAACGATGAAATCATATGAAGAGGAAAAACAGCCGTTAATTCTACAGGGTGCTTCAAAATACTTTAGTCAAATGACTAGCAATGAATATGTAAAGGTTATAGCATCACTAGGAACCAATGAGATTAGAGTACTTAGAAAAGATGGAATCTATTTTGAGCCTCAATATTTAAGCAGGGGTACTGTTGAACAACTATTTCTGGCAATAAGGTATGCCTTGGTTGAGGAATATTCTAAACAAAAGAGACTTCCATTAATACTTGATGATATCTTTGTTAACTTTGATTCACAAAGACTTATAAACTCTTTAACTACATTGAAGTATTTATCAGATAATCATCAGATTATTATATTTACATGTCATACTCAAATACTGACAAAAATCAAATTTATTGTTGATGAAGTTAATTACGTAGCTTTATCCTAGGCAGAGGGCAGGGCAAAAATGGGGAAAATTAAAGACAAATTCTATGCTTACCCTAAACCAATTCGGGTATTAGCAGTAGCAATGGTTATAAACACAATGGGTATGTCAATGTTATTTCCCTTGAATACGTTGTATATCACAAAAATATTAGATGGATCAATGGCGGTTGCAGGCTTTATATTAATGATTCAACAGGGTTTTAATATAATAGGTAACATACTCGGTGGTTGGTCTTACGATAGATTTGGAGCGAAGAAAACGATAGTAACAGGTATTACTTTTTCGACTATCCTTGTATTTACTCTAATATTTATCAGTGACATCTCGATATATGCCGTATTATTAGTACTGTTAGGTTTAGGAAATGGTCTAATATTTCCTTCAATTTACGCAATGGCTGGAGCGTTATGGCCAGAAGGAGGAAGAAAGACTTATAACCTAATCTATGTATCGAATAATTTAGGTGTGGCATTTGGGCCTATAGTTGGTGGAATCGCCTTTCAATTTGCCCCAAGATTAATTTTTGTAGCTTATACTACAACCTTTGTCTTCTTTTTAATGTTAGTATTACTAGGGTTTACCAAAGAAAACTGGAAGAATGTAATTGAAAGCTCGATTGAAGGAAGAATACAGACCACATCAGAACAGATTTCCTTTGGTAGAAAATATATTAATTTTGCACCATTAATGTTGCTATCACTGGGTTTCTTATTAACATGGGTTCCTTATTCCCAGTGGTCAACTAGTATCTCAGTTCACATGAACGATATTGGGATAGAATATTCCAAGTATACATTGCTATGGTCAATAAATGGATTAATAATAGTTTTGGGTCAACCATTAATCGCTTATATAACTAATAATCTATTAAAAAGTCTAAAGTCACAACTCTATACGGGTCTGTCAATATTTATAGTTGCTTTCGCTATTCTATTTTTTAATCCTTTTTATTATTACGGATTCGTTATCGCAATGGCAATTATAACATTTGGTGAAATGTTGGCTTTCCCGGCAGTCCCAGCGGCTGCAGCAGAGCTAGCTCCATCTAATAGAAAGGGACTTTATCAGGGTATAATCGGAGGTTTCGGAGCAGGTGGTAGAATGTTCGGAGTTCTATTAGCAGGCCTTCTGTATGATTTAATAGATATAAAAAATATGTATCTATTAATGCTTGGTCTATTACTATTATCTATCATCTGTATCATAATCTACAGTAAACTAGCTGCAAGTAACGAGCGGAAATACAATACCATATAGGTACGAATGACTCCTAAATAATAGGGGTTATTTTTTTTGCTAAACAATGTTTATTATTGGAGGAATATAGCAAAATATGTAGAATGTAGAATATTAGAAAGAATTCAATTAGTTTTTTGATTGAGGTGTATTATATTGGTTATTAGGATAGAAAAAGAAAGCAGCGCGGAAGTAAAAGTCATTTTTGATAGTAACTCTTTGGGAAATAAGAGTAAAATGAAACTGATACCCAGTGTTATATGGCGTTCTAATCATTGGTATATCCCATTTAATAAGTTTTCAATAGTGAAGTTATTAGATATTTATAAAGATGCAGATATAATTCCAGATGATGCGATTAATTTATTTTTAGAAAAAGAAAAAATATGCATTGATAGAGAATTTACATTATCTATCAAAAACCTATTAATAGATATGGAGAAACAATTAAGATTAAGAGGTTACAGTACAAAAACTCAAAAATCTTACTTAGGACATATTTATCGTTTATCATTATTTTATAAAAAACATCCAAAAGAATATAACAATGAGGAATTACAAAAATATTTACTTAATCTACTACATAACGAAAAAAAATCTCATTCTTATGTAAATCAAGCAGTTAGCGCGATAAAATTTTTATACACTGTAGTATTAAATAAAATGATTAATATAAATCTTCCAAGGCCTAAAAAAGAATATAAACTACCAGATGTTCTAAGTCAAAAAGAAGTTATGAGTCTATTAAAATCAATTGTAAATGATAAACATAGAGCAATTCTTTTCGTGACGTATTCTTCTGGTCTACGTGTTAGTGAAGTAGTTCGTTTGAAAATAAAGGATATAGACAGTAGTAGGATGATGATTCATATAAGACAAGGAAAAGGAAAGAATGATCGATATGTAATTCTATCTGAAGTAGCACTTGTAGAGTTGCGGAAATATATTAAAAAGTATCGACCACTAGATTGGATCTTCCCTGGTCCAGAGATAGATAAACATCTAACAGAACGTTCTGTACAAAAGATTTTTGAAAAAGCTCGAGATAATGCAAAAATAAAAAAGAATGTATCTGTACATTCTTTGCGCCATTCATTTGCTACTCATCTACTTGAAGGGGGGATAGATTTAAGATACATTCAAGAATTACTAGGTCATAGGAATATAAAGACTACAGAGATATATACACATGTAAGTAAAAAGGATATAAGTAGGATTAAAAGTCCATTAGATCAAATAATTGATTAGAAATACTCTGCGAAGTCTACTATTAATAATAACCACTTCTTAAGCTATAGGATTCTTACACGAAACACACCGCAGATTCCACGGATTATTATAATACTATGAAACAAAACGCAAACATAGTAAAATGAGCAGTATAAACGAAATATATTTTCGCATAAAAGGCGTTAACTGACATCTGACGAGGAAAAACGCGGAAGTAATACCATGTAATTACTTTTATAGGGGGATAATCAAAGATGCATAAAAACCTATTATTGTTTTTTATCTTATTGATTTGCACAATTGTCTTTATTACCGGTTGTAG
>JBFXJF010000023.1:0-35159 GCA_050175155.1 Vulcanibacillus sp.
TCAACTATTAATAAAGCAAGACCATTTAATGATATTCTAACTATCCATTTCATATTACCACCCCCATTTCAAACCCTGTTTTAAAATCCATCCTCAGGCATTACGAAAATAGCTATAATATAGATTATAAGAAGCGGGAAGACTGCTGTAAATGCAGCTACTAGAACATATATCAGTCGAACTATTGTTACATCTACATTAAGATATTCTGATAATCCTCCTAGTACACCCGCCAACATTTTTTGATTTCTTGACCTTCTTAATTTTCTCAACTAATTCACACACCTTCATTATTCTTATTATTCTATAATACTCTTTTTATGTCTAAAAGGTTTCATAATATTAAGTCAAATTATCGACACACTGATTCTAATCTTTTCTGATCCTTCAATATTATAGGTTTCAGATATTTACCTGTATAAGATAAATCGACCTCAATTATTTGTTCTGGAGTTCCATAAGTGATTACAGTTCCTCCTCCATCCCCACCCTCAGGTCCCAAATCAATTATATAATCTGATGTCTTAATTACATCTAAATTATGTTCAATAGCAAGAACTGAATCACCATTATCAACTAATTTCTGAAGAACCTCAAGGAGTCTCGCAACATCATCAATATGAAGTCCGGTAGTTGGTTCATCCAATATATACAGAGTTCTACCATTACTTCTCTTATATAATTCGGAAGCCAATTTAACCCTTTGCGCCTCACCACCAGATAATGTTGTTGCAGGTTGCCCTAATCTCATATAACCCAACCCTACATCATTGATTGTCTCTAACTTTCTTTGAATGCGAGGAATGTTTTTAAAAAATTCTAATGCATCTTCTACTGTTGTATCAAGAATGTCTGCAATTGACTTACCTTTATACTTGATTTCAAGTGTCTCACGGTTATATCTTTTTCCCTTACATACCTCACACTGTACATAAACATCAGGAAGAAAATGCATCTCAATTTTAATTATTCCATCTCCCCGACAAGCTTCACATCTTCCACCTTTAACATTAAAGCTAAATCGACCTTTTTTGTATCCTCTCATTTTCGCATCTTGTGTCTCTGAAAAAAGGTCCCTTATTATATCAAATACTCCAGTATATGTAGCTGGATTAGATCGCGGTGTCCTCCCAATAGGAGACTGATCTATCTCTACTACTCTATCTAGGTAATTCACACCGATTATCTGTTGAAATTTCCCCGGCTTTTGTTTAGAATGATGCAATTCCTTGGCTAAAGATTTGTACAATATCTCATTAATAAGGGTACTTTTCCCCGACCCAGATACCCCTGTTATACTTGTAAAAACACCTAAAGGAATATCAACATCTATATTTTTCAAATTATTTTCTTCTGCACCTTTTATTTTTATCCAATTGCCATTTGGTTTTCTCCGTTCTAACGGTATTGGAATGTACTTCTTGCCACTGAGATATTGTCCCGTTAAAGATTTTTCGTTATTCATAATTTCCTCAGGTGTACCCATAGCTATTATTTCTCCTCCATGAATTCCTGCTCCTGGTCCAATATCTATTATATAATCTGCTGCTAACATAGTATCTTCATCATGCTCTACAACTATTAAAGTGTTACCCAAGTCACGCATTTGCTTTAAAGTTATTAACAAACGATTATTATCCCTTTGATGCAAGCCAATGCTCGGTTCATCTAATATATAAAGAACCCCCATTAGTTTTGATCCTATCTGCGTCGCCAGTCTAATCCTCTGGGCTTCTCCACCCGATAACGTCCCAGCCGCACGACCCAATGTTAAGTAATCTAAACCAACGTTTTTCAGAAAACCCAATCTTTGTTTAATTTCTTTTAAAACTAAATCTGAAATAGTTTTATCCTTTTCACTAAGATTTAGCTTACTAAAAAAATCATTAGCATCATTAATTGACAATTGAGTAACATGCGCTATGTCATATCCCCCTACTTTAACAGAAAGTATTTCCCTTTTTAGACGTCTTCCTTCACATGTAGGACATTTTTTTCGACCCATATAGTTTTCAATGTGATCCCTCACGTAATCAGATGAGGTATCTTTATATCTTCTCTCAAGGTTAGGAATAACACCTTCAAAAGCTACATTAGCTTCTCTCACATGACCAAACTCATTTTCAAAACGAAAATGTATCTTTTCACCCTTTGACCCATATAAAATTGCATTCAGTTCTTTTTCACTCAACATATTTACTGGCTTATCATAATCAATTCCCATATGTTTGCAAATTGCTTCCAATAACTGCGGATAATAAGTTGAAGTAACTCCAGCCCACGGCTCAATCGCACCTTGTTTTAAAGATTTATTACTATCTGGAATTATCAAATCATAATCTATTTCCATTTTACTTCCCAAGCCGTCACATGAAGTACATGCGCCATAGGGACTGTTAAATGAGAACATTCTCGGGGAGAGTTCGTCCATACTAAAACCACAGACAGGACAGGCAAGCTTTTGACTGAACAACAACTCTTCCTCTCCAATAATTTCTACAATTACTTTACCATCAGTCATTTTTAACGCTGTTTCAAGGGAATCTGCTAGACGTGACTCAATATCAGACTTCATAACTATCCGATCAATTACCACTTCTATTGTATGTTTCTTATTCTTCTCTAATAATATCTCATCACTAATATCTAAAACTTCACCGTTAACGCGAACTCTAACAAAACCCTTTTTCTTAATATCCTCGAGTACTTTTTGATGCTCTCCTTTTCTGCCCTCGATAACCGGGGCTAAAATTTGGAGTTTTGTTTGATCAGGGTAAGATTTAATTCTGTCGACCATCTGTTCAATTGTCTGTGAAGTTATCTCATTCCCATGAATAGGGCAGTGCGGCTTGCCTATCCTAGCATATAGTAATCTAAGATAATCGTAAATTTCAGTTATTGTTCCTACTGTTGACCGTGGATTCCTGCTTGTAGTTTTTTGGTCAATAGATATAGCAGGTGATAAACCATCAATAGAATCAACGTCCGGTTTATCCATCTGCCCCAAGAATTGTCTTGCATAAGCAGATAATGATTCAACATAGCGTCTTTGGCCTTCCGCATAGATTGTATCAAAAGCTAAAGAAGATTTACCCGACCCACTCAAGCCTGTGAAAACAACGAATTTATCCCTGGGAATAGAAACATCTATATTCTTTAAATTGTGCACTCTAGCACCCTTAACTTCAATCTTCTCTTGTGGCATGATTACACTCCTTCTACGCTTAGCTCAATCATAAGGTCACGAAGCTCGGCAGCTTTTTCGAAATCCAGTTCTTTTGCAGCCTTCCTCATTTCCTTCTCTAAATTTTCAATTATATTAATGCGTTCTTTTTTGCTTAATTTATTACTGCCAGTAACCTTATATAAGGACTTATGTTCAGCTACCTTTACTGCTTCTATCACATTGCTAATTCTTTTAATAATCGTTTTTGGTTCAATTCCATTTCTCTCGTTATATGCTATTTGGATATTGCGTCGCCTATTTGTCTCGTCTATGGCTATTTTCATCGATTTTGTAACCTTATCTGCATACATAATTGCCTTACCATTAACGTTTCTAGCAGCCCTACCGATAGTTTGAATTAAAGACCTCTCAGACCTTAGAAAACCTTCCTTATCAGCATCTAATATTGCAATCAAAGAAACTTCCGGTAAGTCAAGTCCCTCCCTAAGAAGATTTATCCCTACTAGAACATCAAATTCTCCTAGACGAAGCTCACGAATAATCTCTATTCTTTCTAATGTTTTTATATCGGAGTGAAGATATTTAACCTTTATCCCTACTTCCTTTAGATAGTTAGTTAAATCTTCGGACATTTTCTTTGTTAGTGTGGTAATTAAAACTCTTTCTTTCATTTTAACTCTTTGATTAATTTCCCCTATCAGGTTATCGATTTGACCCTTTATTTGTCGGACTTCGATTTCGGGGTCAATTAATCCTGTAGGCCGAATAATTTGTTCGATTACCTCTGGTGCAAGCTCAAGCTCATACGGTCCGGGCGTAGCTGATATATAGAGAATCTGTTGAACATGTTTTTCAAATTCATCAAACTTCAGTGGTCTATTATCCATCGCAGAAGGTAAGCGAAACCCATGGTCTACAAGAACCTGCTTTCTAGCCTGGTCCCCATTATACATACCCCTTATTTGAGGAATCGTTACATGCGACTCATCAATTACTATTAAGAAGTCCTTAGGAAAATAATCTAGTAATGTGCTAGGAGTAGATCCTGGTGGCCTACCCTCCATATGTCTTGAATAATTTTCAATCCCAGAACAGAAACCTACTTCTGACATCATTTCAATGTCATATCTTGTCCTCTGTTCTAACCTTTGAGCCTCTAATAATTTACCCCGACCTCTCAATTCATCTAATCTACTTCCTAGTTCCAATTCGATATCTTTTATTGCTCTTCTTAGATTATCTTCCTTTGTAACAAAGTGTGATGCAGGAAATATGGCAATATGACTCCTGTCTCCAATAACCTCTCCAGTTAAAACATCTATTTCACGAATACGTTCAATCTCGTCTCCAAAAAACTCCACGCGCACTGCCTGTTCGCTTCTTGATGCAGGGAATATTTCTATAACATCTCCATTTACACGAAACGTCCCTCGAACGAAATTATAATCATTTCTTTGATATTGAATATCTATCAACTTTCTTAAAACTTGATTTCTATCCCTCTCCATTCCCACCCTTAAAGAGAGCACAAGCTCACGATACTCTTTTGGCGAACCTAACCCGTAGATGCTTGATACACTTGATACTACAATAACATCATTTCTTTCGATTACAGAACTTGTAGCTGAATGGCGTAATTTATCAATCTCATCATTGATGCTAGAATCTTTCTCAATATATGTATCTGTATGTGGTATATAAGCTTCAGGCTGATAATAATCATAATAACTCACAAAATACTCAACTGCGTTATTAGGAAAATAACCTTTGAATTCACTCGTCAATTGTGCCGCCAAAGTTTTATTATGAGCAATTACTAATGTAGGTCTATTTAGCTTGGCAATAACATTAGCAATTGTAAAAGTTTTTCCCGTTCCAGTCGCCCCTAATAAGACTTGATGCTTTTTATTACTATATATACCATTGAGCAAGGACTCTATTGCCTTTGGTTGATCACCTTGAGGTGTATATTCTGATTGAAGCTGAAAGTCCTGTTTCATGGTTCTACTCCTTCTAATAATGCCGTCATATCTAGAAAAATTATTAACTTCCTAAAAAATTATATCATAAATATGTTTTTTTGCACAAGAACAAATGTTCTTAGAAAATTATGGTTATTATTGCTTATTTTAACTTAAATAAAAAAGAGACATAAGTATAAAACTTATTAGTCTCTCTATATAAATATACCCCATAATTAACCCTATACTTCTTGATTTTTTTTAGTTCTCTTTACTTCATAACAGAAAATATCTGACATGTTAAATTCAAGTAAAATTAACCTTGGATTAAAAAAATTTACTCCTACTATATCCAGTTTAGATGATAGCTTGACCGCCTCGTATCCATCTTTAGTAAGTCTATAAAAAACAACTTCTGTTGTATATTCTTCGCTTTCATCTAGCAAGTTATTTGCTGGCCCCAACTATCTATTTCCCTCCTAGCTTTAAAGCTGCATATAGGTAAATATTGCCGGGAAATTAAAAAGTGCATGTGTAGGATTATCCTACACATGCACAAATGTTATCTATAGTTAATTGAGAAAGTCTCAATTATAATATATAATAATAACATTGTTGCTATGGAGACTACTGTCTCTAGTGTAGGTGCTAATCCCACCCGCATGAGCCTATAAGTGCGCCAACACTTATAGGTCATGGCAACTATTTAATTTCCCAATATAAATTATAACCACTTAATTGTTCTGGCGCAACAGTTTCAAACAAAGTTCATAATTAGCACTTTTTAGCATATTATAATTTGCTAGTATTCTATGCTCCTCGGTAAATTTTTTTCACTTTCTGCATCGTAAGTTGAACTAAATTTATATTGTTAACCCTAATATAATACTGTGCATCCTCATCGGGTGCTAAAATTATACCTAATTGATGATGTTCACCAGAATAAATTGAATGATTCGTTAATTTTATTTCTCCATTTAAATTTATTATTTCTAATTTAACGAAAGTAGACTGCTGCTGCAGAGCATAATATAACTCCTCTTTGCTATTTACTTGAATACCATTAATTTTAAGAATTACTTCTCCAGCTTTTATCCCCATCCTTGAAGCTATGCTTCCAGGTAATACAGAAAATACCATTAATCCTTCACTGGGGTGAACATATTTTAAAGGCAAATTCTTCTCTTTACGTTTACCAATAAAGTGAATTGCCTCATGCGCAAAACCAGCAAATAATGCGGCAAAAACTTGATAATCAACATACACCTCAACAACAAATGCCATTGCTAATAAAATCAAACTATAAATAAGTAAGTAATTTGAAGCATTCCTGCTTTTTTTATACGGAGAATAGACAGAAGTAATATCATTGTAACCAATTATTGCAGGTATTGGAATTATAGATATTCCCATTCCTCCACCTATTAATGGCCACCAAGACCAAGATATATTGATTCCATCAGTCTCACCAGTAGCTACAACTAAAAATAAAGGTAACAGCCAATAAGATTGAATATGAAAAGCCCCTGCAAGCTTCCCTCTTTTTGTTTCGATAAACATTGGGGTTGCCTGTTTTGAAGCCTGTACCCTAATTAGAATCGCCTCTATTAAGTGCAGAAGAGCAACTATAGCGATTAATGAAGGTATGTGTATGCTAATAATTAAATCTAATATCAGATTTGTACTTGTAATATTTATAAGTTGTAATATCCCTGCTACTACCCCTAATAATCCTGTTGCGTAGGATAGACATAGAAAACGAATATTAAAAAGAATTAAAAACAAAGAAATTCCCCAAACCAACCACATTTCTTCGGGGTGAATTACGATACCTAGAGTAATAATAAAAACTGAAGCTACTACCCCAGCTAATATTCCGATACCAAGAGAGGTAATAACCTCATACGTCAAATAGTGAATTCGAGAATTGAAAAGTTTTCTTTCCAAAACAATTTGTCGTCTATATAACAATATTAATATAATAATTCCCACATATAACATCGGATGTAAAAATAAATTAGGAATCTGAAATAGAATTTCTTTTAATATATCAATAAATATACTCATCTATATACAATTCGCCACCTTTACAACTGGAGATACCTTTTGGGCTAATATAAAATAACACTTGCTAAAAAGGATGCCTAGTAATTAAATTACTAAAATAATCCTAATTTGCTAGTGTTATTAATTCGCTAAATACTAGTGATTATCCTGCTTAATTTATCAATTCCAACAATGTCTCAATTGCTACTTGAAGCTGTGAATCACTAGCAGGATTTTTTATTTTTTCTACTATCTTGTTTTGCAATTCATTTCCAGTTCTTGTGTCAACAATTCCTGTTATGTTTAGTCCCTGTGCTTTCTGAAAAGCTTTTACTGCTACCTCAGTATTTTTATCGAAAAAACCATCTTCTCTTTTTGGATTATATCCAAGTCCATTTAATATAAGCTGTAAATTTTTCACATGAATACTATTGTCGTCATATTTCAAATTAACATCTTCGGGAAATGACATCGATTCATAGTAACTAGGCAGTGATACTTCTATATCAGGTTTTACCCCTTTTTCATTTATCCAATTACCGTCTGGGGTTAACCATTTTGCTATCGTTAATTTAATATTACTTCCATCATCAAGCTCGTATACATTCTGAACTGTACCCTTTCCATAGGAATTTTCTCCTACCACTGGGTAGTCTCCAGCTTCCTGTAAAGCTGCTGCTAAAATTTCAGAAGCACTTGCTGAGCCTTTATCAATAAGTGTAACCACTGGATATTTTGCCATTTCCAATTTTGATGTATAAGTAGTATTAACCTTCGCTTTATCTTCTATTTGAACTATTATACCATTATTTGGTATTAAGAGATCTCCTATATCCAAAACACTCTGAAGATAGCCACCCGGATTTCCACGTAAATCTAAAATAAGTCCTTCTATATTATTATCTTCCATACTCTTTAGTGCAGCACTAAATTCTTTAACTGTATTCTCACCAAAATTAGATATCTCTATTTTCCCTACTAGGCCTTCCCTAGTCGAAATTGTTTCTGAATAGACAGTAATATTTGGGATCTTGTCTCTTATTACCGATATAGTAACAGACTCCGTAAGACTTGGTCTAATAACCTCTAATAAAGCCTCTGTACCTTTAGGCCCTCTAATTTTATTAACTGCCTCATATAAAGTTAATCCCTCTAAGGACTCTCCATTTACTTTAATAATTTGATCTCTTGGTTGAATTCCAGCCTTTTCGGACGGGCTTCCCTTAATCGGTGCTACAATTGTAACCTTACCATTTTCCATCGTTACTTCTGCACCAATACCCTCAAAAGAATCATCTAAGGGGGTATAGAATTGTTTAGCTTCTTCAGCATCCATATAGCTTGAATGTCTATCTCCTAAAGAATTAATCATCCCTTGAATAGCACCGTCGATTAATTCCTCAGAAGTGGTGCTTTCTATATACTGACCTTGAATCTTATTGTATGTTTCAATTAATTTATCTAAGTTATCGGGTTCTTGCACTTGATTTTCCTGATTATTATCTATTACAGATAAATCAGTTTCTTTTGTAATAGAATACGTCAAATAACTACTTAAAAAAATAGTTATAATAATAATAAATGTTAATTTTCTCCAATTAAGATTCATAGATGCTGTCACCCTTTCATTCTCATACTCTCATTATATGAAAAGCATGTACTGAATATTATACTATTTTTAAAAAAAGCAGTAAACTAAATAAATAAAAAACGATATATTTCTATATCGTCAAAATGTTGAATAGATTACCTAACCGCAATGTGCTATAATTATTAAGTTGTTTTAAAATAGAAAATATTAACTAAAGGGCGGTTTTACTATTGATTAGTACAAGTAATGTGGGTTTAAGATACGGTGGGCGTAAATTATTTGAGAATGTAAATATTAAATTTACTTCTGGAAACTGCTACGGCTTAATTGGTGCCAATGGAGCCGGAAAATCCACGTTTTTAAAAATACTTTCTGGAGAAATTGAACCAAACACAGGTGAAATCAATATTACACCCGGCGAAAGACTTGCAGTCTTAAAGCAAAATCATTTTGAATTTGATGAACACGAAGTGCTACAAACTGTCATCATGGGACACGCAAGACTTTTCGAAATTATGAAAGAAAAAGATATTATCTATGCAAAATCAGATTTCTCTGATGAAGATGGAATAAAAGCTTCAGAATTAGAATGTGAATTTGCAGAGCTAAACGGCTGGGAGGCAGAACCTGAAGCCGCCTCGCTTTTAGCAGGACTGGGCATTGAGGAACGTTTACACCATAAGCTCATGAAAGAATTAAATGGAGATGAAAAGGTTAAGGTTTTGTTGGCCCAAGCCTTATTTGGGGAACCACACATTTTACTACTTGATGAGCCGACCAACCATCTTGACATAAAAGCTATATCTTGGTTAGAAAATTTTCTATTGGATTTTGAAAGCACAGTAATAGTGGTTTCCCACGATAGACATTTTCTTAATAAAGTATGTACGCACATAGCAGACGTTGATTTTGGTAAAATAAAAATTCACGTTGGTAATTATGATTTTTGGTATCATTCAAGCCAGTTAGCACTACAAATGCAGCGTGATCAAAACAAAAAAGCAGAGGAAAAGAAAAAAGATTTGCAGGATTTCATTGCTCGTTTCAGCGCAAATGCTTCCAAATCAAAGCAAGCTACCTCTCGAAAAAAACAATTGGAAAAGCTAACCATAGAAGATATCGAGCCTTCCTCAAGGAAATATCCTTATATAGGCTTCAAGCCTGAGAGAGAAGCAGGCAATGAGCTTTTAACAGTTGAAAGTCTAACTAAAACTATAGACGGCAATAAGCTATTGAATAGTATCAGCTTTAGACTTGATAAAGGAGATAAGGTTGCTCTTGTAGGTTCTGATGAACAAGCAAAAACTGCCTTATTTAGGATCTTGATGGGCGAGCTTAAAGCCGATAGTGGTGAATTCAAATGGGGTGTTACTACATCCCAAGCCTATCTCCCAAAAGATAATGAAAGTTTCTTTAATAATGTAGAACTTAATTTAATCGATTGGATGCGTCAGTTTTCAGATGAAAAAGGAGAAAACTATATTAGAGGCTTTTTGGCTAGATTGCTATTTTCTGGCGAAGAAGCTCTTAAAGAGGCAAAAGTCTTGTCTGGTGGTGAAAGAGTCCGTTGTATGCTTTCCAAGATGATGCTAAGTAATGCCAATGTTCTTTTACTAGATGAGCCGACGAACCATTTAGATCTTGAGTCTATCACGGCACTTAATGATGGATTGATTAATTTTTCTGGGACAATCATCTTTGCATCCCATGACCATGAATTTGTGCAGACTATCGCTAATCGTATTATAGAAATCACCCCAAATGGGATAATAGACAAGAAAATGTCATACGACGAATACCTAGAGCTTAACAATAATTAATATTAATAGCGTGTTACTTAAAATAAAAGACGATATATTTCTATATCGTCTTTTATTGGCTCTATGTCAAATGTTGGGGTACAGCCTTAAAAAAAGAAATCACTATTACTTAGGAGAAAGAGAAAATCTTTCTCCTAGGTTTTTATATTTTTAAGCTGACATCATATACAAAATTCTATTTCTAAACCTTTTAAAGTTTTTTACCCCATAAGAATTACGTTTTAGAACCTTAATCTTATTATTTACTCCTTCTGTATAACCGTTGGTGTATGGACATGTAAATGCATTTAAAATAAATGGTTGCCACCTTACAAAGGTTTCAAAGCAAGAATTGAATTCAGGTAAGTTAGAAACTCCAACTAGAAGATGCCACTCTGAGAGCCGTTTCTTTGCCTCATAGACATCTGGACTTTTCATGAAGTCATAAAACCTTTCTTTAAGCATGTAAGCATTCCTCATTCTCTCTGAAAGTGAAAGCATGTTTTCAACTTGAATACGTTGTTCCTCAGTCAAGTTATCAAATCTTTTTAAGAGTAGGGTCCTGCTTCGTTTAAAATATTTTCTTCTACCTGTATTAAATTTCTTCTGTTCCTCTTTTCTTACATTTTCAAAAGCCCAGGTAACCTGTCTTACAACATGATATTTATCAGCAATGATAGTAGCGTTTTTAAAACAAGTGATAGCAAGATCTCTATAGGTTTTATTCATATCTGTAACAAAATATTTAACGTTATTCCTATCTTTAAAATTAGAAAAATAATGGTATAGATCTTCTGACTTTCTATTCGGGAGTATGTCTAGTACTTTTTTAGCTTTAGGATTTGTCAATATACATTGAAACTTTTCTCCGCCAGCATTACCCTTAAACTCATCTATTGAAAGTACTTCTGGTAGAGAAGTGAGTGAATGATTAATATTATCAAAGATTCTGGCAACAGTGGTTTGCGAAGTATTGCAGCGTGTAGAAATGCTTTTCATTGAATGAGTACTATGAAACTCTGAAACCATGAATGCATATAACCTATTAGTAAAGCGATGATACTTAGGTAAAAAGTTATTGCTTTCATAAAAACGCTTATCACAGTAAGGGCAAACATATCTTCGCTTTTGAAGGTGGATATAAGTAAATTTATTTAATATGGGTATGTCCTTAACAATTTGATACCTATAGTCATGTACATTCGAACTCTCGATACCACAGGATGGACAAATATGGGGTCTTTTTTTCATTTTAATATAAATGTGTTTCTCGTTATTAATATTTTCAACTTTGTTGACAATAACGTCTTCTAATTCAAGCAAATCTTCGGTATAATTGGATAAGAGCATAGTAAAACCTCCTAAAATGTTTGTGTTGTGACTTCATTTTATAAGAGATTTTACTTTTGCTCTATATTTTTTTGCAAAAAAATAAATGTTAGAGCATTGTATTTTCCCAATACCCCAACATTTATTATCGAACCCTTTTATTTTAAGTAATTCCATGGATTAACTGGTACATTATTCAACCTTACCTCAAAATGGAGGTGCGGTCCTGTTGATCTTCCTGTAGTGCCTACTTCGGCAATTTTTTCTCCTTTTACGACAGCTTCCCCTACTTTAACTTTAATTCCGCCATTTCTTATATGTGCATATAGTGTCCATAACCCACTACCATGATCAATCATAACTGTATTACCATAACCGTTAACATAAGAAGCAACAATGACTACGCCGTCAGCTGCTGCTACAATATCAGCACCATATAATGATGATTTATTTGGAGCGTGACCAATATCAATACCTGTATGTCCTACCCTCGCACCTGTGAACGGATCAATTCTTAATCCATAATCTGATGTTATCCTTCTGCTTTCAGGTACAGGCCATGTAAATTTACCCCCAGCAAATTCTAATAAACTTTTCTCATTTATTTTCTTTGATTGAGCTAAAGCCAGTTCGCTAATAATTCGTTCCTCTTCAAGATTAGCTTCCTTTAGCTGCTCCTCTTTATCATCTAATGATGCCATTTCAAACATTCTTTTCTCTTCGCTAACTCTCAAGGACGCTTTTAACTCCTCAGTTTCAGTGAATAATTCCTCTAAACTTACTAAATACGTATCTATCTCGTTTTTCTTCTCTTCGATAATATTTTTATCATTAATATTAGCAGTTAATATATTTTTATCTGATTCAACAATTTTTTTCAAGGCACTAAATCTTTGAAGAAAATCAGTGAAACTAGTAGAACTAAGTAAAACTTCTATGTAATCTACGGAACCGTTTTTATACATTAGTCTTACCCTTGATTTTAATAAAGCATCTCTTTCATCTACTCTTTTAACAGCCTCTTCTAACTCGTCCGCGGCAGCTTTTGCTTGATTAGTAACATCTGCTAATTCTTTTTCCAATGCAAACAGCTTATTCTCTGCTTCTTTAATCTCAGCATTAATCTTTACTAAATCTTTTTCAATTGTTTTCTTATCCGTTTGAACTTTGCTAATTTCCTGTTTTAGTGCATTTGAAGCCCTAGCTGCTTCCTCTTTCTGTTTTTGAAGTTCTTGAATTTCTCTATCTAATTTATCCCATTCGCTTTCAGCACTTACTTCAAAAGGAGGAACCAGAAATGAAAATACCAGTGCAAATATTATTAATATATATAGACTTTTTCTTTTACTCATGTTTTTCCCCCTTCCCTCCAAGAAATATACCGACGAATCATGTAATCTATTAAACTAATTCTTAAATTTTTAAAAAACGACGAACAGAAGTAAGACTTCCCCAGATTCCGATAAAAGCTCCAATCCCAATGAGCAATAACGCTACTTGCAATGACAATGGATATAAAGGTAATAACTCAAAAAACGCAAGCGTAAACTCAGAACTTAACTTATCCAAAATAAACTTATAACCCAGAATTATTAATATAATTGGCATAATCGAACCTAATACCCCTAGTAAAAGCCCCTCTACAAAGAAAGGCCATCTTATAAACCAATTACTTGCCCCTACTAGTTTCATCAATTCAATTTCTTTTCTTCTATTATTTATTGTTATTTTAATAGTGTTTGATATTAAAAACATTGCTGTAAAAGCCAATCCAACTATAAATATTATACCAATATTCCTAATCCATTTTGTAATTGTAAATAACTTTTCTACCGTACCTTGACCATAATCCACACTTATTACATCATCAATTTCACTTATTTCATTGGCAATCAAGCTGATATCCAAGGGGTTAAAGGCCTGTACAATAAGCATGTCATACAAAGGGTTTTCATCCTCTAATCCTACCAATAGGTATGCTTGATCCCCTAGTCTTGTTTTAAGCTCTTCAAGTCCTTCTTCCTTCGATACAAAATTGATAGCTTTAACCCCATCAATATTTTTAATCTCATTCTCAATTATATTAATTCTAGCATCACTAACCGTTGAATCTAGCTCAACAATTATTTCTACTTGATTTTCTATAGCATCAACTAAGTGATTAACATTCATGGCTAGAACAAGGACTATTCCTAATATAACAAGTGTAACTGCTACAGCACTTATAGCGGATAAAGTCATAGAGCCATTCCTAACAATATTCTTTACGCCTTCTTTTAGATGTCTTCGTATTCTCCCTTTACGCATAGCCATAACCGCCCCTAAATTCATCCCGTACTACTTTCCCACGCTCAATTGCAATTACCCTTTTTTTAATCGTATTCACTATTTCTTTGTTGTGAGTGGCCATTACAATCGTTGTTCCATTAAAGTTAACCTTCTCTAAAACCTCCATTATCTCCCAAGAGTTTGATGGGTCAAGATTTCCTGTAGGCTCATCGGCAATAAGAACTGCTGGATTATTAACTAAAGCTCGTGCAATTGCAATTCTTTGTTGCTCTCCTCCAGAAAGTTGATTTGGAAAGGAATTCATTTTATCTTTTAACCCTACTAATTCCAAAACCTCTGGAACTCTCTTTTTAATAGATTTAGTTGTCTCTTCAATTACTTCCATTGCAAAAGAGATATTCTCAAAAACAGTAAGTTTAGGCAATAATCGATAATCTTGAAAAACAATCCCTATGTTTCTTCTTAAAAGCGGAACTTTTTTCTCCTTTATTCTCTCTAGGTTTAATCCATTGACAAAAATTTGCCCTTTGGTAGGGCGTTCTTCTCGGTATATTAATTTAATAAAGGTAGATTTCCCAGCGCCACTTGGTCCGACTAAATATACAAAATCACCTCTATTAATTTTTATATTTAAACCATTAAGTGCTAATACACCATTAGGATACATTTTCCAAACATCGTACATTTCTATCATTATTTTAATCCACCTTCTATGTTGTTAATTCTGATGATTAGTCAACATAATACTCTTTCTGTCAATTTTCTCTTATGTTTAAAGAATATATTAAATTTCGACAGATGTCACTTAAATCCTCTAAAAATATAATGTAATATTTGTAAGTTAACAAATTATATTATTTTATGACAATAAAAATATTTCCCGGGGAAAAATAAAAGATTATGACGATTTTTAGTGTCATAATCTTTTACTGTTTTTAGACATAAAAGTTTCTTTATTTTATAAAATCCCTTAATTTGGTATAATGCAAAGCAATTCAATTTATGGCAGCACAACTAAATTAGTGGTTACTAACCGTTCCTTTCCATCTGATGGTCTATTTAATATATTTCCATCATAGTAGATAGCACTTGAGCCACCACCGTCTAAATTATATGCGTTCTTTATTTTAAAGCTTAATAATTTATCTTGAACTTCCTCTAAGGTTACACCACTACTCCAGCCAGTTCTTCGTCCATCAATAACAATAATTAGTATATCATCATTTGAAAAACTACCAATTATTGTTCTTGGATGTTTTGTGTTTGCCCAAAGAGATGGTATCTTCACTTTTTTCCCATCCTGTAATAAAATCGGTTTAAAACTAGCCCCTTGCAGAATATTATCCGCATAAATTTCTTCCTTAGTTGTGTATCTTTTCCCTACCAACTTTCCATCATTATTAAAACCAACGAACGTTAACGATTCCTCAAGTGAAAACTGCTTAATTACACCGTCAACAACAGTTGTCCCAACTGGAGCTATTTTTTTAGTTGTTGAATTATACCAAAAACCACCCGCATTTACTGCTAATATACCTCCAGATCTCTCTGCTGCATCACTAGTTTTTTCACCATTACTTGCTAATTGATCACCAGCCAAAACTATCTTTAGAGCTTCCGAAGTATGAGGGGATATTTTGGCCATATAGCCTCGATAATCAATTCCCTCTAATGTATATATTTTAATTGATGAATTGACCCCATCATGATTTTCAATTGGGTCACCAAGTAAGTTAGATAAGGTTTGTTCAAGTACAATATCAGATTGCTCTTTTTGTGTTTTACTAGAAGATATAAATTGGTTGATATTATTAATTTGTAACTGATAATCGTTACTATCAGTAGAAGCATCAACAAACAGGTTATTCGTTTTTGTTTGTAGCTCCTTTAAATCATCCATTGATATTTCTATCTCTTGATTAATTACATCTAGTTCATTATTTAAATCATAAAAAGCAGAGATTTTGGAATCGTCTGTTTGGTCTGTTAAGTAATAAGCAGTCGAAACCCCTATAATAGGAGCTAGAAGTAAAATAGAAAACAAACTAATAATTCTAATTAGTCGCTGCATCTCTTAACCTCTCGATTGAAGCCTGTAATTCATTTAACTGCAGGTTCAACTCATCGATACGTTGTTGGAGTACCAATTTATTTGTATCCGTTCCATATAAAAGATCGGTTGTTATTGCTAATTCTTGATTAATTCTTAATAACTCTTCATTGATTTCAACTAGCCCCATATGTACTTCATCAATTTTAGGCCGCAACTCGTTAACCTCTTCTTCTATTCTCGAATCAATATATGCCCAATTTTTAATATTCATATGGTTCGTATACCAGTACCCTAAATAAAATAACCCTCCCCACAAAACAACTATCAAAGTAACTATAATTATAGGCTTTAATTTATTTTTTTCTTGTTTCCTTTTTAGAAGGGTAATATCATGGAGATCCCCTCTTGTCCCTAGCGGCAAATCACTCATCGTTAGCAGTTCCCCTTTAATTTTAGTCCATAGTAGCTATCTATGAATAAGCGGATATGACTTTTTTATCTTTATCGCAATCCAGGCAGCTAAATAAGCCTTAAGTAAATCCCCAGGTATAAATAACATATTCCCAAGCAATGCAGTAGTAAAATCAACATCAGTAATAAATATAAAATAACTAAGTCCTATAGCATATACTACAAGAATACCCCCAACTATATTAATAATAAACACCTTAGTTACGCTTAAACTATTCCAAAACCTCTCAATAAGAAACCCTATTATAAAAGCAGCCAAAGGCCAACTTAATATGTATCCCCCTGTTGGTCCAAATAAAAACCCGATGCCTCCTCTTCCACCACTCAATACAGGTGATCCAACTGCTACTAGAAGCACAAAAATCAGTAAACTATATGCTCCTAACCTAGCACCTAAAATTGCTCCAGCAAGCATTACTCCAAAAGATTGCAAAGTAATCGGAACCCCAAATGGTAAAGGAATAGGGGGCATAATTCCTAGTGCTGCAACAATTCCAGCAAATAAGGCAACATATATCATATCTTTAGTTTTCATTTTCAAACCTCCATTACCAGTTATAATTAATTAAAAAAATAAAATATAATATATTTCAATTATATTTTACCTCTTATTTTAATAAATTGACAATCCTTTTAGTCTACTTAATTCATCCTTTGCTTCATTGATACCTTTTACTACAGATTCCCTTCCTGTTCCACCATAGGATATTCTTGCATTTACAACATTCTCTGGGAGCAGTTGATTATAAATATCTTCTTCTACTTTAGTAGAAAAATTTTGATATTCTTCAATAGTCAAATCTAGTAAATATTTTTTTGCTTCAATACAATATAAAACAGTCTTACCCACAATTTCATGGGCCTCTCGAAATGGTATTCCTTTTCTAACAAGATAATCAGCATAATCCGTTGCATTAGAAAAATCATTTTTAACCGATTGTAACATTCTCTCTTTATTAACTACCATTGTTTGCACCATCCCCGCAACTAAGGTTAATGCCCCCTCTAGCGTTTGGATTGTATCAAACATTCCTTCCTTATCTTCCTGCATATCCTTATTGTAAGTCATTGGTAGACCCTTTAAGGTTGTTAATAAAGATATTAAATTACCATAAACACGCCCAGTCTTCCCTCTTACTAACTCAGCAACATCGGGATTTTTCTTTTGTGGCATGATGCTACTTCCAGTGCAATAAGCATCGTCTAACTCCACATATTGAAATTCACTACTCATCCAGAGAATTAACTCTTCAGATAATCGTGATAGGTGCATCATAATTAGTGATGAATTAAATAGAAATTCAGCAATATAATCTCGATCACTAACGGCATCCATACTATTTGTGTAAATTTTATCAAAACCTAATAAATCTGCTACCTGTTTTCGATCAATAGAAAAAGTTGTCCCTGCTAAAGCACCTGCTCCTAATGGCATTATGTCTATACGCTTCCAACTATCATTCAATCTTTCTAAATCTCTTAAAAACATAGATGCATAAGCCATTAGATGATGCGAAAATAAAATCGGTTGTGCCCTTTGCAAATGTGTATAACCAGGCATAACTACATCTAAGTTTTGTTCCGCCTTTTCAATAAAAACTTCTATTAGCTCAGATAAATTATTAGCTATATTTTTTACATTTTTCTTTAAATAGATGTGCATATCCAAAGCTACTTGATCGTTGCGGCTTCTTGCAGTATGCAGCTTCCCCCCAACAGATCCGATTAAATCAATTAATCTTTTCTCGATATTCATATGAATATCTTCTAAAGCTACTGAATATTTAAAATGACCCCGCGAAATCTCAAGCTCAATTTCCTTTAATCCATTAACTATTAATTCAACTTCCTTATCTGTTATTATACCTTTACTACCTAGCATAGTTGCATGGGCTATACTTCCTTGAATATCCTCTTTAGCTAATTTATAATCAAACCCGATAGAAGCAGTATACTCCTCAACTAACTGATTAGTAGCTTTTGTAAAGCGCCCACCCCATGGTTTGCCTTTACTCATTCTCTTGTCCTCTTTTAACTTCAGCATATGTCTTTGTTTGAAGTCCCCACAACTTAATGAAACCAACTGCAGCTTTATGATCAAACTCGTCGCTACTATCATAAGTAGCTAATTTATATGAATAGAGAGAGTTCTTTGATTTTCTTCCCACAACAGTAGCGTGTCCTTTAAATAATTTTAATCTTACATCTCCCGACACCATTTTTTGAGTCTCTTTAACAAAGGCAAGTAAACCGTCCATTAGAGGAGAATACCATAATCCCTCGTAAATCATATTTGCCATCTTTTGTTCAATAATTGGTTTAAAATGAGTAATTTCTCTAGGCTGTACAAGGATTTCCAATGCCTGATGCGCACTAATTAAAACAGCTGCTGCTGGAATCTCATATACTTCTCTAGACTTTATTCCTACGAGACGATTTTCAATTAAATCAAGTCTTCCTATGCCATGTTTACCTGCAATTTTATTTAATTCTAAGATCATATCTGAAAGGGTCATTGCTTTACCATTAATTGCTACTGGCTTACCCTCCAAAAAAGTAATCTCTATTTCTTCAGGCTCATCTGGTGCATTCTTAATAGAAGCTGTTAATTCATATGCTTCCTCAGGAGGTTCTACCCAAGGATCCTCCAACACTCCAGCCTCACAAGCTCTTCCCCACATGTTTTGGTCAATACTATAAGGTTTATCTTTTTGCACAGGAATAGGAATGCCGTTTTTCTCAGCATATTCTATCTCTTCATCCCTACTCATTCCCCATTCTCTAACAGGGGCAATTATTTTAATATCAGGTGCTAAGGCAGCAATTGATACATCGAATCTAACTTGGTCATTACCCTTACCAGTACAACCATGTGCTATAGCTATAGCACCTTCTTTATTTGCTATATCAACCAACAGTTTGGCTATTAATGGTCGTGAAAGAGCTGATACTACTGGATATTTTCCTTCATACATCGCATTTGCCATTAAAGCAGGAAGAATATACTCTTCCGCAAACATATCTTTTGCATCTATTACATGTGACTCTATTGCTCCTACCTGAATAGCTTTGTTTTTAACGAAATCTAAGTCTTTACCTTCACCGACATCAATAGCCACGGCAATTACATCATAATTATAACTTTCCTGAAGCCATTTAATAGCCACAGAAGTATCTAGCCCTCCTGAATATGCTAAAACAATCTTTTCTCTTCCCATATCTAAATCTCCATTTCTACATTCATAATGTTTTATAGTTTATAATTATTCTATATTGGGTATTTTTATACATTACAGCCCTAAAATTAAGACTTAATCTTTATAGTCTTTAGTTAAAATGTTATGTCATAAGTGCTGTTAATATAGCTTTGTGAGCATGTAATCTGTTCTCAGCTTCATCGAAAACTACCGAATTCGGTCCGTCTATTACTTCAGCAGTTACTTCCTCTTCGCGGTGGGCTGGAAGACAATGCATGAATATATAATCCTTTTTTGCCATCTGAGTCAGTCTCTGGTTGATTTGATAACCCTCAAATTTCTTTAATCGTATTTGGTTTTCCTCCTCTTGCCCCATGCTTGCCCATACATCCGTATAAATTACATCCGCTTGTTGAACTGCCTGATCCACGTCCGACGTGACTTCTAATTGGGCACCATGTTCATTCGCAGATTTTTTTGCCTTATCGTAAATCTGCTCGTTAGGTTCATATCCTTTCGGACAAGCTACAACAACATTCATTCCCAACTTAGCACCAACAATCATCAGTGAATGAGCTACATTATTACCATCACCAACATAAGTCAATTTAATACCTTCCCACTTGCCTTTTTCTTCGTAAACCGTCATCATGTCTGCTATTGCTTGGGTTGGATGGTATAAATCCGAAAGACCATTTATAATTGGTACCGTTGAGTTTTTTGCCATCTCAATTAGCTTATCTTGATCATTTGTTCTCAATAAGATTCCATCAACATAACGCGAAAGTACCTTTGCTGTATCCGCCATTGTTTCTCCACGTTTTAATTGCAAATCGTTATTGTTGAGATATAAAGCATGACCACCTAAGTGAAACATCCCAACCTCAAAAGATACTCTTGTTCTGGTAGACGCCTTCTCAAAAATCATTCCTAACGTCTTACCCTTGAGTGGCTGATATAATATATTGTTCTTTTTCTTCTTCTTAATATCTAGCCCTAACATTATTAATTGTTCAATCTCGGTCTTACTATAATCTAATAACGTTAGAAAATTTCTTCCTTTAAAAATATTAATTGTACCCATGGGTTCGCTGAGCATAGTTTTTCTCCCCTTTTTCAATCTATTTATTTTTCAGTCCATCTATCAACGCAATACTTAAACCTATCAATTCCGTAATCTAATTCGTCCTTTGTAATATTTAAAGGCGGCAATAACCTTAATACGTTTGGCCCAGCTACAAGTACTAGCAAACCTTCGTCTTTACATAATTGAACTAGCTGTGCTACTGGTTTATCCCATTCAATACCAATCATTAACCCCTTTCCTCTAATCTCTTTAAGATTAGGATATACAGATAGAATCTCATTAAGTTTGGAAAATAAGTAGGTTTCCATTGCTACAACATTTTGCAATATTTTTTCTAGCTCAATGACTTTAATAGTCGATAAAGCTGCAGTTGTTGAAATAAAATTACCGCCAAATGTGGATCCGTGACTTCCCAGCGCAAACGCTTCTCTTACTTTACTATTCGCAAGCATTGCACCGATTGGAATTCCATTACCTAAACCTTTAGCCAAGGTTATTACATCAGGCATGATTGGATAATGTTGAAACCCAAACCATTTACCTGTACGACCAATACCCGTTTGCACTTCATCAATGATAAGTAATATGTCTTTCTCCGACGCCAGTCTTTCTACTTCTATTAACCATGCTGAATCTGCTGGGTTAATTCCACCTTCTCCTTGGATAGCCTCTAACATTATCGCTGCCGTTTGATCAGTTATTGCTTCTTTTAAAGCTTTAATATCTCCGTAAGGAACAGTTATAAACCCTTCTGGTAAAGGCGAAAAACCTTCCTTTACTTTTTCTTGCCCTGTTGCAGTTAATGTAGCTAAGGTTCGTCCGTGAAAGGATTGGTTAAAGGTAATTATCTGAAACCTACTATTATTCTTTACCTTTTGCTGATATCTTCTTGCCAGCTTAATAGCAGCCTCATTAGCCTCCGCACCACTATTTGCAAAGAACACATTATCCAATCCGCTCAATTCCGTTAGTTTATTAGCTAACTCCTCCTGCGGTGTAATAGTGAATAGATTAGATGTATGCCATAGTGTGTTAAGCTGTTTTATAACATCATTTTTTACTGTTTCATGTACATGTCCGAGTTGGCATACACCTATTCCAGAAGTAAAATCTAAATATTTATTGTCATACTCATCAAAAATCCAACTTCCTTCACCCCTTACAGGGCGTATCATTCCTTTTGGATAATTAGGAAAAAGCGAACTCATCATACCACCTCAGACCTGTATATTTTGGTCCCTACCAATTGTTCATTGTATATTTTACTTAATACCCCTTCTTCTCTTCCATCCAAGATGTAAATATCATCAATCCCTTGTTCTAAGCAATGAACTGCTGCTTCTACCTTAGGTATCATTCCGTTTGTAACTTGATTTGAAGACTTTAAATCCTCAATATCTTCAGGTGTTAATAGGTGCAGAATTTTCTTTTCACCATTTTCAGTATGATAAATTCCTGGTATGTCAGAAACCATTAATATTTTTTTTGCTTGTAATTTAACAGCGACTGCTTGAGCTACTGTATCAGCATTTATGTTAAAAATTTGACCACTTTCATCAATCCCTAATGGGCTAATTACCGGAATTGTTCCTGAAGATTGAAAATATTTCAACAATGGAAATGTGATTTTTTTAACATTGCCAACGTACCCTAGTATAGGATCTAGTTGTTCTGCTATTATCATTCCATCATCTATTCCACTAAGCCCCATCGCTCTACCGCCAGCTTTAAAAATACCCTTAACTACTTCCGAATTTTCCTTACCATTTAGCACCATTTGAACAACATCTAAAGTTTCCAAATCGGTGACACGTAAGCCATTAATAAAAGAAGATTGGACTCCCATTCTCGATAAAACCTTTGATATCGAAGGACCCCCTCCGTGTACAATAACCGGAAACCAACCCTTGCTTAGTAAAAATAGTATTTCTTGATAGAATGACTTAGGTAACTCAGCAATAATACTTCCACCTATTTTTATCACAACTATCTGATTATACATTGTTTTCACCTTATTACTTTTGTTAACTTCTATATGACGCGTTGATTCGCACATAATCATAAGTTAAGTCACACCCCCAAGCCGTGGCAGATTCTTCACCTAGATTAAGATTAACATACAGCTTAACCTCTTTTACATTCAATTGCTCTGTCAAATTATTCTCATCAAAGGAAGTTACTTTGCCATTCTTTAATACGTCAACCTCACCTATTCTGATGTCTAAACAATTCTCATCTACTTGATATCCACTATTTCCAATTGCCATAATCAATCTTCCCCAATTAGCATCAGACCCAAAAACTGCAGTTTTGACTAAGTTACTACCAACAATTTTCTTAGCTATTGTCTGAGCCATCTCCTTGCTTTTCGCACAGTCTACAGTTACAGTTATTAACTTAGTAGCACCTTCACCATCTTTTGCAATCATCTTAGCCAATTCTTCGGATATATAATTAAATGCTTTATAAAACTTTTCCCATTCAGGATGTTTTTCGTCTAGCTTATTATTGTTAGCAAGACCATTAGCCATAACCAACAGCATATCATTTGTCGATGTATCTCCATCTACGGTTATCATGTTAAAAGTAGTCTCCGTTACTTCTTTTAACAAACGTTGTAAGGCATCACTTGAAATATTTACATCAGAGGTGACAAACGCCAACATTGTTGCCATGTTAGGATGAATCATTCCCGAACCTTTGGAGGTACCGCCAATAGTAACTTTTTTATCATCTATTATCAATTCAACTGCTAGTGACTTTATTGTAGTATCAGTAGTGATAATTGCTTCACTGAAATTAAGTCCACCATCAACCTCAATATCTTGAGTAATTAAATCTATACCCTCAATAATAACATCGATTGGTAATCTTTCTCCAATTACTCCGGTTGATGCAACTGTAACTTCGGTAGGAAGTAGGTTTAAATTTTCAGCTACTCTATCCCTCATAGATTTTGCATCTTCAAGACCTTTTTCCCCAGTAAAAGCATTAGCATTACCACTATTAGCTATTATAGCCCTTTGTGTTTTGGAAGCTAATAACGATTGCTTTGTAATCAAAAGTGGTGCCGCTTGAAACTGATTAGTGGTATATACTGCTGCAGCTGCAGCTGGAACATCAGAAATTATAATTCCTAAGTCTTTCTTAACCTTTCTAATACCACAATAAATCCCCGTTGCCCTAAAACCTTTTGGTGACGTTACACTTCCTTCATTTAGTTCGGTAAAATCAACACCATCTATATTATAAATCATTGTCATTTCCTCCTGCCTACTTATCACGGGTAGCAAGGTATATAAGTTAAACCTAGTTCTTGCTCCCAACCCATCATTATATTTAAATTTTGCACAGCCTGCCCAGCTGCACCCTTCATTAAATTGTCAATAACTGAAAAAATAATTAGTCTTTTAGTTCGTTGATCAAGATAAATGCTTATATCGCAAAAGTTAGTCCCATATACATTTTTAGTTTCTGGATATTTACCTTCCTCACATAATCTTATAAATGGTTGTTTTCCATATGCATCCTGATACAGATTAAAAATTTCGTCATATGTCGTTTCTATATCTAAATCAATATAGATAGAAGACAAAATTCCTCTCGTCATCGGAACAAGATGCGGCATCATTTGAATAGTGTGAGACTTTCCATCTAGTAAAGAAATAATCTGCTCAACCTCTGGTATATGTTTATGTGTTCCAACCTTATATACTTTAAAATTATCATTCACTTCAGAGAAATTGGTTCCCCTACTAAGTCCCCTACCTGCTCCAGATACTCCCGATTTAGCATCAATAATTATTGATTTTACAGGAACATGATTATTAAATAACGGAGCTAATGCAAGTAATATTCCTGTTGCATAACAGCCTGGATTAGCAATGTAATTCGCCTTCCTAATATCTTCATAGAACCATTCTGCTAGACCGTATGTTGCTTGCTCTAATAAATCATTACTTGGTGACTCCAATTGATACCATTGTCTATAGATGTCAGGATTCTTCAATCTGAAATCTCCTGATAAATCAATCACTTTAAAACCATGTCTTAAGAAAATTGGGCCTAAATCTGTGCTTACCCCTGAGGGAGTTGCCAAAAAAACAATTTCAACACTTTTCCTTAGTTCAATAAGCTGTTCATCTGATAATTCTCCAATTGTATCTATAGCTATATCAATAAAACCCTTCAAGTGAGGATAAATATCTAAGACAGATTGGTATGCCTGATTACTAGCATAAAGTTTATAAATATTTAATTTGGGGTGTTGAATTATAAGTCTAATTAATTCTAAACCACTATAACCAGTTGCTCCTACCACTAAGACATTCACCAATTTATCTCACTTCCTTTCAGGTTTTTAACTTATATTTTATTCTTTATATTTATGAAAATATACGCATAATTATACATATTTATATCTAATTAAGCAATATATTTTTTTAGAAAAATGAAATAAAAAAAAAGACTCATCTCAAAAGGACGAAAGTCTCGCGGTACCACCTTTATTAAACATATATGAATAAATTATATATATGTTCACTCAAACCCTTTAACGTAGGGATACGTTCTGCTCATCACAGACTCTTAGGAATGGGTTCAGTCAATAAGTAGTGGAAACTTTCACCAAATGTTTCCCTCTCTAAGCAAACTTACTCAACCTAATATTTCCTTCATCAATTTATTATATTAATAATTTATTTTACTACATTATGATAGAATGTCAAGATGTGCAACCAGCTAAATTATTTTTTATTTATTATATCTTTTGCCTTAGCAATAATATTTTCTTTTGTTAAACCATATTTCTCTAACAACTCATCGGGCTTTCCTGATTCTCCGAACGTATCCTCAACACCCACTCTATTAACAAAGGTTGGCTCTGATTCTGCAACAACTTCAGCTACAGCTCCGCCTAATCCACCATATATATTATGTTCTTCGGCTGTTACAATACCCTTCGTCTCTTTTGCCGCCTTAATAATTATATCTTTGTCAATCGGCTTAATAGTTGGCATGTTAATTACTCTTGCAGATATCCCCTCTTGCTCCAATTGCTTAGCTGCTTCTAAAGCCGGACTTAACATAACTCCCATAGCTATTATTGTAACGTCGGAACCATCTCTTACGGTAACACCTTTTCCAATCTTAAATTTATAATTTTGGTCGAAAACTAACGGAACTTTCGGACGACCTAACCGAATATATACAGGTCCATTATACTCAGCTGCTGCTATAATAACCTGTCTTGTTTCTTCCCCATCCGCTGGTACAATAATTGTCATATTAGGAATTGCTCTCATCATAGCAATATCCTCAATTGCTTGATGTGATGCGCCATCTTCGCCTAATGTTAACCCAGCATGAGTTACTGCAATCTTAACATTCAAGTTCGGGTAACAGAGAGAATTTCTTATCTGATCCCCTACTCTTAATGAACCAAAAAGTGCAAACGTACTAACAAATGGAATCTTTCCAGCTGTTGCTAAACCAGCAGCTGTGCCAATCATGTTAGCTTCAGCAATGCCCATATCAAAAAAACGGTCTGGGTAAGCTTTCGCAAAGTCTACAGTTTTCGTTGACTTCGATAGATCAGCATCTAATACAACTATATTAGGGTTTTTCCCGCCAACTTCAACTAACGCCTTGCCATATGCGTCTCGGGTTGCTATACCACTCATAGAACTTCCCCTCCATTCAATTCTTTTAATGCTTGTTCCAGCTGTTCTGCGTTTGGAGCTGTTCCATGCCATTCGACTTTATTTTCCATAAAGGAAACACCTTTTCCCTTTATAGTGTTAGCAATAATTATTGTTGGCTTTCCTTTAATTTGTTTTGCTTCTTGAATTGCTTGATCAATCTGATTCAGATCGTGCCCATCTATTGTTATAACGTGCCAACCAAATGCACGAAATTTATCATCAACAGGTGACGGGTTCATAATATTTTGAATAGTACCATCAATTTGTAGTTGGTTATAATCCAAAAATGCAGTCAAATTATCTAACTTGTAATGAGCTGCTGACATCGCTGCTTCCCAAATCATGCCTTCTTGAATTTCACCATCACCTAATAACGTATATACTCGGTAATCCCTCTTATCTAACTTGCCTGCTAAAGCTATCCCATTCGATACAGAAAGTCCTTGTCCAAGAGATCCTGTACTCATCTCTACACCAGGAAGTGACTTCCTACTAGGATGTCCTTGTAAACGGGAATTTATTTTACGAAATGTCATTAACTCCTCAACAGGAAAAAATTCCTTTTCCGCTAAAACCCCATAAAGAACAGGACTAGCATGTCCTTTACTTAAAACAAATCGATCTCGATCAGGGTCTTGTGCGTTCTCAGGGCCATAGTTCATCTCATTAAAATAGAGAACAGTTAAGATGTCTACCGCAGATAATGAACCACCAGGGTGCCCTGAGCTCGCTTCTGCAACCATCTCTACTATGTGCTTCCTAATTTTATTTGCCCTTAACTTTAATATATCTACAACTTGCTCATCTAAAGCCACTTAATATCCCCTCCAAAAATATAATATAACTAATATTTTTTAAAACCCTTACCCAGTACTTCATACGTATTTGTCACTATAATAAAAGCATTAGGATCAATTGATCTAATTGCCTCTTTAAGTCTCGTCGTATCCCTTTGCGAAAAAACTACCATTAGTATTCGCTTTGGTTCACCAGTGTATCCTCCCGTTGCGTTTAATATAGTAACGCCTCGATCCAACTTCTTTAAAATTATTTGACCAATCTTCTCCTGCTCATGAGATATTATGTAAGCAACTTTGGATACCTTTAAACCTAATTGCACAGCATCAATAGTTTTGCTTATTATGTACAAAGAAATTAAAGCGAACATCGCCTTTTCGATTCCTAAAAACACTCCTGCGGCAAAAATAATTACTCCATCTAAAAACAATACTATTGTACCTAAACCAATCCCCGTATATTTATTTATAATCTGAACAATTACATCAGTTCCGCCAGTCGAACCCCTTCCCCGAAAGGCCAGCCCTAATCCAAACCCCAAGCCTACACCACCGAAAACAGAGGCTAATAATAATTGATCTGTCAGTGGTGTTAAATCCCTTGTGAGATAAATAAATAGCGGCAGTAATAAAGAACCCATAAACGTTTTCAATCCATAGTTTCTTCCTAAAATAATTATACCCGTTATAAATATAGGAACATTTAAAGTCCACTGAATATATGCTGCTTCGATACCTGAAATATGCTCTACAATTGTACTAATACCACTTACCCCACCAGTAACAATACCATTAGGATTTAGAAACAAGTTAAAGGTTAAAGCAATAATCAAACACCCTAATAATATCGAGGTATAGTCTGTAACTAATTTACTAAAAGGGATTTTTTTCTGTTCCAGCATAATTACTGCTCCTTAACAAAGTTTTATTTAGCTATTTTGCTTCGTAAATATGCATCGATAAAACTATCGATATTCCCATCCATAACTGAATTTACATTACCTACTTCTGTATTCGTCCGATGATCTTTTACCATCGAGTATGGATGAAATACATAAGAGCGTATTTGGCTACCCCAAGCAATCTCTTTTTGTTCTCCGCGCACTTTTGCTGCTTCCTTTTCTTGTTCCTCTTTTTGCAAATCGTATAACTTTGCCTTTAAAAGTTTCATAGCACTTTCACGATTCTTTATTTGTGAACGTTCTGATTGGCAGGTAACTACTGTTCCAGTAGGCATATATGTTATTCTTACAGCGGAATCTGTCGTGTTTACATGTTGCCCGCCCGCTCCACCCGAACGGTAGGTATCTATTTTTAAATCATCACTTTTAATTTCAATATCGATATCATCATCTAGTTCAGGTAGCACATTAACAGAACTAAAAGAGGTATGTCTTCTCCCTGAGGAATCAAATGGAGAAATCCTAACCAAACGATGAACACCCTTTTCAGCCTTTAAATAACCATAGGAATTATTCCCTTTGATTAGAAGCGTTACACTCTTTATTCCAGCCTCATCACCATTCAGGTAATCTAATATCTCCGTTTTATAGCCATGCTCCTCTGCCCACCTTGTGTACATACGAAGCAGCATCTGAGCCCAGTCTTGGGATTCGGTACCCCCTGCACCTGGATGTATTTCCACTATAGCATTATTCTTAT
The DNA here is from genome assembly GCA_050175155.1 of Vulcanibacillus sp. Lineage (GTDB taxonomy): Bacteria > Bacillota > Bacilli > Tepidibacillales > Tepidibacillaceae > JBFXJF01. Next base: position 29,172 of record JBFXJF010000023.1, read on the forward strand.
CATAAGTTTCACTTAATAGTAGTTGTAATTCAAAATTTAATAAATTCTTACGAAAATTTCTAGTTCCAATATCCGTTTCCTTTAAGAGCGCTTCGTCACTCTCACCAACCGCCAATTCAAGCATTAGGTTCAAATCTTCATATTGTTCGATAAGCTCATCAATTTTGTCTATTTGCTCCTTAAGTTGGTTAGTTTCGTTTATTACTTTTTGAGCTGAATTTTGATCATTCCAAAACTCGGGAGCATTCATCTTTTCTTCCAGTTCGATGATTTGCTCTCTTTTTCTATCTAAGTCAAAGTGACCCCCTAATTTCATTCAATCTATTACTCAACTTTTCCAATTCGTACTTAATTTCACTATCAGCAATCATTTACCTACACCTCTTTATCTACCACAACAGTTTTTATATTTCTTACCACTACCACACGGGCAAACTTCGTTTCTGCCAATCTTATCCTCACTTACAACAGGAGCTTTTTTAACAACTTCCTCTTTTGAGTTAACTGCTTGACCAACGGCAACAGCTTCCCTTTGCAAGTTGTTATGCACCTGAGCCTTCATAATATAAGTAGCAACATCTTCTTCAATAGTTTGAATCATGCCTTGGAACATCTCAAACGCTTCTTTTTGATATTCCTGCAATGGATTAGATTGACCATAAGCACGCAAGTGAATCCCTTGTCTTAATTGATCCATCGCATCTATATGATCCATCCACTTACTGTCTACTGCTCTAAGTAGAATTACCTTCTCGAATTCACGCATTCTCTCGCCAAGCTCTTCTTCACGTATACAATATTCCTTCTCTACTAATTGACGGAAAAACTCAATGATTTCCTCGGGTTCCTTACCCCAAATATCTTTTTCGACAATCGTGTTTAGAGTTAAAAAAGTTCTGTTAGAGTGCTCAACAATCTCTTTCAATTCCCATTCTTCAGTAATCAATTCCTCCGGACAGTGTAAGTGAACAATACGTTCAACATAATTCATAATCATACTAATTATAACAGCTCGTAAATTCTCGCTACCCAACACCTCACGTCTTTGCCCATATATAACTTCACGATGTTTATTCATAACATCATCATATTGTAGAACGATTCTTCGAGTGTCAAAGTTATTGCCCTCTACTCTTTTTTGTGCTTGTTCTAGGGCTCTTGATACCAACTTGCTTTCTATTGGTTGATCTTCTTCCATACCTAGCTTGTCCATCATGGTCATAATATGGTCAGCGCCAAATTTCCTCATTAAATCATCCTGCAAGGATAAAAAGAATTGAGTAGAACCAGGGTCTCCTTGACGACCGGAACGTCCACGTAATTGGTTATCTATACGTCTGCTCTCGTGTCGTTCAGTACCAATAATGTGAAGCCCACCAATCCCCGCTACACCCTGACCAAGTACTATATCTGTACCACGACCAGCCATATTAGTAGCAATAGTTATCATCCCTGACAAACCCGCATCAGCAACTATCTCCGCTTCTTGGGCATGAAATTTTGCGTTAAGGACATTATGCGGAATACCTTTACGAGTTAATAATTCCGATAAAATTTCTGATTTTTCAATAGAAATAGTACCTACTAAAACTGGTTGTTTTACTTGATATCTCTTCTCGATTTCATTTATCGCCGCTCTATATTTTGCGCCCTCAGATTTAAATACAACATCGGGGTGATCTTCTCTAATCATTGGCATATTTGTTGGAATAACAACTACATCTAACCCATAAATTTTGCGAAATTCTTCTTCTTCTGTTTTCGCTGTACCTGTCATACCAGCCAATTTTTTATACATCCTAAAATAATTTTGAATAGTAATAGTAGCTAATGTCATGCTCTCATTTTGGACATTAAGTCCTTCTTTTGCTTCAATACTTTGGTGTAACCCATCACTATAACGACGCCCATTCATTAGTCGTCCTGTGAAATCATCAACAATTATTATTTCCCCATCCTGCACTACATAATCTCGATCACGCTTCATCATAACATGAGCTTTCAAGGATTGTGTAATATGGTGATTTAAAATTATATGCTCTGTATCAAATAAATTATCTATGCTAAAGGCCTTCTCAGCCTTTCCTACCCCAACCTCCGTTAAAACAACTGAGTTGGTTTTTTCATCTAGAATATAATCCTGTTCCTCTTTAAACTTTCTAACTAATTGTGCAGCTACTGCATAAAGACTTGTAGATTTTGCAGCTTTTCCTGAAATAATTAGGGGTGTTCTAGCCTCATCAATTAAGATACTATCTACTTCATCAATAATCGCATAATTAAGTGGGCGTTGAGCTAAATGCTCTATATATAGAACCATATTGTCCCTTAGATAGTCGAAGCCAAACTCATTATTTGTACCGTAAGTTATATCAGCATTATATGCTTCCTGTTTTTCTTTTGCGGTAATTCCGTTAAGATTAAGACCAACGGTTAACCCTAAGAATTCAAAAATTTTCCCCATCTGATTTCTATCGCGTGTTGCAAGATATTCATTAACAGTAATAATATGAACTCCTTTGCCCGTCAATGCATTCAAATATGCAGGAAGAGTTGCTACAAGAGTTTTACCTTCACCGGTTTTCATCTCGGAAATTTTACCTTCGTGAAGTGTAATCCCTCCAATTAATTGAACATCAAAATGTCTCATCTGAAGTACCCTTGCTGATGCTTCTCTGACAACTGCAAAAGTCTCTGGAAGAAGGTCTTCTAAGCTTTCTCCATTATTATATCTTTCTTTAAATTCATCTGTTTTACTCCTTAAGTCACTATCCGATAACTCCTTAATTTGTTCCTCTAGCCTGTTAATTTGTAATACATATTTGCTCATTCTTTTTAATTCTTTATCGTTTGTATCACCTATTACCTTTTTTAATAGACCAAGCATTACAGTATATCCCCTCTCAAATCTAGATAAAGCCTAATTTTTAGAATCTTGCCTTTATTTTATCATACTTTTACATTAGAAATGGTTAAAAACTATTTTTACTATATATTATACTATTTATATCACTAACTAAACAATTTCTAAAGATTTGCAGTGTTTTTCTATTATCTTTCGTCTAAGTATGTGAGAAGACAGAAAGGAGGGGATTATGTATACAGATGAACAATTAATCAAACTCGTTCTTTCGGGTAACGAACAGATGTATCGTGAAATCGTCATTCGCTATCAGCACAAAGTTTTTTCTGTATCCATGAAGTTTGCTAATCACCATGATTCAGAGGATATTGCTCAAGAGGTTTTCCTTCAAGCATACAAGTCCCTTAATACCTTTCGCTTTGGTTCAAACTTCTCAACGTGGCTTTACAGAATAACAGTTAACAAGTGTTTGGATTGGAAAAGAAAAAATAAGAATCTTTTAAAAACAGATGAATTTAAAGAAGAAATTACGCAAAGTATTACAACGGATTTATTTCTAGAGGATTTATTATTACAAAAGGATCAAGAAGAACAACTTAAAATTATTATTACTAAACTTCCCGAAGTATATCAAGTCGTCATTACCTTATATTATTTTGAAAATCTATCTTATCAAGATATAGCTAAAAAATTAAATGTAGCAAAAAAAACGGTAGAATCGAGATTGTATAGAGGGAGACAGATGATAAAAGAACTTAATGTTAAGGAGGACATTAAATGACGTGCAAAGTAACAGAGGAACAACTAATCTCTTTTTTATTCGAAGAATTACCTCAAGATGAACAAAGACAGATAGATAATCACATTTCTACCTGTAATATTTGTTCTGATAAAATTCAGGAACTGATTAAGTTAGAAGCTATTTGGATAAGTCCAGAATGCTTAGTCTCTGATACATTTTCAGAAAAAGTAATGAGCAACTTGATCCAGGGAAAACGTAGAATCTCTTTCTTCCAGAACAGAAAATTGGAGTCTATCTACAACTTTGCAGTAGCATACGTTGCTACATACCTTTTCTTATACTTTGACGGCATTAATGGGCTTCCTAGTACCGTAAGTAAGCTTTCTTCAATAATTATGGAAAAAGAAATTGAACTATTGTTTAATTCAAACAATGGTATAGCTTGGATAGATAAATTCTATTTTCAAGTGCTTCAATTCTTTCAATAAATACAAGTAATATTTCGAGAAACTCAAAAAAAATCTAAAGGTGAGGTTATCTAAATGAAAAAATCTAAAAGTCTAACATTCTTTCTATCTTTTGTTCCAGGAACTGGACATCTTTATTTGGGGCTAATGAACAGAGGTTTACAATTCTTGTTATTATTTTTCGGCGCGATGTTCATCTCAAACCTTCTTGTATCAGAATTGTTTGAATTTTTATTGCCTGTAATTTGGATCTATTGCTTATTCGACGCTTTACAACAATATAACAAAATTCAAGAAACTAATGAGGTTATAGATACTCCTATTATTGAGTTGACAAAGTTTATAAAATCTAATGTTTTGATTGGCTGGGCTTTAATAGCCTTTGGCGTATTTTTATTTATCGAGAAATTCTTCTTGCAAAATTATGGTTGGTTGTATTCTGCTACCTTTAGAACTGTATTATTCGCTGTAATGCTAATTATAATTGGAATATATTTGCTAATGGGTAGAAAAATAAAGAAAAGTAGTAATACGGAGGTTGAATAACTTGCGTCAATGGCGAATCGGAACTATTACCACTGGTATTCTTCTTATCCTATTAGGAGTGTTATTACTACTAAAAACATTTACTAATATAGATATTAAAGATATTTTATTTTATGGTTGGCCTGTCATTTTAATATTACTAGGATTAGAGATATTGATTTTTTCCTTAGTTAAAAATAAAGAAGGATTGAAATTTAGTTTTTTTAGTATTTTTATAATTTTTCTTGCTTTTTCACTTACTTTCCTCGTTTATGCAATTGACGAAGTAGGTTTATTTTCAGAGATCGAGAGGGTTATTGATGGAGAAAATTATACTGTCGATGTGGAAACAACCCTAAGCCTGCCCGATACTGTTACCGAAATGTCTATTGATGCCACTAACGGTTATTTTAAGATAATCGGAAAAGAGACTGATTCAATTAATATAACAGGAACTATGACTTTATTTTCTGAGAAGGATGAAGCTAGCGAAGATTTAGAAGAGATATATAGTGTAAAAATTATTGGAAATAAGCTAGTCATCAATATTAATGATTCTCATAAGAATCTTTGGTTCGGAAACAGCCCAAAAGCCAACTTAAATATTGTTATTCCAAATGATCTACTTTTGAAAATTGATATTGTTAATGGGAATATAGAGATGGACAATATGTTAGCTTCTGGGAATATCGAAAACGTCAATGGAGATATTGTAATAAATAACAGCAACGGGGAATTCGATACAAAAACTGTTAATGGTAAGATATCTATTACTAATAATATTGGAGGAATTACCGCTGAAACTACTAATGGTCAAATATCGATTGCTGAAATAGACGGGGATTTGAACTTAAAAACGACTAATGGAGATATTCAGGTTAATACTTCTACAATAAGTGATGATTGGAAGATTAGTACTCTAAATGGTAAGCTAACGCTTGATATACCAAGCGATGTAGATGTAAAAATTTCTGCTGACTCAGAGGTAAGTGATGTAGCAGGTAATATTCAGTGGATTAATCTAAACAACGACGAATCTTATGTAGGAAGTAAAAAAGAGGTAACATTAGGTAGTGGTGAACATAGTATCGATCTAAAAACACTAAGCGGTAAAATTGAGGTAAATACAAGATAAAAAGACTTTAGAAAATGCCCTAGTTCAAGGCGCGTTAAAATCGAGGAGCAGAGCTTACCAGGGTAAGTGAGCACCGCAGAATTTTAGCAGCAACGATGAAATTGGGCATTTTATAAAGTCTTTCTTAGAGAGGATGTGAAATAATCTCTGTAAATTAGCTTCCTATGATAAAACTTAAGATTGAGAAGTAGTCTAAAAGTGCTGCTTCTCTTTTTTAAATATATTTAATTAATATGGGCATGTCAATAGCACCTTC
>JBFXJF010000024.1:0-34494 GCA_050175155.1 Vulcanibacillus sp.
ATTATTATTAAATTCAACAGTTTGCCATCTTTTGAACAACTCAAGTCTTTCATCTTTACTATATGCTTGTACTATAGTAGTGTTACAATATCATAACATAAGTCATTACTTATTTCGACAATCCATCTTAACATTAGAATACAATAAAGAATAAAAATCTAAACTCCCATCAGTCAAGTAAATTTCCCTAGATATCAAATTACAATGAATCCCTTTTATTTTCTTCATCAAACAGAAATCTATGTTCCAACCTCAACCTATCCCTTACTTCTATAAATTCCTTCTGTACAGCTTCTCCGATTGGCACCCCTTTATCCTTACGATCCAACCAAGTTAAGTATTCTTTCTCCCCAGCTGTATATATTCTTTCTTCTCCTGGTGCTATTTTAGATGAACGTAACTGCCTCAATATATCTCCGGCAGTCTTTTTAAACTCATCTGAGCCAACAAAAGCATCTGTATCTATTGCGATAAAGAAATGACCTAAATGATATGGAACCTTTTCACCATGATCACCAATACCACTAAGCATCTTTAAATAGCTTCCTGCTTGTAATGCAGCAGATAGAATTTCTACAACAGTAGCATAACCATACCCTTTATATCCACCCATTTCTTCACCTATTCCACCTAATGGAGCAAGTGCTGCATTTCCTTTTGTAAGATCAATTAATATTTGTTCGCTATCAGTCATTGCTTTACCATCTATTCCAATAACCATTCCTTCAGGTATATCTTTACCCATCCTTGCAAAATATTCTATCTTGCCTCTTTGTGTTATACTTGTTGCACAATCTAAAACAAATGGAAATTCTTCATCAGTAGGTATTCCAAATGTTAATGGATTTGTTCCTAACATATTTTCAACTCCAAAAGTTGGTGCAATTGATGGTCTTGCATTTGTACCTGTAATTCCTATCATATTTTGTTTAGTAGCCATGGTAGCAAAATATCCAGCAATTCCGTAATGTGTAGAATTACGAGCTGCAACCATTCCCATACCAAACTTTTTAGCTTTTTCAATTGCCATTTCCATAGATTTATAAGCAACAATCATTCCCATTCCATCATGGCCATCTACCACTGCGGTTGTAGGAGTTTCTTTAATAACTTCAAATTTTGTTACGGGTTTTTGAATTCCCGCCATAATTCGATCAATATATATTGATTTAAAACGATTGCAACCATGACTTTCAATTCCTCTTCTGTCACTTTCCATTAATATATCAGCACATATTTCTGCATCTTTTTCAGGGACTCCTACTTTTATAAAAGCACATTTCATGAAATCCCCAATCAAATCCCATGATACATACGACCTATTTTCCATAACTCCCCCACAAAAATATTATTTAATATATTTTTTAATTAGATTACAAACTTCATCTATTTCATTTTCATTTAAGTAAGGATGCATAGGTAAAGATAAAACTGTATCACATAAATTATTAGTAACTGTAAAATCATCATATTGAACTAAACCAGAAAATGCACCTTGTATATGCATTGGCTTTACATAATAAATCATACTTGTGTATTATATTTTCCCGCAAATTCACTTGGAGTCAATATCTCGGGTTTTTCTATCTCTATATCTGAAAAATCCTTATCTCCTGTAATTAATATATCCACATCTTCAATAATTGCTGTGTATAACACTGGATAATCCATTTTATCCCTTATATCAAATAAGTTTTCGTCCATGACTTCGGGAGTATAAACTAACTCATAAGGTAATACAGTTAAAAATTCATCAAGTGCAACTAGCTTGTCCTGGAACCTTTTCGAAACAACCCTTTTCAGTTCATCAACTACAAAGGATGATAGAACAAGTCTATGCTCAAGTAAAATCGTTTCAATAACTTTATTCATAACCTTGCTTTTAAATATGAAAGCAGAAATTAATACATTTGTATCTAGCATTATTCTCATTTGCTGTTACCATGATTTTCTTGATGAGCTTCTCTTCTAATTTCTTTAACTAAATTTACAACATCCTCTTCTGTTTCTAAACCTAATCTTTCTGCTTCACCTTCAAAAGATGCTTGAATTTTTTGTAGGGCCAACATAGCTGAATTGACAACAATTATATTTCCGTCCTTTTCGATAAATACTAACTTATCACCTTCTTTAAGGTTAAGCTTTTTCCTTATATTTATAGGAATTGTTACTTGCCCTTTAGACATTACTTTTGCTAATTCCATTATAGCACCTCCTACTTCCCCTACTTTACTTACTTTTATTATATGATTTTATTGATTTTTTATCAACCATTTTAGGATATTTTAATATAAATTTTTTCTTTTATTTCTTTAATATTAACTGTCTTCAGAAAAGAACAGTAAATTTATAAATTTCTAATTTTTTACCCCTATATCACTTTATTCAAAAAGTATATTCAAAACGAATATCTATTTTGAATAGAGCATTTTTCAAATGATTTGTCAAGACTTCTTTGTAAACTCAATTTCGAAATTCACATACTGACCGCCCGTATCATCAAGGGTGATTAAGCTAAAGGAAGAGCCAAATATCAATGTCGTTTCTGTATTTTTATCTTACAATAAACAATCAAACAAGTATTTTGCAAATTTCAATATAATCCCAATAACTTCTGTTCCATCGACAACTCAAACAGGTTTATGAATAATAGCAACTATTACATAGGTTAACACAAGTACGTTTGGGGATTGAGCTTGGTGTATCACAAGAAACTATTAGTGGCTATGAAATTGGAAAGGCTACACCTCCAGCTGATATGCTCGTAAAACTTGAAGATATTTTAGATACATCCGTTGATTATATATATATACTTGGTAGAACTGATAACAGATATTTAAATAAAATAAATAAATCTGATTTAAGTGATCAGGAACTTGAATTGATATTAATTTTTCGTAAATTGCCTAAAAATAAAAAAGAACGTGGGATGGGTTTTTTAATTGGATTAGAAGATTAGATGGTAATATAAAATAAAACCTGTAAGCGCTCGATGCACTTACAAGATATTCCAGCCTCCAAAAACAAATCAGTAAAAGAAGATGGAGGACAACGGAGCCTCTAGATGATATTTTTCCTCCTGAAAAAACTCAAATGCTAACTGAATGTCTTGATGTTTTGATAGAAAACAACTTATTAGATAAGAATACATTTTTAGATGATATAGCCTTATCCAAAACTGATTTATGTGATATTATGGGTCTTCCACGAAACTATTTTGAAGATAATATTATTAATAAAGATTTCCTTGTGAAAAACAAACCGAAAAACTAAATAAATCCTCCCATAGAAAAATTAACTGTGCAGGTTTGACTCCGGATTGCCCCGGAGTATTTTTTATAAAAATAAGCGTTTCCACAATTTATGAAATCCTCACCGCTTTTTCGAAAACTTCCCAAACACAGATGGCTATTTTTCATTAATAGTAAACTTTTTCGAATACTTTGATACTGCAAAGTTATCATTATATGCTTGCTTTTTCCAATCAGGCCATCAGTAACTCAGTCTCCTGTCACCGATAACTTTGAAATTTCAGCTCTACAACCCTCACAGTCATTACCTCATTATGTCTAACAAATCATAAAATCTATATGTTTTATTTCTCTTTTTATCATCAGGATAAATTTTGCCAGATTTAATTAGTTTATCTACGTTATTTCTTACAGTATTGTAACTTATGCCTAATTTCTTTTGAATTGATGAAATATCAAAAACAGGAGATTTAAAAATATATTTAACCAAATCAGTCCTTACTTTATATTTTTCTGAAGTTTTTAGCATCTCCTCATATAACTTTTCAATCCTTTCGAGCTTATTTATATAATGATCTGCTTGTAATATGGAACAACTTAAAAAGAATTTAATCCATTCCACCCAATTAGGATTTTCATTTCTTAAATTGTTAAGTAAATTATAATATTTATATTTATTTCTTTCTAACTCTTGACTTATATAAAAGGTTGGTTTATTAATAACTTCTCCATCAGCCATGCCACTGATGCTGTTTTTAAGTGACAAGCCCAACTATGCGGGTATTGGTAATTCTATGCCAGTTTTAATTATCTCACTAACAATGCCAACCGGTTGATTATAATCATCTAATGTAAATGGCTGTGGCTCAAGATCTATATCATAATCCATAGCATTCAATAACAAAAAGTAAATTCCATCTACTCTATTCATATTTTTAAAATAATCAGAAAAAATTGCTATATCTACATCGCTATATTTATGCGGATTTCCATTAGCATAAGATCCAAATATAATTACTTTTTCAACAGGAATTTCTTTACTTAATTTCATAACATAATCTTCAATTATTTTTTGTATTGACTCAGGGATTCTATCCATTTAAAAACCTCCTCTGTATTATCCAACACAAATATTATGTATTCTTGGTGCTTCTTGGTCTGTATATAATGTATAGATTCCTTTAGTTAGTTTCTCTATCGATTGTTGGCACATAAATGCCACATACATATATCTACCACCGTCCATAATAACCCTTGCAGATTCCAAATCATATGTAGCTGCTTCTAACCAATATTCATATTTTTCTATAGCATCCATACAAATCACATCCTTTTATTAATATTATACCCGTTTATTTATAAAAATCTACCATTTTTTGATATCCACTAAATAGTAAGTTTAAGCATTTATAAAAGAGAGCCAATAAAACTTTTTATGCAAAAACATCGTTTTGTGCGTTTGCATGCTCAGTCATCTTTGAAATAAATTATGCATTTAGCTAATAATATATTTATGTAATTATCCCATACTTCGGTAATAATTCATTTTTCACATAAAACTTATGTAATGTTAATGCATCGTGAAAATGCTTCCAATCAGATGTTTGAAAATTTTCTTTTTTATCATATATTTTTAAATCTTTATCTATAACCTCTACTGCTTCATAAAACCACTCTCTATCATTATATTTAACATTAGACTTAAATCCAAAAAAACCTTCACTAATCTTTTGTTGCCAAATCAATTCTCTTCTTTCTACTGTATCTATTATAGAAAAAATTTCAATAAATTTATCTTTTATTTCATCCCATTTAGCTGACTTGTTTTCATATAAATCTATATGGCTTCTAATTTGATTGTTTAAAAATAAAAAAATATGAAAAAGCGCATCCATAAACCTATTTAAATTATTTATTTCAAGACAACCCTCTTCACTACAGTCCTTATTATATTTCCAGCTTAAGTATGGCTCATCAGGATATGTATTACTGATTGTAACAAATTATAGTTCAAACTTCTTTATTTTTTCAATCCAATCAGCAAAATGCTTACATTCAGCAACTAATTTATCAATACCTATTTCTTTGGAAACGATTGTACCATTTCTTATTTTAGAATAGTTAGGTATTAATTTTTCTAAACGTTTTGATGGTGCAGTCTCTATGGAATTGTTTATATGCTCAGGTGAATCGTATGAATCTCTAATAGCTTGTATGCTATTTGCAGTGATAGGATCAGTTATTAACTTAAATGCTTGTGGTGAAGAAAAAAGCAATCCTTCAAACTCATGAAGCATTAATCCAAAAAAACAATTCGAGTGATTAATATCTTGGGTAATTTTATTTTCTATATACTCAATCTGTTTATATATGTCTATATCTTTATGCATAATTTCAGGTGTATTTTCCGGCATTCCATAGTAATCAAACATTGTTGTAATTATTTCATTTTTATGCTGCTTACATAAAATTTTCAGTTCAGTTTTAATTTTATTATAATCAGTTACCCCACCCTTATATTTTTGAGATATAGTTCTTTTTGTTGTACATATAATCGGTCTTATATAAATATCAATGTTTAGAAAATAGGGATATATAACTTCTCTGATAAAGGACTCTTCTGTTTGTCCCTCACACAAAATATATACATTTTTCATTTTGAGAGTCTACCTCCCAATACATTCTTTTTCCACAAATCGCCTAATGCATAGTCATACTCCACCCACTCTTTTAACTCTTCCTCACTTAGACGTTTAAATATTGAACCAGCTTCATCTCTGTCAACAACAATTATATCTTCAACATCAAATTCATTAAGAAGCTCTACGGACTGCGTTGAAATAATTATTTGTTTTTCATCAGATAATTGTCTGACCATTTCAGAAAATATAGTTATAGCGTATGGATGAAGTCCAAGTTCCGGCTCATCAACTATTATAGTTTCAGGCTGCAGCTCATGAGGTTGCAACAATAAAGTTGCAAGACAAATAAATCTCAAAGTACCATCAGATAATTGAGAAGCATTAAATATATCTTCGCATCCTATTTGCTTCCATCTAAGAATTATTAATTCATTGTTGCCTTCATTCGGCTCCAATTCAAAGTTATCAAAATAAGGTGCTATTAACCGTATGGTTTTAACAATTTCATCATAGGAATTTATATAATAATTTTTTAATCTGTACAAAAACGCTCCAAGATTTGAAGCATCAAAGAGCAATGCCTTATTATTAGAAATATTATGTTCCTGTTTTACCTTTGCACTTTTCCCGGTATCATGAAAATGATATACTCTCCAATTTTGTTTTTCTAATATCGGAACAACATACTCTTGAAGTCTATTTCCTGTTCCTGTTTCCCACATTGACTCACTATGTCCGCTACTTACATAACTCTGAGTGTCAAACGTTCCATAATAGCCAAAGTATTCTTTTTTAAAAATCAATCTATTATCTTCAGTAGGTACAAGTATGAATCCATAGGAATTGTTCCCAAAAAAAACTTCAAATTCTATTTCTTCTGTTGCTTTTCTGCCATTAAAAAACAAGGAGTTAATACCACTTTGCGCAGCTGTTAATTGCAAGTTTTTTAGTAAAATGTTTTGAAGAAGAGCAAATGCAGAAATAAAGTTAGATTTACCTGCACCATTACTTCCGATTAATACATTAATTTTACTAAATTTAACCTCACATTCCTTAATTGATTTAAATCCTCTGATACGAATTTTGCTTAACTGACCTCGACTTAATCTTGGCATTTTCTACACATCCTTAAACAAAATTTATTTAATAACTTTACAAATATTGTTATTTCACTATATCACAACATAACTTTTCATTCAATATATTTTCTACTCTTTTAACACGAACCTTTTGTCACTGCCTTTATCCCTTAAAACCTCGGATTACCTGACTAAAATGAAATTACTTTATTGGTTGCATTAACCTTTCATGCTTTTTTATTTTAAAATCAGAAGAGGTATAATCATTGCACAAGTTTATTATTTGCATCTTCTGCCTTTCTGAATATTCCACAGTGTATCTCGTTCCACCGCTGCTCCCGTCATAATAGCATATCAATTTACTGCTGTTATCAACCATATACCTGTTTCTTTCATGATAGCATCCACTCTTATACTGTTTATTTAAAATAATTACATCATCACATTTGGACAAAATTTCAAAATATTTATCCCTTTCCTGCTCCTTCCAACGAGCTGCTTGATCTTCAAAGGGCACTACGGCAATAAGATTAATAACAGGATCTTCAATTCGAATTATTTGTTTACGTTTTAATACCTGCTCAGCACAAATTAAATCAAATCCATAACATGCACCAAACATAAATGTACCATAACCTTCAGTTACTGCTTTATTAATTTCATTATACAAACTCTGTATCATAAAATTGAATTTATCTTTTCTTTTAGGCAGCTTTTCAGTTCTGTGTCCGCTAAAGCATATAGTTTTATTTCTTTCTATCATAATCTCTCCCCCACATTTATTCATATTAAAATATCCAAGAATTTTTAACGCTTTATCGTTAATAATTATAATATCTTCAAATGTCTTTGTCAACGATTTATCGGTAATTATTTTGTCCATAATTTGTTATACTTTTTATAAAGATAAAGAGGTATGAGCTATGACTATTAAAAAAGCAGTTTCTCAAAGAATATTACAACTATGTCAGGAGAATAATATAACACTAAATAAACTTTCAACAATATCAGGCATCACGCAATCAACTTTAAATGATGTTGTATTTGGTAAAAGCAAAAATCCAACGATTAAAACTATATACTACATTTGCTTTGGTTTAAAAATAGATATGAAAGATTTTTTCGATTCTGAATTGTTTAAAGATATAACTGATAATGATTAATTTGTTATATTGAATATCATGGTCAAAATTGTGCAGTTGAATTGGAAAGTTAGTGCGGCAGTATACGGATAAAAGCCTTCCATTCTTGGAAGGCTTTATGTTTGGTAAATTATATTGCTTCAGATAATAGCTCAATCTCTTCTGTCGCTGATGTTTAACGATGCTTAAAATTTTGGTGAAAATCCTGATAGGTCATAAACAATTATACGCATAATAACTATATCGCAAAATACTTATTTGCCTATAACATACACCTCAATCCAATCTTCAACCATTCAACCTCCCAAAAACAGTAACTCAGTAACTCAGTCTCCTGTCACCGATAACTTTCCCTAAAATGGTCTCTTTTTATGAATTAGGCGAAAGATTTCCACCATATGATATTATCAACAAACTTGCAGATTATTTTAATGTTTCAACAGATTATTTATTAGGCAGAAGTGATATTAAAAATCCGGAAAAATTGCTTAGTGATTATAGCAAATTAACCATGGAGGAGCTAAAAGAAATAGAAAAGTATATACAACAAACAAAAAATAAATCATAGTATTACAAAACCTTTTTATAAACATAGTATCATCCTTTAAAAAATAAAACAAAATAATTTAATAATGTCCTTGTTTCTTTTATTTTTCAACCGAGAATTGAACTTATTATAAGTAAAACTAAATAAAATTGACATTAAAATTCAAGCGCAGCTTAATAACTTAATTAGATAGCAACTTGGATTTGTGTGTATAGTTGAGTGAAAATCTTGAATATTAACATTTTTATCCTTCTGAATGATAATGTTAATATTTGACTTTATTCTACAGGACCCGTAGGACCCGTGACAGTCACTTAAGTTATTTAAGAATTATTAATTAAAAATGCTCATTAACAGTGCAAAAAATGTCTTATTGACCTTAAAGCATAGTGCATATGAATTATTTATTCATACACGCATATATTATAGTAAAATATTTTTATATTAAAATAATTTTATATTAAAATAATTTTTTGCTTGATAAAATTGTAAAATTAAGGTATAATAATTAAGCATGCTAATTAGTCAAGTGAATTTTGATGGATAGGTGTTATGTAATATGTGGTGTATTGCATAAGGAGGAATTAAGATGGAAAGTGCAAGAGTTATAGGGAACAATATTTTATTGCTTCTCAATGAGAGGAATATTACAAAAGAAGCATTTGCTGATGCGAGTGGATATTCTCTTTCAGATGTCCAAAAACTCTGTGATGCAAGACTTTTTATGACAAATGAAGATGTAAAGGATATTGCCAAATATTTTAATGTAACTGATGAGTATTTACGAACAGATCTAGGTCTATGCGCATATAAAGGCGAAGATTTTTTGCATTGCATGGGAAGATTTAAACGACCTGAAAATAAAGACAAAATATTGGATATATTTGATATGTATTGTGACTTAAAAGAAGCTTTGTATAAATAAGCAACTTATTTTGAATGCCTAAAATAAATGAAAATTGTTTTAGGCATATTTTATTGTGAGGTCTGTATGTCATTGGATGAAAAATTGATAAATGAGATAGAAAGATTAGTTCAAGAAATTAAAAAAGAGAATGATATTAAAAATGAAATAATACGAGATGATGTATTTTCAATTTTACAAGCTTTGAATTGTATTGTTTTATACTATCCTTTGGAAGATGAAGAAATTGATGGATGTCATATAAAGAAGCCTATCAATGACCAAATGGAGCAATTTGTATTTATTAATTCAAATAATACAAGGGAAAGACAAGCGTTTATTGCAGCACATGAGTTGGGGCATATATGGGAAGTAGATAAACGGCTAAAAAACAAATTTCCAGATGAGATTTTTAATGCTGAGGAAGTTGTTAATAGGTTTGCAGCAGAACTTCTTATGCCTCGAAGAATATTTCAGGAAGCAATGGCTAATCAGTTGAAAAAGATGAATTATGCGGGACCCTCTATTAAAATTGCAGAAATGATAAAGCTAATTGCTTATTTAATGAATTATTTTTTTGTGCCGTTTAAATCGGTAGTATATAGGTTAAATGAAATTGGTAAACTTGACGAAAAATATAATGATATTATTTTAGAGTTTAAAGATAGCGATTTTCTTAAAGAGTTAATAAAGACGGAGCAATACACGCGTCTAGGCATTACAAATAAACTTCGCAGTATGGATAACTTGCCGGAACTTTTATTAGAGGCTGAAAAAAGAAAAATATTTAATGCAAATAAGCTGAAGAATATCCGAAATGATTTTGATATAAAACATATTGATGAATCATTTAATGAAGATGTTGAATTCTAAAGGGGAATGCCATGGGATTAAACAAAAGAGAAGTAGTCATAGATGCGGATTTTTTTAATAAATTTACAGAAAAAGATCCATCAGGAGTATTATTTTTAATGATAATGGATGAAATGAATACGATGCCAGTAATGCATGAGTATGTGTACTCAGATGAATTAATGGGAAATATAACTACTGCAGGGCTGGTAAAGATGGGACATATTAAGATTTATAAATATCAAGATTATATAAATAAAAATAACGAAACAGATTATAAAGAAAAATTTAGAAGGGCGTATAAAGATTTTAATTATGAGGATTTCGCTGGTGATGTTTTTACTTATAGACAATGCCAACAAAGTTTGGGTGAAATCAGATCAACATTAATGGCGTGGTATATGAATATTGGTATTTTCATGTCGGACGATGGGGGTGCAAAACAATATATTGAAACCAAATTAAATAGTGCAAAACGTAGAATCAATGTGTACAATGTTTATGATACATTGCATCAAATTGCTTTGAAGGACACAAGAAATGTCAAGTGGACAGATATTAAGGCAACTGCGAAATCTTCGTTTGAATTTTCTTTGGACAAGTATACTGAAATACGTAATCTTTGGTGCAAGCAAAAATAAGTTAATTATAAGTTAATTTCTAAAAATAATGCATTTTTTGAGAGGCTGTAATTATTGAAACCCCAACGGAAAATAGAACAAGTTTTATATTCTCGTCCTTTTCCTTGTACAATATCATTATAGCTTTCTAAAACAAGTTTCCTTATTTGTTTTTCATTTTCATTCAATTCATTTTGATATTCTTGTAACTTTCTTTCTGGAATCATGTTCATCACCTCACAAATACTAAAGGATTCTTTCTAACACCAATAAACACTATAATACAAACTTTTACAAGTTATATTTAATAAACTTTTGAAATTAGATTTTAGTAGTATATCGTAAAACATAAATTTTGCCCCATAATAAATTAAATTATTAGTCCCTTTTCCTGTTGTACTATAAATATCAGAAGGAACTGCCCTGCAGCTTCAACCGTCACCCTTTTACTGTATGAAGAACAATATACTCAATAAAATCAAATCCAAAAACAACATAATTATCTTTTTGCTCATAGTCTGTAATATAAATAATTTTGCCTTTAACTTTTCTGCCAGTATATGTACCTTTTTCATTATTCCACTCATTTAAATATATATAGTCCCCTACTTGAAAGTTTCTATCATTTTTTCTTATTTCAAATGCTTTTTCCTTATTTATTACATGTTCAAAATAACATGAATTTATTTTTAGATTATGAATCATACTCGTCATCCTTTTGCTGTCATTATTTTTCTTAATAAATTTAATGAATTCCTGATAAAAATATTAATTGCTTCATAATCTTTATACCTCAGTATAACAAAATGATTGAGGAGCTACTTTTATAGAATTGTCATAGGCCGATAAATCTAAAGGCTTGTCATATTTTTTACAGCTTTTTATTTTAATAGCGAAACCTTGATCTCTACCTTCAAAATATTCATTAAAATAACTTTTAGATATACCTGAATAACCTTTTGTTTGTTTCCATAGTTCCTTAGGATTGTTCATAATAATGTCCCCTATTTCAAATTCTCCGACAACTTTTCCATAAGGTTTGGTTGCATAGACTACAACCGTAGAAATATCATTCCTTTTGAAAATCACTTTTCTATATTCAAATCTCTTTATACCTGAAAAAATTCGTTCTACAAACTCTGGTCTAATTGATAATATAACCTTCATTTACCTCACCTAACTCTATTATTTTTTTAAATTCTTTATCTGATAAAGGATTTACCATAATATGTTGTTGCCTATCTATTCCAACTTTTTCAATCAGTTCTTTTCGAATAATTCTTTTTGGAAAAGCAAAATTATATAACATTTTTATAATATATGGATAACTTTTTGTATGCCAAAATCCTGTTAATTCGTCTTTTGTAAAGACTGTCCCTTTTCCACAGTAATCTATAAAACTCACCAAACTAGTAAACTCAGAAATATGCTTTTTCTCAATCATTGTACATACTGATGTCGCAACTGAACTATATTCTGCACTTTTACCAAGGTCAGCAGTACGATAAATTACAATCAAATCACCTACATTTACATCATTAACTCCAGTCATTGCTGTTAAATATACTTTCTCAATAGTATTTGTAAAAGATAGATCTTCGACTATATGTGATATCTCTGTATGTAACTTGGAATCAGGAAAAAGTTTTGTATGGTACTTGGGATAAATAGATAGTAAATATTTATTTTTTCCTTTTGTCTCTATCCTAGGAAAGACTTTATATGGATTGTGTACAATATCCAATGTTTTATGATAAACTAATTCGCCATTGTTTTTTATTCCCCAATACTTAAAACCAAACTTTTCAAATAAAGCGTTCAATCTTTCTTGCTTATCAAAAAGAGTGACATATGTCTCATCAAATCCTTCTTTTATCATCTTGTTAAGAGCAATGCCTATAAACCTTTCTCCAAGTACAGTACCATGGGCGTCTATTTTGAATGTACCAATTTTCAAACGTCTTTTTTTACATAACGGAGGGGAAATATTATTATCTCCTTCTTCTTCATCTTTTAAATATAAAAAACCCGAAAGTTCTGGAGTACGAAGAACATACACCTTTTCTCTTTGTTCAGCCTTTTTTACAAACCAATTCCTAAAACCTTGGTAATCATCAATTAGAGAACGAAAAAAATCTTCATCAACATTTAACTCAGAAAATGGGACAAACTCTATTGCATCCTTTTTCAAAATGAACACTCCCCTCTTATATTTATTTAACATAATTATATCAAACATGTGTTCGATAATCAAGTTGTTAATGATTAATTTAGTTCAGTCTATAGCAAATATTATACACCTTATGTAGGATGACTTCAACGATACCTTCCACCTTCTTCAACAGTTGATGTTTTATACCCCCTTCACAGCCCCAAACCTTCCCCCAGACAATGCCCTTATTAATCCTTCAATCTCTAAACTTGTAATATACTCAATTAAACAAGAGGGACTTATTTGACTTGCTTTTGAAATTTCGTCTATTGTTTTTTCTTCACCCTTTAGGCATGATATAATTTTAATTTCAATTTCATTTAAATTCCTATTATTTAATGATTTTCTGGTTTCAGTGTTACAGTTCTTTTTTTCATAATCAACTCCTTTGTCATCCACACTATTTTTCATGAAATCATCAATAAACCTTAAATTATCACTCAGTAACTGTCTGGGATTCAAAAAAACTTCTGCTCCTTTATAGATTAAGTTATTTGTTCCTTTTCCCTGTTATGCTATATATATCAGAGGGAACTGCGATAACCTTTTTTCCTTGGCTTTTAGCAATATCTGCTGTTATTAAGGCGCCACTGTTTTCAGAAGCTTCGACTATTAGCACCTTTTCACTCCAACTGCATATGAGGTAATTTCTCCTTGGAAAATGTTCAGGTCTTGCCTTAACACCAGGTGCATATTCAGAAATAACCATTCCATTTTCAATAATGCTTTCCATTAGTTTATCATGTTCCTTTGGATAGCATATATCTAGGCCATTTCCTAAAAATGCAATAGTATAACCTCCCGCATTAATACAAGCGGTGTGGGCGTAACCATCTATTCCTTTTGCCATTCCGCTTATTACACTTATATCATTTGCAGCTAAAAACTCTGCAGCTTCAACCGTCACCCTTTTACCGTATAAAGAACATCGTCTTGAGCCAACTATTGCTACCCTAGGCTTATTTAAAATAATACCTTTATAATATAACAATATCGGCATTTCATTATAGTTAAATGCAATATTTTTATATGCTTCATCGTTACAAGTTAATATATTAATATTTTCTTTTAATGTTGCATCGACAATTCTATTAGATTCACTAAGTAATTTATTATTAGCAATTATTTTAGCAGTCTTTTTGCAATGACAGGCCCTATTCCATTCAATTGAGACAACCAAATCCAATATTCCATATACATCTCCTAGACAACTGTCATATACATACTTTCTTTATCTAAATCTCGTGCCATTAATGCTAATAATATATCCTTTTTCCTTATTTTCTCCGACCCGTCCATGTCCGCAAATGTCCTTGCTACCTTTAAATATTTATGAAATGACCTAGCGCTATAGTTAAATCTATCATAAGCAAGTTGCAGTACTTTTCTGCTATCTTCCTCTAAAGTACAATATTCTTTAATCAGCGATTGACCCATTTGGGCATTGCAATTAATTTTCTCTAATTTTTCATATCTTTTATTTTGAATATTTCTTGCATATTCAACTTTAGCTCTTAATTCAGAAGAACTTGTTTTATTTGAAAAGTTGCTTAAATTTATAAAATCAACAGTCTGCACATACTTTTGAATATCAATTCTATCTGCAATAGGACCAGATATTTTTTGTCTGTATTTGAGCACTTCATAATCAGTACATTTGCATTTTTTATTGCCATAGTAGCCACATGGGCATGGATTCATTGCTGCAATCAACATGAAATTCGCAGGATAGGTATTAGTGGTTCTTACTCTTGAAATAGTAACCTTTCTATCTTCCATTGGCTGTCTTAATGAGTCTAAAGTTTTTTTGCTGAATTCAGTTATTTCATCAAGAAATAATAATCCATTATGGGCAAGAGATATTTCTCCCGGAGTTGCATTGTTCCCGCCTCCAATAAGAGAATTAAGAGAGGCATTATGATGAGGAGATCTGAAAGGTCTGTATTCTATAAGGCTTTTATTTCCTTTCATCAACCCAGCAACACTATATATCTTAGTTACTTCTAGTGCTTCATTTTCAGTCATGCTTGGTAATATTGTGGGAATTCTTTGCGCAATCATTGATTTACCGCAACCCGGAGGACCTATCATGAGCATGTTATGCCCACCAGCAGCAGCTATGACAATAAAATCAATTAAAGCATCCTGTCCTTGAACTTCATTAAAATCTATTTCATAATCATGATTTTTTTCAATATCACTGATGCTAATATTGGGTAAATAGTCCTTTTTATTCTCTAAAAATTTAACAACATCAATTAATGAATTAAATCCAAAAACATTAATACCTTTAACTATTGACGCTTCCTTTATATTAGCCGTAGAAACAATAATATTTTCAATTCCTGCGTTTTGAGCAGCTATAACCATAGGAAGGATGCCGTTACATGCTCTAATTTTGGCATTTAGGGATAGTTCCCCAAAATATGCGAACTGTTCTTTTCTTTTAACCACAAGTTGTCCAGTTTCAATAAGCAATCCTATTGCAATAGGCAAATCAAAATGAGAACCGCTCTTTTTTAAATCAGAGGGAGCTAAATTAATTACTATTTTTTCTTCTGGAAACACAAACTTTCCATCAACAATAGCTGATTCAACCCTCTCCCTAGCTTCCTTCACTGCAGTGTCACCAAGCCCTACTATAGAAAACATAGGTTGTCCGTATAAGGTTTTAGTTTCAACATCTACAATATATCCATCAACACCTGATATTGCACAGCTTTTTACAATTGAAGCCATAGTAATCACCTACTCTTTATTAGCTAATAAACAAATAGCAGAATCACTTATGCCGATATTTTTTCCTATTTCATCCATGGTGTAGTTTTCTGATATCGATTTCCTTATATATAGTATTTTATACTCCGTCAAACTTCTTTTCCTTGAACCATTCTTAATAAGTTTAAATAGCACTTCGTTATTGTCAACAGCCTCGTACAGAATATCATCTAAGCTTTGCTTTTCCATTTTGATTTGCAAATTTGAAGCTTTGTATTCGCCGATAACTTGTATATCTTCAAAACCTGAGCTTTCCTCTAGCTCACTAGAGTCCATAAATTTAATATATTCTTCAATTGCAGTCTTTCTATTTAATGAGAATATATTTAATACAAAGTCAATATCAACTAACTGTCCTTGCAGGTTTTTTCTGTAGTTAAAATCACTGCTCCATTTATAATCAGAAACCCTTTTGCACATATTTGCTTTAACAGGATTCTGATGAACATATTGTAATAGTGATAAAAGGTATTTGTCATCTTTCACTAAAATACCTTTATATCTTTCTTGGAAAACATGACCAGTACGTTTATTAGAAATATTGTAATATTTGCTAAAATCGTTATTCACCCTATGCATTATAGAGCTCATATATGCTTCACGCGTTCTAATCACTAAGTGATAGTGGTTATCCATTACAACATATCCATAAACCTCAAAATTCATGATATCCTTAAATTCCTTCAATTTACTTAGGAAATATTTTTTATAATCATTCCTTTTAAATATATATTCCTTATTGTTTCCTCTTTGAATAACATGATAAAGAGCACCTTCAAATTCTATTCTTGGTTTTCTACTCATAGTACCTCCGACAAAAGATTCTCTTTTTTTACACCATTATACAAAAGTTAAACACAATAAACAAGTTAAATTTTGGAAAAAATTTGAAATTTGTCACAAGGAATTATACAATATTAATTATGTCGCAAAATACTTATTTTGTAAACAGAGGATGAAACCATTAAAATTTCAATAGTCAGTCTTTGCTTTTTTCTACTGTTTTTATAAATTTATCATCACAAGTTATAAAATATTCAAAATTCACATATACAGCAGATGCAAGATGTAATGTATCTTTATCTCTCATATTTGAATGTTTGACTAAATCCTTTGCTAGTAATTTAATATTTCTATAAGGTTTAATTATATCTTTCCCATAATTCTCAAAAACTCAATATCTCAAATGACATACACCGATGCTATAATTACCGAATATTATTAGTATTCCATCCTTTATCTTCTGCAAATTGTTTAAGCAATTCTATGTTTTCTGCATCTTGCTTATGAATTTCTTTATGAGTCTTTTCTTTTATAACCACTATGTTATCAAGATCCAATGCCCTCCTAGGATTGTCTGCTTTGCGTTCTATGTGGTGTCCTTGAGCATCATTATCAAACTCCTCACCAGTTAATTGGTCGCAAGAAATATTTTCAGATGTTATCTTTTTCTTAGTCAATTTAGGTAATTCTTTTTGTATTCTATCTGATGCAATGCTACGATCTCTTTCTAATTGCGGAGTATCAATGAATGCATTTAAACAATCTCGACTATCCTTTAGCTTTTCACGTTCTAATTGTGGTCTTGGATCCTGTATTCGATTAGAAATTTCTTTAATTAAGGCAGCAACATCTGCATATTTGGAGTTACAGTCTTCAAACTTTTCATCATTTTCAAGGTTATTATAAAACTTATTTGAGCCTTTTTTATCGGTATTTAATTGCTTTGGGATTTCATTTTTATTCATAAAGCATTGTCCATCATTGCTTACAATACCACCTTTAATAATAGAATTCCGAGTGTCTTTTTTTTCATCATCCGTTAATTTCTCATTATCAGGAAAAATTATATTTAAATCATTTGCCTTGTATTTAACCAATGATGTTTCTGTACTCTTTTTTTCTTTGTTATTTTTCATCAGAGGTTTCCTCACTATAATCAGTCATTACTTCATATAGATTTTGAAGAGTAATAAAAGCCTTATTTGTCTTATCAATTCCTGTATCAGGGTGAACTAACTTAACAATTTTTCTATACCATTGTTTTGCTAACTCCGGAGATTCATACATTTCATCTGTAATACCTAGTAATTTGTTCCTTTGCTTACCATCTAATTTAGTTAAATAAAATGTGTACTCCGCTACTTCATCTATAAATGGACCATTTTTAAAGTCGCTCCATTTCTTTAAGAGGCATTGTAAAACTTCAAATAGTTCTTCATATGTCTTAGATTCAATTTTTAAAGGACTTATTATTTCATTAATCATATATGAAATATCAGCTACTGTTCCAAGTTCCTTTAAATCCACAAGATTAGTAACTGATTTTAAATCTTCAATTTTCATACCAACTCCTCCTATTTGTACTGGGCGCCACAGGCTCTACATGTGTCATCGAACACTTTCATTTTACCACAGTTGCTACATTTTTTACCTTGACCACCTTTTCCATTATTAGCTGGCAATGTCATGATACAACCGCATTTAGAGCATTCTCTACCTGTTGGAGTTTCAAAAAAAGTCATCTTACCACATTTGGGACACATTTTTCCTGCCATATTAATATACCTCACTTGTTTTTGCTTTAGTGTAGCATATTGTCTCATGCATGTCAATGTGTGTATGTGTATGTTTGTGTATGATTCAAAAACAAGAATTTAAAACTATAAATGATTTACTCCTATTCCCAACTACTGCATTTATCAAAATACTAACCATAGTTTTTCCGGAGCCAGGATTACCTGTCATTACGATGTTTTTTTCTTATATCTCTTAAATGACAGGCACAGCACTGTTAAGTTTTGTGTACCCCTTTTTTACGCAACAGCTACAATCCTTTACTTCTAAATCAAATAAATTAGTACTAATACTGATACTAATTAAGCTAGTTGACAATTGTACATTATACAATCTCAAGTGGAATATCATATTCAACCGTTTCAGCAAATTCATCACAGATAACTTCTACATGTATTGAGAAGTTACCTTTTGCTAATGGCACCGCATATAATTCACGACTCAATTCATGTTGAAGGGTATGAGTTAATCTATTAAGAGTAACCTGTACGCAATTATCTTCAATATAAAATTCAGGTGGTGTAGAAAAGTCACGAATATCAATATCACTAAAACTACTACCGCCAAAACTTAAGGGCTGTGCATATCCTGGGGTATTAAGCATTCCTGTAAAACCATTTAGATATTTGGAATAACCTGGTTTAGCATTTCTAGCTTGTAATAAGGGATTAACAACTGTTTCAAACTTAGTCTTCTCTGCTTTTCTTTTTTGAGATTTAGTCATTATGATGCATTCATCAGGGAAACATACAAATACATGAATATTATTAGCTGGAGCATTCCCTTTGTTGCAAATCTTTAAAGAAAGCAAGTCTGCTTCCATAGAAATGCGAGTGTGCTTAGCTAAATTATTACAATAAATTTCTAAGTCCTCTTTACTCTTTATATTTTCATTAAATTTTTCTAGAGTTTCCTTTTTAATATAAGGCTTTAAGTATTCAGGAATATCGTCATTTAAAATCATTAATGCGTCTTCCATAAACTTCTTGCTTTTATCTTCTGGTTCTAGGAATAAACGTATACCTGAGACTCCATTTCTAACAATCTCAAACTGCTGATTTAGATTAGAAACACCATTATTTGTTTCTTCTTCATCTATATTTTCATTATCTATATTTTCTTTCTGTATATATTCGATAAAACAAGCTATCTCTGGTTTTCTACTTTTGAGTATAGATAATTCATCTTTTAATTCTTGTAATTTTGCATCCTCAATTATAGTTTGAGATTCATCTGCTCTAATCCAACCAGGTCGTGGAGTATTAGAAAATGCTTTGGCTAAAGACCTACTAACTTTTGTAATTAAATCATCCTTCTGTTCCCACCATTCTACAGTTCGCTCATTATTATCAGAAACAGTTTTTCTAAAGCTTACAAGCTTATCTTGCTTTTGCTGATCATTTTCTCTTTCTTTTGCCATAGTGCTTACATCTTCACTTCTTATAAAAGCTAAAATGGGAATCCTTTTAGATTTCGCATATTCAAATTCTTTCTGAGTATAACTTATACCCTCTTCTGCCTCTGAACCATATCTCAAACCAATAATCAGAAGATAATAATCAGAACAATCAATGGTATTTTGGATTAAATCCCAAGGTGGCTTTCCACTAGCACTAAATAGCTCCATTCCAACAGGAAACTGCTCCATCTTCAGGATTTCATCTTGAATAGCCTTACGGATATCTTTTAAATCTTCATAAGTAGAACTAATAAATATTTGATACTTCTTATTCATAAATTTGCACCCCTCCTTTCATGCATTAATTGAATTCATTTTCCAAGGCAACACTCTAGTATTTCTTACAGTTTCTACAATGACATCAATTACACTTATCGATTCCTTATTAGCGGCTAATATATGATAAACGCTGTCAACTTTATTACTCATAAATATCATCTGGATTTAATCCTAAGTATTTAACTCTATCATGTTCATATGTATTAACACGCTTGATTGCCATATTAATACTAGATAAAAATGCATGGATGTGAAGATATGGTGTTTCATTAGAAACT
Source organism: Vulcanibacillus sp. (assembly GCA_050175155.1). Lineage (GTDB taxonomy): Bacteria > Bacillota > Bacilli > Tepidibacillales > Tepidibacillaceae > JBFXJF01. The sequence continues at coordinate 20,621 of JBFXJF010000024.1, forward strand.
TCTAAAAAGTTAACATCCCACTTTATTATATCATGCGACAGTAAATAGTATGGGTAAGGAATTTCTAATTTTGTCAAAACCTTTTCTCCAATAAACTCATATAACGGCTTTCTAACTTTTTCTTCTATCTTTTTAAAATCATAAATATAAGCAAACTCTCCATCTTCTAAACTAAGTATCGCATTATGCCAATAATTTCTTGGAATGTCGCAATATACACCTTCAAAGTCAATGTTATCCAAATTAAACCCCTTAAGTTTATTGCAAATTAAAAACGAAACTATATCATCCTGTGGTAATACTTCAACCTGTGCATTTATTTCACTACCTTTTCTATGATCTTGTAATTTTTTATTATTAGCTAATTTAATCAATGCACTGCTAAAGTCCTTTTTATTTAAATCTGACTTGATTTCACCTATTCCCTTTACTTCTTCTATAGGAAAAATTTTAGCTATATCATTTTCTACTAAAGGGCTTAAATTAGAGTTGTAAATTATCACATCACATTGTGTGCTTACTTCATCATTACTAGTAATTACAAATCCTTCTGAAACAGATACATCTTTACTTAAAACCAGATTTAATATATCCCTACATCATGCTTCACGATACATCCCAAATTCTCCTGGATGTATCATTTTATTAGTCTGGTCTCTAAAAATTGAATTACTATCCCTAGAAAACATACTTTTAAAATTATCAATTTTTCTGTTTAATATGGTCTTATAAATTTCGCTAGACATTTAATCACCTATTCACTTATAAAATTTTCACAGAATAGCGCATCACACCCTAAACAGTTCAATCTGTTTCTGCTGAATGCCCATGGCATATGCAAAGTCATCAATCTGCTTGAATGCACCAGCACTGTGCCAGCTAATATACCATTTCATATTCTCTCTGTTTTGATTATTAATGATAAGTTCTTTGAAGTAGGGATAATCAACTGCTAAAAGAGAATGTCCTGCCGTTTCGTGCAAGTCATAAGCTGTTTGGCTTTTTATTCTGGAACGATTGCTTCTACGTCCGCTTGGGTTATTATCATCTTCAAATCCTGCCCCAGGTGCGTGGCCTAGAATCAGCTCTTTCCTTTTGTCTCGTCTATCACCATGGATATACCATATATTCTTTTTAGGTACTCCATATATTGTCTCTAGAAACTCCGTGTAATTATAATTTATAAATGTAGATTGGTTGTTTATAATTCCCTCAAGTGGTTTTCCAGAAATAGTTGGTTTTAAAGTGCATACCCATTTCTTGAATCGCTTTGGCAACTCTCTTATGATTGTCAGTGCAGGTGCAGGTGCTGTTTCTGCTGCCATGAAAAAATCTGCGGCTGAAAAATCATCATCGTATTGATCTTTTACATCAAAAGTGTCCATCCAATCATCGATTGTACCAAGCATAGCTTCGTCATCAAGATGAGCGAGACTCTCTTCAAAATCTGCCCACAAATCATCTTTTCTTATGTATATTTCCAAGGCATTTCTAAGTTCATTATGTCGGCCCATAGAATCTCTGAAACTGTAGTAACTTGATGGTACCCCATGCATTAAATCAAATCCATTACCGATAACGAAAAGTACCTTATTTGAATCTATCAACGCTATGTCTGTTTTCTCTATCTGTTTAAAGGGCAAAGCTGATAGGATCTCTTGGGGTAAAAGCCGTATGAATGATTAATGGCTTTATATTAAACTTACTATTATTATGAGCGGATTCTCCAACCCATTCTAACGCCCAATTGACATTTGATAATTCATTACCTGGAATTATACTAAGTGCCATTTTTACAAAGCACTTATAAACTGCTATAGGCACATACGGTTCTCTAGTTCCTTCTATTTTTAGTTCTCTATTTTTTTCACCAGCCTGGAGAATATTATTATCTACATAAGTAATTATATTGACCTTACTTTCATCAACATATATTTGTGAATTATTCTTTTTATATTTAGGTATACCTCTTTTTCCACAAATTTGCATTAATGTTCTCCAAATGCTAAGATAAGCTGCTAAATGGTCTTCCAAGAGATTTGAAAACTTTTGATTGCACTCATCGCATTCATAATTTGTGAATAATATTTTGTTACCGACCAATTCAGGAATAGCGTGAGCTTCCATTCTAAATTTTGTATCAGAAGCCATTCTTCCACAAAATCTGCATTTTTGATTCTTTTTATCCCCTAAAACAATCTTTTTATTACCATCCAATATGTAGTTTGCCATGATATCATAATTATCATAAAAATATTTTAATCTTTCTTCTGCATTAACCATAGAGCACCTTCTCTACATTTTATCGATTCTTATTATTTAGTTCATGTGAATGCACTGACATCATGTATTATCTATTTCTTCACTTATTTTTCTAAACTCTAACTCTTCGAATACTTCTAATGCGTTTTTACAAATATCTAAATGCTCATCTATATTTCCAAGCATCTCTTCCAATATCACCTTTGCATCTTCACATAACTCTTGCAATTCAACATGAGCAATATCCATTGATTTCTGGATATATTCCTCTAAATACTCATCATATGCTTCTAGACTATAATCTTCTTGAATTATATCATTTGCTCTTTCTGATGAATCAAAACATGCCAATTCATATATTTCTTCATCACATGCAATATCCTCAAACGTATTTTCTAATGTTTTCAAATTTTCATAGCATTCATTCAATTTATCCAAGGAATTCATATCTTCTGTTATTTGATCAGCAGCATCATAAATTTTCCCAAAAAGCTCTGAACATGTATCGAGTTCACAGATTATATTGTCAATTGTTACCTGGCTCAACCTATCTTCGGTATCATTATAATAATACCCTTCTCCATCTAAATCATCATAATAAGTGTAAACCTGATCAAATAATTCTTCTTTAAGAGCGAACAAGTTTGATAAATGCATTTTTACTTCCAATAGCAATGGAAGGTAATCATATTCAAAATATGGTGTTGATGACTCTTCTAATTCTTTCGTTATTTCTTCTTTTAAGAATGTAATATAATCTAAATCACGACTAATAATTCCAAATTCAATGTTGTTCTCACTTTCCTCGGAATAATTCGCAGAACCTACATATACCACATTATTTGTCATTATGATTTTACCGTGGTTATCAAAATTAAAGAATACTTTAGCTTTTTCACCAATACTATCTGGTCTCAATTTTGATAAATAAACGTCTATTTTCTTTTTTGCTGCATTTTTAAATCTATCTCCATAATATGTATCCCAGTGAGGGGATATTTGTAAATATACTTATTTTTGTTTCGGAAGAAGTTTTAGCCAACCTTTCAATTAGATGAGAATGTTTCTCTGAAATATTAAAAGTAACTATTATAATCTCTTCTGCATTTTTAAAGTCATCTAACACTTCCTGATATCCTAGTTCTTTCTTAGAGTATATAAATTTTGCATCGGATAGCATAAATTCTTTCTTCATGACATTCCTCCAGTCTATTATGACTCTTCTCTATAAATTAATCAACAAATAACCTTCAATCTATAACGCTTTACTCATCCAAATATTCAGACAGGAGACGATACACTGTATAATCATAAGTAATAACTCAAGTCAATGGTGCCTGTCTTATATTTAGAAACATACCTTGGCTTCAAAATAACTTATTAACTTAAGTGACTGGCACCGGCAGTTATTTTAACTTAAGTGACTGGCACCGGCAGTTATTAGATAATATTAGATAAGAATACATTTTTAGATGATATAGCCTTATCCAAAACTGATTTATGTAATATTATGGGTCTTTCACGAAACTATTTTGAAGATAATATTATTAATAAGGATTTCCTTGTGAAAAACAAACCGAAAAACTAAATAAATCCTCCCATAGAAAAATTAACCGTGCAGATTTGACTCCGGATTGCTCCGGAGTATTTTTTATAAAAATAAGCGTTTCCACAATTTATGAAATCCTCACCGCTTTTTCGAAAACTTCCCAAACACAGATGGCTATTTTTCATTAATAGTAAACTTTTTCGAATACTTTGATACTGCAAAGTTATCATTATATGCTTGCTTTTTCCAATCAGGCCATCAGTAACTCAGTCTCCTGTCACCGATAACTTTGAAATTTCAGCTCTACAACCCTCACAGTCATTACCTCATTATGTCTAACAAATCATAAAATCTATATGTTTTATTTCTCTTTTTATCATCAGGATAAATTTTGCCAGATTTAATTAGTTTATCTACGTTATTTCTTACAGTATTGTAACTTATGCCTAATTTCTTTTGAATTGATGAAATATCAAAAACAGGAGATTTAAAAATATATTTAACCAAATCAGTCCTTACTTTATATTTTTCTGAAGTTTTTAGCATCTCCTCATATAACTTTTCAATCCTTTCGAGCTTATTTATATAATGATCTGCTTGTAATATGGAACAACTTAAAAAGAATTTAATCCATTCCACCCAATTAGGATTTTCATTTCTTAAATTGTTAAGTAAATTATAATATTTATATTTATTTCTTTCTAACTCTTGACTTATATAAAAGGTTGGTTTATTAATAACTTCTTTATTTAATAAATAAAGTATTATTAGTATTCTGCCCATTCTACCATTACCATCTAAAAATGGATGTATTGTTTCAAACTGAGCATGAATAATAGCAGCTTTTACAAGATAACCTAGCTTATTGTCCATATTATCATCATTAATATATCTTTCCAAATTAGTAATGTAGTCTGGCAATAAATTAGCTTCAGGTGGTATATATGTAGCATCTTCAATTCTTGAAGAAGGACCTATAAAATTTTGGATTTTTCTATACTCACCTGGATTTCTATTCTCCCCTCTTGCATTCGCAAGAATAGTTTTATGTAAACCTAACAATAATCTAGTTGAAATAGGTAATACTTTTAGTAATTCAACGCCTTGTTCCAAAGCTTCCAAATAATTATGAACCTCAATTATATCAACCCTTTTATCACCTGTAATTTCAGAAGAAATAACTTCGTCAAATGTTGCCTGTGTTCCTTCTATCCTTGTAGATTGCAAAGATTCATCTAAAGAAAACATTAAAAATATTTCTTCACGTATAGGTGACCTTTCCAATATTGAATTATATCTTTCAATTTTAACACGAGCATTTGTTTCTATCTTCATAATCTCTAATAAACTTTCTAGCGGTAAGTTGACTGGCAAGTACTCAGGATGAAATGGCTTTTTCATAAACAACCCCCAATATGAAATAGTATTTAAATATTACACGCATTATTTCACCTTCTTATATTTTATGAAATAATAATACCATAAATAATCAATATTACAATACTTATTTCATGTAAATCAATAATTTTACAGCTCCTATTCGCATATTATCTTCCTTTTTTGCTAAGTTCTCCTATACCCATAATAAAATTAAGTCACAAAACTTGAACTTTGCCCGTTCTCCATAAGTTAATTTTTGAAATATAATTATTACCATTAGCATATGCTAATGCTTACTAATTCAAAAGAACAAAAGAAATATTTCGTTCCCTAATTTATTAACTTGCTATTAAAAATATTATTGTCAAATCTGTACTGCGTTTTTCCATGGGAACCGGCAGACTTCCATGTAAGGTTAGTCACCAGTGTTTATTTTACTATTTCCCAATAACCCATCGCATCTGAACCTACTCGAACAATAACATTAGCTTCTTGGAGTTTTTTCATATTTCTTTCAATTGTTCTAATTGTTCTATTTAGCCTTTTACTTATTTCTGCCTGAGTGATGTATTTATCATTCTTAATGAGGTTAATAATATTTTTTTGTGTATTATTAATCTTGATCATTGTCTCACCGACATTCTCACCGACATTCTCACCGACATTCTTTATAGGGAAACTAACTTTTAAAAAATTTTGGCTAAACCTAAATATGCCTTTTTCATATACTTTTAATATTCTCTGTACACCCGATCCAAGTTGCTCAACTAATTTAACGTCTTTGAATACCCTCATTAGTTCCTTATTTCTAGGTGCAGAAATTCCATCAAAAAATTCTCCTTGACTTAATTCTTGCGGCAAACCCCCTGACGATGTAATAACAAATCTATCAGAGAATATTTCAAAAACTGGAGGTATTCCGTTAGAATAATCATTATGAATTATTGCATTAATAACAGCTTCCCTTAATGCTGTAGGATCCACCAAACGCTTTTCTTTACGTACTGTTGATGTTCTCAATAACGCTAAAACGTGCATATTCAAATAAAACTTTATAGTATTTTATCACATATTAAATATACGAACAAGTGTTTTTCCATTTTCTAAACTATTTTACTTAATCAACAAGACTATAGCATCCGATTTTTGTCGCATGCAATAAGAAACTAAGTCTTCCTTAAGGCTTTTATCAGCACCACTGTCTTCAGCTATAGTTTCTGCACTTTTACCAATATTTATATATATGCCATTCTGTATTCGTTTAATATAGTCCATTACATTCCTACTCCGCAAAACTTAACATGATCCACAAATTCATTATTAATTCTATACCATTTACCACCATTAATACAGTAGGCCTCATTATCAATACACAACTCCCCATATATGCATTTAAAGGCATTCCATGAGTGACGTTCCGAATCATCAATTGCGCTTACAGCTACTATTTTTCTAGATTTAATCTGCTTAGCACTTTAAGAGCATAATCTCTATATTACAGCATATATTATACCAAATATAAAAGGGCAGGTGATATAATGTTTAATGATTTTATGACCATGGATATGTTGACTACCTTTACAGGACTAACCGGTGCAGTTATGCTAATTGTACAATTTACAAAATCCCTAGTTAAAAACAAACTAGGTGACTCCTTTGTAAGAATTTACAGCTTTATTATCGCATTACTTCTTACCTTCTTTTTTGCCAGAGGTGGCGACCAAGTCCAAGACATTATTCTAATGATTATAAATGCAATAATAATTACAATAGCAAGTGCAGGAGGCTATGAAATCTTGACTGACCCAATGGCAACAAAAGAAAAGGGCAATAAAAAATGATCATTCAGCTAGCGTTTTTACCTCATAATGTCTAACAAATCATAATCTATATGTTTTATTTCTTTTTTTATCATCAGGATAAATTTTGCCGGATTTAATTAACTTATCTACGTTATTTCTTGGTGACTGGTAACGATACATTTCTTGCGCAAACATCACCTTTCCCCGTGACTGATTTTTTCCTGCACAATCTACCTTCTAAATTTGCTGTCGCAAGAATTAATACCTCATCTTTATTAAATGAGTTGAAAGAATTACCAAAGATATTCTTTAATGTCAGTTTCCTGTCACCGACATCTGTTAATAACTCAAGTTTAATAAATTAACAAACAAAATCAGTCGCTATAACCATCGAAATTTCAAGCAAGAATAGCTCAAGTCAATGGTGAATGATGCCTGTCACCGAACTCTTCATTTTCGGGTGTCTGGTAATTTTCGGGTGTTTACACGGGCGTTTTCTATATTAATTAATTATATCATTTTCCTCAATAATACTTACTCGAGTTTCAAGGTCTGAAACTCTGGTTTTTAAATCTTTACCCATAAGATATCCTCACTTTATTCAAAAAGTATATTCAAAACGAATATCTATTTTGAATAGAGCATTTTTCAAATGATTTGCGAGACTTCTTTGTAAACTCAATTTTGAAATTCACATACTGACTGCCCGTATCATCAAGGGTGATTAAGCTAAAGGAAGAGCCAAATATCAATGTCCTTTCTGCATTTTTATCTTACAATAAACAATCAAACAAGTATTTTGCAAATTTCAATATAATCCCAATAACTTCTGTTCCATCGACAACTCAAACAGGTTTATAAATAATGCAACTATTACATAGGTTAACTATTTGAATCTGCTGTTTTTTTGCATATCCTACAGTATACCTTGTTCCGCCATCACTTCCGTCATAATAACAAATTAATTTACTGCTATTGTTTACCATATATCTGTTTCTTTCATGATAGCAGCTTGTATTAAAATGCTTATTTAGGGTAATTACCTCGTCACATTTGGGCAAAATATCAAAATACTTATCCCTATCCTGCTCTTTCCATCTAGCTGCTTGATCCTCAAAAGGCACTACAGCAATGAGTTTTATACTTATAGAATCTGTATATCGAATTATTTGTTTACATATAAGAACCTGTTCAGCACATATTAAATCAAATCCATAACAAGCACCAAACATAAATGTATTATAGCCCTCTGATATTGCTTTATCAATTTCAATGTGCAAATTCTGCAATAAATTGGTGAATTCCTCTTTGTTTTTAGGTAGCTTTTCCGTTCTATGTCCGCTAAAACAAAGTGTTTTGTTTCTATCTCTCATAATCTCCCCCATATATAAATAGTATTTGTATTTAATACCGATATAATTTATATCAATTATAAATTATATGACTATATTTGTCAATAATTATTGATATTATTTATATAATATTAAATATGGGTGGTGTATTATGGAGCGATTAAAAAAGTTACGTGAAGCAAAAAATATGACACAAGTACGTTTGGGGATTGAGCTTGGTGTATCACAAGAAACTATTAGTGGCTATGAAATTGGAAAGGCTACACCTCCAGCTGATATGCTCGTAAAACTTGCAGATATTTTAGATACATCCGTTGATTATATACTTGGTAGAACTGATAACAGATATTTAAATAAAATAAATAAATCTGATTTAAGTGATCAGGAACTTGAATTGATATTAATTTTTCGTAAATTGCCTAAAAATAAAAAAGAACGTGGGATGGGTTTTTTAATTGGATTAGAAGATTAGATGGTAATATAAAATAAAGTCTGTAAGCGTTCGATGCACTTACAAGATATTCCAGCCTCCAAAAACAAATCAGTAAAAGAAGATGGAGGACAACGGAGCCTCTAGATGATATTTTTCCTCCTGAAAAAACTCAAATGCTAACTAAATGTCTTGATGTTTTGATAGAAAACAACTTATTAGATAAGAATACATTTTTAGATGATATAGCCTTATCCAAAACTGATTTATGTAATATTATGGGTCTTTCACGAAACTATTTTGAAGATAATATTATTAATAAAGATTCCCTTGTGAAAAACAAACCGAAAAACTAAATAAATCCTCCCATAGAAAAATTAACTGTGCAGATTTGACTCCGGATTGCTCCGGAGTATTTTTTATAAAAATAAGCGTTTCCACAATTTATGAAATCCTCACCGCTTTTTCGAAAACTTCCCAAACACCGATGGCTATTTTTCATTAATAGTAAACTTTTTCGAATACTTTGATACTGCAAAGTTATCATTATATGCTTGCTTTTTCCAATCAGGCCATCAGTAACTCAGTCTCCTGTCACCGATAACTTTGAAATTTCAGCTCTACAACCCTCACAGTCATTACCTCATTATGTCTAACAAATCATAAAATCTATATGTTTTATTTCTCTTTTTATCATCAGGATAAATTTTGCCAGATTTAATTAGTTTATCTACGTTATTTCTTACAGTATTGTAACTTATGCCTAATTTCTTTTGAATTGATGAAATATCAAAAACAGGAGATTTAAAAATATATTTAACCAAATCAGTCCTTACTTTATATTTTTCTGAAGTTTTTAGCATCTCCTCATATAACTTTTCAATCCTTTCGAGCTAACACGAGCATTTGTTTCTATCTTCATAATCTCTAATAAGCTTTCTAGCGGTAAGTTGACTGGCAAGTACTTAGGATGAAATGGTTTTTTCATAAATAACCCCCAATATGAAATAACATTTAAATATTACGCGCATTATTTCATCTTTTTATATTTTATGAAATAATAATACCATAAATAATCAATATTACAATACTTATTTCATGTAAATCAATAATTTTACAACTCCTATTCGCATATTATTTACCTTTTTCGCTAAATTCTCCTATACCCATAATAAAATTAAGTTACAAAACAGTTATTTTTGCAAAATAAAATAAGCTGAAATCATCACAATTTCACCCCCTAAAATAAGTTAATAAAATGCAACATATCATTGCATTTTTAACGGCTATAACCAATGCAATTCCAACGAAAAATAAGTTAATTTGGGGTACCTGGCTCTGTCAGCCATGGCACTGACGCTGTTTTAAGTGACAAGCTCACTACGCAGGTATTGGTAATTCTATGCCCGTTTTAATTATTTCACTAACAATACCAACCGGTTGATTATAATCATCTAATGTAAATGGCTGTGGCTCAAGATCTATATCATAATCCATAGCATTCAATAACAAAAAGTAAATTCCATCTACCCTATTCATATTTTTAAAATAATCAGAAAAATCGCTATATCTACATCGCTATATTTATGCGGATTTCCATTAGCATAAGATCCAAATATAATTACTTTTTCAAAAGGTATTTCTTTACTTAATTTCATAACATAATCTTCAATTATTATTTGTATTGACTCAGGGATTCTATCCATTTAAAAACCTCCTCTGTATTATCCAACACAAATATTATGTATTCTTGGTCTGTATATAATGTATAGATTCCTTTAGTTAGTTTCTCTATCGATTGTTGGCACATAAATGCCACATACATATATCTACCACCGTCCATCATAACCCTTGCAGATTCCAAATCATATGTAGCTGCTTCTAACCAATAATAAGTTAATGCCTGGCACCGTCAGGCTTCTGATTTTAAGATCTGTTTGAAAGTTTCCAAGTAATACATCCCTATTAAAAATATTTTTATCCTTTCCTGTAGGATTTAACTGAACTAACCATTCAGCAACTATTTGATTTTTCTTCAAAATAATTTCAAATCCATACAAATAACAAACATTATTAATTAAAATAACTCAAGTGACAGGCACTGATGCCCAATTTAATGTTCCATATCTTCTTCCGATGCTTTAATAACATCATAGGAAATACATCCATCTTTAGGACATGGCAGACTTTTGCTTCCATAGCAGCAAAACTTGCAATATGCATTATGATTATATTCTATCATACATTCGTTATCACATTCGTCATAACAATTGCTAGAAACACTATCTATTATTGACCAATATGCTGATGCAGCTATTTCAGCTGATAATTCAGGAGCTATTTCGTTACATAATTCACTTTCTAAAAAATTAGCAAAACTATTTATAAGTTCAATATAAAAAAAGTTTAGATGTATTTCCTTTTGTAATGCAGGAGGAAGTTCCCCAACATTAACTCCTTTATCTCTTAAAGATTTGAAACTCGCACTTTTTTGCGGTATTTTTATACAACCATATTCGCAATTTAAACATCCATTATAAAATCCTTTAGCATAATTATATAATTTCTTAAGTAAGTCTTTAGATGCAACATCGTTTGTGCTATTGAATATATGCAGAATACTGCCTGTCATATTTAACATTTCTAGTAACAACATATCAAAATTAATTAATGGATATCCTGAGATCTCAATATATTCATTAACAGAAAAATACTCATCCGATATAAGCATAGGCTGTTCAAGTAAATATTTTATGTGCTTTTTCTCCTCATCCTTTTTCATGCAGCAGTTTTTATATTTTTTGCCACTGCCACAGTAGCATGGATCATTCCTGCCTAATTTAGTTGCCAAGTTTACTATTTTAGACTTTTTTTCTTTATTAATTATAAAATTATTGTTATTCATTATTACCCTCATAATTTCACTTATCAATCTTGTAAATATCTAGTAAATTCCTTGCATCCCCTCCTTAATATCTCGCCATCCTCTGTACTAGAATACAATATTCTACAATAACTTCCAATCAAATTGCAATTGTGGACCTCGATTTTTCTTAAGTCTCTGTAGTGCAGAATTATTTACATCAACTATATCTCTGAAACTTCTTGTTTGTGCATAAACCCCATTCTTCTCAAGAAATTCAATCCTTCGCATAGCTGTTTCTAATAATACCTCGTTAGCATTTATTGTTTCAATAAAGGTCTTTTTTGATAAATCTCTAATTTGTATTCGTAGACAATTCAAATAATGTTTAAATGCCATAGTCTCATTAAATACTGTTGAAGAAGGCATAGCACCGGAAAATAATATGTCGACATAATGATTATCCATTTCTATACTTGGTTTCATTTGATTCAATATTCCATTACTATATGCAGTATCTAAGAATCCAATTTTGTATTCCGAAAGTGCTGCTGGATAATAGTACCATGTGCTTTTTCTTTTAGTACTATCCTCATCTTCAAACTTATTTGTAAAATGTCTAACGTTTAAGTATGTCCCAGTTGCTAACGCATCAATTTTTGTTGCTGTAAGGCATAGTAATTGATGATTCGCATATCCCATAATCACCTTTTTTTCCTGCAATTTAAGTCCTGCACATATTTGCATCAAGTTAGATAACCATAATGGTCTATCAACAAGATATTGTCCTTCTGGAGGCTCTGCTATTATGTAATATCCATCTACATCCCATTCTTCAGTTACAGAAATAATTTTCTCTATTTCATCCTCTCTTTGAACAAGAAAATTACTTGGAATAGCAATTGTTAATATATGTTCTCGATCCCTTACTATATTTTCAGTAGCAATGATTAGGCTTTCACATTGAGTCTTCCAACGACTAAACCAATCTTCATCATATTTTAGCATAGTTGCAGGAATAATAAATTGTATTGTGTTAGAGATCTCGTTATATTTATATATAGACTCAATAAATCTATTTTCATGTTTTTGATTTGATTCAAGTTTTGTTGAAAATGAATTATCCCAATATTCATACTTACTTAATACCTTGTGATTTGTCTTAGGAAAATAGCACTGTGGATCAAATAAAGTTTTTATATTTGCTTTCGTGAAATCTCTTTGCCACTTTTGCAATTGTTTTGCAGAAATATCCCTTGGACTTAAAATAACAGTTGTTCCGTTCCAATCATTGCTCAGGTCAATAGATAACTGTTTCATCCCATAAGCATATTGAAGATACAACTCCATAACGTTTTCACTCCCCCATTATTATATTTTTTACTATTTTGAACCAATTTAATGCCTTTTCTGCATTTCTTGGTCTTCTTGTAACATGTTTTTGCATAAATGTTTGAATTAGACTCATAAACTGCATATCAATATCACCTTCAATAATAATATTTTTAGGCATGATAGTTTTAGTCTTATACCACACTTCGTTTATATTTATTTCATCACCACGAATAAATGGATGTTCCCCTGTAACAGCCTCAAATAGAACAACACCTATAGAAAAAAGATCAGCCCTATTATCAATTTCCTTTTTACTATACTGAAACAATTCCGGCGCCCCATAACCAGGAGTATGTGGTCCTATATGAGCCTCTGTTAATGTAAGTGATTCCATATTAAGCACCCTTGCAATTCCAAAATCAATTAAATACCACTTTCCGCCTTTTTCTCTAATTATATTATCTGGTTTAATATCTCTATGTACCACACCTATTTTCTCTAATTGATATACTGTTTGCAATAGGCTCTCAGCTAACCCAATTGCATTGTATATAGACAGTTTGCCTTTTTTTAATATTTCACTAAGTGTGCTACCATCTATAAATTCCTCAAAAATATAAAATCCTTCTTCTCCATTATAGTTATATTCATGGATTTCAAGTATTTTAGGTACATTCTCTAAATTGTTATTTGTCACAATTGAAATTTCTCTTCTAACCCTTTCATCTTTACCCTCAACAACTTTTAATATTATATCTCCATAACTTATATGTCTTACAAGGAATACTTGCTTTTGACCACTCTTATCAAATTTCTTAACTATTTCTATGCCGCCAATAACATCTTTTATACCTTCAACAGATAACATTATGTTCTCCCCTTTCAAAGTATAAAATTCTTC
>JBFXJF010000025.1:0-33400 GCA_050175155.1 Vulcanibacillus sp.
CAAAGTCACCTCATCCCAACCTCAGCTACCCACTTTCCACCACATTATACCACAAATAATAATATATACTCAATAAATAAAAAAAATCCTGACTTTACCGTCAGGATTTATGTTGTTGAGAAAGTTAACAACATACAGACTGTTGAAAATGTTCTAGGTCAAGGCACGTTAAAATCGAGGAACAGAGCTTACTCTGAGGTAAGTGAGTACCGGAGATTTTAACAGTAACGAAGAAATAGGACATTTTCAACAGTCTGAATCCTGACTTTAAAGTCAGGATTCTTTTTATTTAAGATATATGATTTTTAAATTACCTATAAAGTTTTCTTGCCAACGACTTTGGGCTCGTAAACACAGTATGGTTCTTCTGACATAAAATTACCCGTTTCCGAATAAGCCCTGGCCCTACATCCTGAACATACATTTATATACTCACAAATGCCACATTTTCCTTCAAGCTTAGAATCATCTCGTAAAGTGGCAAAAACCGGTGAGTCATTCCAAATCTCTTCAACTGTTTGTTTGGTTACATCACCAGCTTCAACTGGCAAATATCCACAAGGTTGAACTTTTCCCTTATGTGAAATAAAGAAAACCCCTGTGCCTGCAAGACAACCCTTAGTCATTGCAGCCATTCCGTGTGTTTCGTAAGTTACCTTTTCACCGGCTTCTTTTGCCTTTTGTCTTATTATTCTATAATAATGAGGAGCACAAGTCGCTCTAAATTCAAAAGGTAAATCCTTTGATCTATCGTAAAACCAAGCTAAAACTTCTTCATATTTGCTTGCTGGTAACATTTGGCTCTCCGCAATTTGAAGACCACAGCCAACTGGTACAAGCATAAATAAATGTAATGCTTTTACCTTCTTATCTATTGCAAGCTTTACAATATCTTCCATTTCGTCAACATTGTGCTTACTTACAGAAGTATTAATTTGAATGTCTAACCCTTCATCTTGTACATATTTAGCACCTAATAATGCTTTATCAAAAGCCCCATCTATTCCCCTGAATTTATCATGAGTCTCTTTTGTTGAGCCGTCGATACTAATTGCTACCCTTTTAATTCCTACAGCCTTAATTTTTTTGGCTATCTCTCTATCTATTAAAGTTCCATTTGTTGCTAGTGCTACATTTAAGCCTTTTTTTACAGCATAATCTGCAATCTCAAAAAAATCAGGACGATATAATGGCTCCCCACCAGTTAATATTAGTATTGGATTTGAGAAACTTGCTATCTCATCTATTACCCTATACGCCTCTTCCGTTGATAGTTCATCTTTACTTCTACCAGGTTGTGCGGTTGCTCGACAATGAGCGCATTTAAGATTGCAACCCTCAGTTAATTCCCAAAAAATTAGCCGAGGAGTATATTCTTTGTTATTCATTGGATGCATATAAACCCCTCCTTAAATAAAATTTTAAATATATTGTTATATCTAACTATTTTGTTAGACCAATTTCTTCATCAGTCAGGTAACAAGCTGGATCAGATTCCCAAAAATCACCATAAACCGCATCAGCTCTAGTTCTAAAATTACCATTACATATATCTAACCATTTACAACTAGCACATCTTCCTTTTAGTAAAGGTTTTCTATCTTTTAGTCCTTTTAAAATCGGATTACTTAAATCTGTCCATATATCTTTAAAGCTTCGTTCTTTAATATTCCCAAATGTATAATTCTGTGAAAATTGATCTGGATGAACAAATCCTTGATAATCAATATTTGCAAAGGCAATTCCAGAACGATTACCACCATTTCGCTGTAACATTTCATATATATAATCAGCTAATTCTGGATGTTCTTTTTTTGCTTTTAAATAGACATAGATTGCATCAGCATGATTATCAACTGTTAAAATTTCCTTATCGAGCCCACGCTTATCAAAATCCATTGTTCTATTAATAATGATATCTAAAGCATCTCTAGTTTCCTCATGGGTTAAATCTTCTGCCATCATTTCACTACCACGACCAGAGTATACTAAGTGATAAAAACAAGCTCTTGGTATATCTTCTTTTTCAATAAAATCAAAAATCTGATTTAATTGTAAATAATTATGCTTATTAATTGTAAATCTTAATCCAACTCTTTGATCTACCTCTACTAAATTTCTAACACCTGTTAAGGCCTTATCAAATGCTCCTTCGTGTCTTCTAAAAGCATCATGTTTTTCTTTAATGCCGTCAAAAGAAATTCCAACATAACCAACACCAATATCTTTAATTTGTTTAGCAACCTTTTTATCTATTAATGTTCCATTAGTTGAAAAAGTAACTCTAATTCCTTTCCCTATAGCGTATTCTGCCAACTCCAAAATATCTGGTCTTATTAATGGCTCTCCACCAGATAAAAGTAAAACTGGTACATTAAAATCTGCAAGTTGGTCAATCATGTTTTTTGCTTCTTCAGTAGTTAACTCACCTTCATATTTTTTGGCATCTGAATTAGCATAGCAATGAATACAATTTAAATTACATGTTCTCGTTACATTCCATACCACTACAGGGCCATGGTTTAAATGTGTACCATTTTTTTGGTTATATGAATGTTCACTATAACGCAAGTTATCACCAAAGTTGCATGAATTTGTTAATAATTTTGTAATCCCAATCATTACAATCACCCCTTATTACTTAATAGTTATTCCTTGATTGTGTTAAAAACAAAAATCTAATTATTTATGATTTAGTAAAAATAATTACAAATAAAATAAAAAAAATAGTATTAAACAAAATAAAAAACAATTTAGAAGCAGAGGTTAACAACTTAGTATAACTAATCTTTCCTCTTATCTTAAACTGTAAAAATGCCAAGCTAGTAATGATAATAATTATCAGCACAAGTACTATTATAAAGCTATAGCTGAAATTAAACAATATATTTATTTGAGCAGAAACGCAACTAATTAGAAGTATGTTTGTCAAATAGATAGAATAAATCATTGATGACTTCTTTGATTTTATAAAAAAATTAATTATAAATGCAAATAACAAAAACGAAATAATTGGTACTGTTGCTAATAAGGCATATAATTTAACAATATAATCCATCTAACTTTCCCCTTTAATCTTTAAAGAATTCTTCTAATTATTAAAATTTAGAAGAATTCTTGGATATATCACTATTCTAAATTATTTGTTCTAATTGGTAAACCAATATTGTTATTAAAATTTATTTTATAAAAAAGCGGAACCACTTTTTCTGGTTCCGCTTTTTTTATTTATTTATTCTTTCTAAATTACCATTATAATCCATTTTAAATATAGCTTTTGGTTCTTCTTTATCATTTTCTAAAAAAGCCAACTTTCTTGCACGATCTATTATCTGTACAAGTGCCTTATAATCTTCATTTACGACTTTATAATCCGTCTCAATATAATTAACTTTTTCTTTTAATACATTATTTTCTATTTTCAGTTGCTCTATTTCTTTATTCTTTTCATCCATTACCTTTTCAAACTTTCTAGAGTTCTTATATATATCAGAATTATATGTTTTTTGCCTTTTTAAAAAATTAATTATATTGTCATAAGTAAGAGAATCTTCATCAGATCTTAATATATTAACATTTCCGGAATCATTTATATTTTCAACATTATCTAGATAAGACTTTTGATAGTTTCTTTTTTGTTTTTGAGCTTTAGCAATCCTAATAGCTGCTTCATATTTTTTGCGAACTAAACTATTCCATCTAAAACCACATGCAGCGGCTGTTCGATTTAATTTTCTTCCTACCTCTTCAAAAGCGGATAATTGGGTTCCACCTTCTCTAACATGTCTCAAAGTTACTTCCGCTAGTAATAGATCATCATCTTCAGTCCATGCATCCTGTCTGTTTGCTACCATTTTATAACCTCCCGCAAAATATCATATTATATTTTTATGCAACTAATAGTTTTCATAGAATATAAACTACTAACTTTATATCCATTTTTTTTATCATATATACAGGAGCTTATAAAAAAGCAGACCTTGCTAAACAAAAAAGTACAGCTCCAAATGTTAAATAAAATTAACTAACCTTTGGGACTGTACTTTTTTTGTTTAATTAATAAAATTTATCTCTTTTATTTAAGATGCGAAATTTTCTTCTAATGCAATTTTGTTATACCCAATAATAATATTTTCACCATTTGTAAGAATAGGTCTTTTTAGTAATTTTGGTTCCCTAGATAAGAATTCAAGAAATTCACTAACTTTCATGTTTTCTATATCTATATCTAAATTCTTAAAATATTGACTTCTAGTAGACAATATTTCTTCCGTTCCATTATGGGTCTTTTTAATAATATTCATTAATTCTTCAGATGTAGGTGGCTCTTTATATAAGTGTCTCTCTTCAAAAGATACACCCTGTTCAGATAACCAAGCTTTTGCCTTCCTACATGATGTACAACTCGGATATGTATAAAAAACAACTTTGTTTTCCATCTCGTTTTTCCCCTTCGTTAAATTTTTGGTATCAATTTGATAAACATTTTAAATGAAAATTATTATTACTACTAGATACGAATCAGTATAACTAAAAGTTTCATCATTCTAATTACTTTAAAATATTTTTAATTTTTATACTTTTATTATATAATTGTTTTTACACTGTGTCTATAGTGTTATATAATAAATATATAAAATATATTAAACTTGCAAACATTTTACTAAAATTATCTAATATAATATAATAGTTTTTGAAAACTTATAGGGGGTTAGTATTAATGGATAATGATACTTTAAAATTGACTAGTGTTTTAGCGGATTCAACTCGCTTTGCAATATATAAAGATATCGTTCAGTTGCATAAAAATGTTAATGTTCAGGAAATTGCTGAAAAGTTTCAAATTCATCCGAACGTTGCTCGCCTGCATTTAACAAAATTAGAAGACGTTAATTTACTAACATCTATTACAGAAAAAAATGGTCGTGGTGGTAGACCAAACAGAATTTATTCACTCTCTAAAGAAGATATATGTCTTCAATTTCCTACAAGAAATTATCAATTGCTCGCTAATATTGCTATAGATTCCTTACGAACATTTGGGGAAGAAGGAATGAAGATTTTTGATAAGATGGGGAAAGCATATGGTAAAGAAGTAGCAATTAAAGCGATGATCAGAGATGGAATAGATAACTTGGATGAAGTGCCTCTAAATCAAAAAATAGAAAGCATAAAAGAAATATTACAATCTCAAGGCATTCCTCCAAAAATTGAAATAATTGATGAAAACACGATCTCCTTTAGTTTATACAGCTGCATATTTCATAAAACTGATGATAATGAAAAAAACAAGATGATCTGTCAAATGCATTATAGTATTTTTATAGGTATTTTTGAAACATATTTAGGGGAAATAGATTTTATGAGAGAAGAAAATAAGGAATGTACTTCAACATGCTGTCAATTTTTTATTATCTTATTGCCAATTAAATAACGGTTTATATAACAGTATCCTCCCAACCTAATGTTTTAGATGGGGGGATACTGTTATTTTATATTATTAAATTTCTATCTATTCCAAATATCTTTTAAGAAATTATAGTTAGAATTATTTATTTTTTTCTGCTGTAATAAGACCTTGTAAGTTTCCCCCATTTCACCTGGAGTTATTAATTGTCTTATTGCACGATTGGTTTTTAAATCTTTATTATTAAAAAAATCTGTATTTTGATGATCAAATGTATCTAATTTCTTAAAATAATCTAAAATTCCATTATTTAATAAAAAAATACTTTGATAAGTAAAACAAATATTTTCTAATCCTAACTCCATACCATAATCAATTAACGCTGAAAAGTTAACATGAGAAGTTATATCTTGGTCGCCAATATTTTGATAACAATCATCATTTGCAGTATGTTCGTAATAGCAGATTAGAGTACCACCAAGACGATTTCTGTCATATAATTCAAAAGCAAGATAACCGTAGTCAATTGTTAAAACATAGCCTTTTTCTAATACTTCATTAATAGAATTTAACATTGTTAAAGCATCTAAATTCACTTCTGCAATCTGTCCTTCTTTTAAAAGAATGTTTTGTTTTTTAAAATATTCTTCCAACCTTATGTCACTCAAAACATTAATTACTTCTTTGAACTTGCTATCTTTCTCATCCCAAGTTACATATATTTCATAAAGTTTTCCCGAATGATATTTAACCTTATGAACTGGGAACGCATCAAATAACTCATTAGAGAAAATAATACCCTTAAACGGTCTAGATAAAACACTTATATTATCTAACCAAACCACTTTCCCCGAATGTTCTTTTAATTTTTCGCTTTGAATTGATTGGTGAAAAGAACTAGTCTCTAACATGTAGTATGTTAAATTAACATAAATTTTCGATTTTTTTACTTTAAGTTCATCCAAAACATCTTTAGCGAATTGCCCATTTCCTCCACCAATTTCAAGAATATTATATTCTAAATCATCTGTAGTATAAGGTAACAGTTCAAGAAAATTATTAGCAATAGTTTTCCCAAAAACCGGTCCAACTGATGAATTCGTATAAAAATCGTCAGCTTTACCAATCTTATTCTTATTCTTAGTGTAGTAACCTAATTTCTTTTCATACAAAGCTAAATTCATAAACTGATAGAAAGTAATTCTTTTATTTGGACTTTCCATTATTAATTCAATAATTTTGCGAACCAATCCCGTTTGTTTATCAATCATTAATGACAATGCCCCCATTATTAAAAACATGTTCCATTAATTCCATCCCATTATCCCATACTTTTTTATCTACTTCCGAAATATTGTCTTTTAGTGGTAACACTACATATTTTCTTTTTCCATCAACTGTAGATATATCTACATATAAAGGTATCGCGGAAACATCTTTAAGGATCATTTTTCCTGTCCAATAATTTTTTTCAATTAATAAGTCTAATATTATTCCATAGTCCTTCCAATCCCAGCGTTGATCACTTAAAAAATTTCCTAAGGAATAGATTGCCCCTTTATCTGTTGTTTGTTTGTTATCGTTTAAAAGTAAAAGTGGTTGAACAACGTGGGGGTGACTTCCTAAAACAAAATCTACTCCACTAGCTAAAATTTCGTTTGTCCAATATATTTGATCCTGATTTGGTAGCCTGATGTACTCATCCCCGTAATGAATCATTGCCAGTATATAGTCTGCACCTTTAGATCTTAATGAATTCACATCCCGACTAATATTGTCCATATCGAGTAAATTCACCATATAAGGTTTATCTTCTGGAACAGGTAAACCATTAGTTCCATATGTATAAGCAATTAAGCCAATTTTTATTCCATTAACATTTATAATGAGGTTTTCTTCACTTTCTTCCTCACTTCTAAAAGTACCGGTATGAAAAATATTATAGCTGTCTAGGGCATTTAATGTCCCTACTACACCTTGCTCCCATTGATCCATTGAATGATTATTAGCAGTAGTTAAAACATCGAACCCTGCATTCTTAAGTGAAGATGCTAATGAGTCGGGGGAATTAAATCTCGGATACCCAGAGTAACCAATCTTTTCACCCGCTAAAGGTGTTTCGAGATTGCCTATAACTAAATCAGCTTGAGAGAATATTGGTTTAACTTTTTCGAAAATATCATCATAATTGTACTCTTTTGTTAGACTATCATAACCTGAATTAATTATAGGGGAATGCATCATAATATCTCCTACAACCATAACCCTTGCCTGGGGAGGATCAAAATAATACGTAATTGATTGAAGAAAAATAGATATGAACAAAAAAATCTTCATTAAAATTAACATTTAAATCACTCGTTTCAATATATTGGTTAAGTTTACAAAATTTAATAAAATCTTCATTATTTAATATATGGATTATTTTTTTTCTCTTCTCCTATTGTCGACTGTTCCCCATGACCTGGTAAAACAATTGTCTCCTCTGGTAATACAAATAATTTATTTTTTATTGATTTGAGTAATTTATTTTGATTCCCTCCAATAAAATCTGTCCGCCCAATGGAATGATAAAACAAAGTATCGCCAGTAAAAAGATAGTTTTCTATTTTATACGAAACCCCACCAGGCGAATGCCCTGGTGTAAATATAACCTCTATCTTAAAATTACCAATATTATAATGTGTATCACCAATAATATGATTCTCGCTTCGCCTGCAAACCACCTTCCCAAAGTAGGGAAATAATTCAGAACCATTTAAGGAAGGATTAACAAGCCACTCGCATTCATTTTGATGAATATAGACAGGTGAGTCATATTTTTTTCTTAAATGTTCGATTCCAGCAATATGATCAAAATGAGCATGAGTAATTAATATCGCACTTAATTTAAGATAATTATTATCTATATATTTTTCTATTTCTTTCGGATAAAAGCTCGCATCAATTAAGATAGCCTCCTTGTTATCATGTATCAAATAACAGTTAACGCCCATTTCACTAATAATAAATTTTTTTATGTCCATTTTATTTGCCCCCAAATATATTCCTGTATATAAGTACAATAACTAAATGTTGCGTCTATTTTACACTAATTATCTGCTTTCATATATACACATCTCATATTTTCCTGTCTAATGTTTTTGTTCCAATAACTTACATCGTGTCGACGCATGTATTTTAACCTAAAGGTTAAACTAAATCTTAAATAATTATTTAAAGGTGAGAACTTATGAAAAATCTTAAAATGTTGTATATTCTTATAATTTTGGTCATTCTTGTGGGGTGTCAATCTACAACAAAGACCACGGAAATAAATAATAATACCTCTGTAGAAAAAACAAATAATTCAAAAGAAGCCCCTTCTGCGGTTCCTGAGCCAGAAAGAGATCAAAGTTCTAATTCTGTTGCTAATAGACTAGCTAACTTAGCTAGTCGTATCCCTCAAGTAAACGATGCAACAGTTATTGTTTTCGGAGATTACGCAATTGTTGGAATCGACGTAGATGCAAAATTAGATCGGTCACGTGTAGGCGTAATAAAATACTCTGTTGCTGAAGCTTTAAAAGAGGACCCATTAGGTGCCAATGCCCTTGTTACATCTGATCCCGATATAATTCAACGTCTTCGTGAAATAAATATAGATCTTAAAAATGGACATCTAATTAAAGGATTAGCAGAAGAATTATCAGATATTGTAGGTAGAATTATGCCCATAGCTCCAAAATCTGTAGAACATAAGGAAGAAGTTATCAAGGATAAAAATATTTCAGCACCAAAAGCTAACAAAATAGAAGAATAAAAGAATAGACCTAGTTAAGAATATAACTAGGTCTCAGATTGAAATGCATTTTTTAGTTCTAACTTAATTCTTTTAAGTTCATCTTGTTCAATTATTACATATGGACTTTCCCAATATGATTCCATAATTATCGATTCTATATCATTCGAATCGATCCCCTTGTATTTCCAAAATAAGGATGTAAGTTCTTCATGTGTCATATTTACTTTGACATGTTCTCCTGTTATATCTAATATACTAATCATCTTGCTAGCACCTTTGATAGAAGTTATTTCATCGACGAAATTTTTGATTAGCTCTTGTTGTCTTTGGTTTCGCTCAAAGTCATTTGAATCATTACCGTCTGAAGATTTTCTAAAACGCGCATAATCCAACGATTTATCTCCATCTAAAATTTGCAAACCTTCTTTAAGGTTAATATTCGTTCCATCCGCCGCGGAATAATAATTCATGTCACGATCCACATAAATCTCTAATCCACCCAACTGATCAATTATTGTTTCAAATCCCTTAAAATCAACATTCACATAATAGTTAATTGGAATTTCAAGAAAGTCTGATAGGGTCTTCATTAATAAGCTAGATCCATTAATCGTCGATTTTTGACCACTTCGTTCTTGTATAATTCTTTCGTGTTCACCTTTCGCATATACACTATTTATTTTCACAAACCCATAGTCTGATAAATATACTTTTGAGTCTCTAGGTATAGAGAGTAGGCTTATTTTATTAGTTGAAGGATTGATTATACTAACGATTAAAGCGTCAGTATTACAACTACCTGTTTCTTGTCGATAATCTAAACCTATTAATAATATTGCAAATGACTGATCTTCTAATTTAGGGGTAATTATAGCCGGTGGATCATCGATAATCGGAATTTCTAGATTAGGCTCTGAAATGTTATTAATGAGTTTGAAGTAAGAATAACCTACTATTACAGATATAGTAATTATAAGCATTAGTATACTTAGTAGTATCCATTTAACAAATTTTTTTTTATACTTTTTCTTACGTTCAACTCTGCTTAAAATTAAATTATCGTAATATGCCCTCAATGTAGTACGCTCCCCCAGATCAAGAAAATTACATTAGTCACTTAATCTAATAAATTTAGTTCACCTCTTTTTTAAATCATGAAGATATAATAATTCCTCTTTGTATTCCTCTTCCTTCTCAACTGGAGTCTCCAAAATAAAAGATAATTCATTTAGCTTTTCGCATTGCAAAAATTTTTGTAAAGCTTTTGCGCCTATTTCACCCTTACCTATTTTTTCATGTCGGTCTTTTTTACTGTTAAATGGCATTTTGCTATCATTAAAATGAATTGTTTTTATATAGTCTAAATAATTCGTCTCTTCAGTTTCTTTGATAAATTCATCAAAAGTATCCTCATTCCATATCCCGGCAGCAAACGAATGACATGTATCAAAACAAAAGCCTATTTTTTCAGGATATCTAGTAAGACTTCGAATATCGATTAATTCTTGAAGTGTAGTTCCCAATTCCGTACCTTGTCCAGCCGTATTCTCTAACAATAGCAAAGCTGGTCCAGTATACTGTTCTAATATATTGTTAAGAGTTTCAACCATTCTCCTAATACCAAATTCTTCGCCTTCTCCTACATGTTTACCACAGTGAACAACAGCACCAATTGAACCGTATGATTCCGCAATATTTAAATCCTCAATTAAGGAACGTATAGTAGCTTTCTGTAGGTCATCTTTAGGCGTAGATAAATTAGCAACATATGGCGTGTGACATACTACAGTTATATTATGTTCCTTACAAAAATCTCTACCCTTTTTAGCATCATCAAGGTCTAATACTTTGGACTTTAACGAACGCGGATTTTTAGTAAAGACTTGGAAAACTTCCGCCCCTAGTTCATGAGCTTTTTCAGCTGCCTTAAAAAAACCGCTAGATACACTTACATGACAA
The DNA here is from genome assembly GCA_050175155.1 of Vulcanibacillus sp. Taxonomy (GTDB): domain Bacteria; phylum Bacillota; class Bacilli; order Tepidibacillales; family Tepidibacillaceae; genus JBFXJF01. Next base: position 11,151 of record JBFXJF010000025.1, read on the forward strand.
CCAAATTGCATGTCAGAGCCCCCTAGTTAGTTAATTTTTTTCAACTTTTCTTTGTTTTTCAAATCTATCTCTTTCTGATTTGTTGAGATATTTTTTTCTTAGTCTAACTGATTCTGGCGTTATTTCGCAATATTCGTCATCACCTAGATATTCTAAAGCCCCCTCAAGAGTCAAAACTCTAGGTGCTTTCATCTTAACTGTTTCATCTTTTGTTGCTGACCTTACATTTGTAGCATGTTTTTCTTTGCAAATATTTATTATTATATCATTATCTCTGTTATGTTCTCCTACAATCATTCCTGCATATATTTCAACGCCGGGTTTTATAAAAAGTATCCCACGCTCCTCAACAGACATTATTCCATAAGTTGTAGAAACTCCAGTTTCTGAGGATATAAGTACCCCTGATCGTCGGCCCCCTATTTCAGAATTAATTATTGGTTGAAAGGAATCAAAAAAATGATTTAATATACCATACCCACGAGTTAATGATAAGAATTCTGTTCGATATCCAATTAGTCCTCTTGAAGGTATATTAAACTCTAAGCGCATTTGGTTAAAACCTAAATGAGTCATATTTAACATTTCTGCTTTTCTTGAACCTAAACTTTCCATGACTGAACCTACATATTCCTCAGGTAAGTCTATATGCAATCTTTCATACGGCTCCATTCTTTTTCCATCGACTTCTTTAATAATAACCTCCGGTTTTGAAACCTGTAACTCATAACCCTCACGACGCATATTCTCTATTAATATCGACAAATGAAGTTCTCCTCGACCAGCAACAATAAATGCCTCAGGACTATCAGTATCAACAACCCTTAAACTAACATCCTTCTCCACTTCGTTATATAAACGTTCCCTCAGCTTCCTAGATGTAACATATTTACCTTCTCTTCCTGAGAATGGACTGTTATTAACTAAAAAAGTCATTTGTAAAGTTGGTTCGTCTATATGAATAAGAGGTAGTGCTTCAGGAAATTCCAGATCAGCAATTGTTTCTCCAACATTTATCCCTTCAATACCTGCAATTGCAATTATATCTCCTGCTTCTGCTTCATCAATTTCTGTTTTCTTTAAACCCTTAAAGCCATATAATTTTGAAATTCTGGATTGTTTTATTGAACCATCTCTCATTATAACCGCAACAGTTTGACTTTTCTTGATTACCCCACGTTCAATCTTTCCTATTCCGATTCTGCCAAGATATTCACTATAATCTAGTAAAGTAACTTGAAACTGCAATGTACCGTTTAATTCAACGGTTGGTGCTGGAATATATTCTATTATTGCATCAAATAAAGGTTTCATATCTTCCGAAAGATTGTGGCAGTCATAACCACTTATACCTTTTACTGCAGAAGTGTAAACTATCGGAAAATCTAATTGTTTGTTATCTGCTCCTAATTCAATAAAAAGATCTAATATCTCATCTGCAACTTCAACTGGCCTTGAATTCTCTCGATCAACTTTATTTACTACAACAATAGGAGTAAGACCCGATTCCAAAGCTTTTCTTAGTACAAATTTGGTTTGGGGCATACTACCTTCAAACGCATCAACCACTAGCAATACACCATCAACCATTTTTAGAATACGTTCAACCTCACCACTAAAATCCGCATGTCCAGGTGTATCAATAATATTTATAATCTTATCTTGATAATTAACTGCTGTGTTTTTAGCTAGAATTGTAATTCCTCTTTCTCTCTCTAAAACATTTGAATCCATCATTCTTTCTTCTATTTGTTCGTTCCCTCTAAAAAGTCCTGATTGAACCAACAATTTGTCTACCAATGTTGTTTTCCCATGATCTACATGGGCAATAATTGCTATATTCCTAATTTGTTCTCGTTTCATCTTCTACCCCTTCTTGTTCGCATATCATATTTTTACAAATTCTTTAACAATATCAACATAAAAACGCCTACTAAGGGCGCTATAATTTTATTTGATAACATATTATATTACTTTATTAATTGTCAAACAAGGTATTTAATTTAATATGTATCTTACTCTTAATAAAAATACAAAAGTTAATAATTTTTGCTAATAGATATAAGATATTATATCATATAACTATGTATATATTATTTTCTAATATAGATTATTTTTTTGTTGCAACTACTAAAAAAAATGTTATACTCATCTTTGTTTATATAATAGAAAGAGTGATGAAATTTTGAATTTACAAACCAAGACGCCTTTGTTTTCAGCATTAAAAGAACATGCGAAAAATAATCCGCTTCAATTTCATATTCCCGGTCACAAAAAAGGACAAGGTATGGATCAGGAATTTAAGGACTTCATTGGTATTAATGCATTATCGATTGATTTAATTAATATCACTCCTTTAGATGATTTGCATTCACCAAGTGGAATAATAAAAGAAGCACAGGATTTAGCAGCAAAAGCCTTCGGAGCTGATCATACCTTTTTTTCAGTTCAAGGTACTAGCGGTGCAATAATGACGATGATTATGTCTGTCTGTCAACCAGGGGACAAGATTATTGTTCCTAGAAACGTACATAAATCGATTTTGTCCGGAATAATTCTTGCCGGTGCAAACCCAATTTTTATCCACCCTGAAATGGATGAAAATTTAGGTATTTCTCATGGGATAAATCCTGAATCAGTTAAGTTAGCATTAGAAGCTCATCCTGATGCAAAAGCAGTTCTAGTTATTAACCCGACATATTTTGGTATAGCCGCTAACCTTAAAAAAATAGTAGATATTGCTCATAAATATAATGTTCCAGTCTTGGTAGATGAGGCGCATGGTGTTCATATTCATTTCCATGATAATTTACCTTTATCCGCTATGCAAGCTGGAGCTGATTTAGCGGCTACTAGTGTGCACAAGCTTGGTGGGTCTTTAACGCAAAGTTCCCTTCTTAATGTGAGAGAAGGTTTGGTAAATCCGAAACATATACAATCAATAATGAGTATGTTGACTACTACTTCAACATCTTACTTACTATTAGCTTCTCTTGATGTAGCTAGAAGAAACCTTGCAATAAATGGTAAACAGTTATTAGATAACGCAATTAAACTAGCTCAAGATTTACGGAGAAATATAAATAAAATCCCAGGTCTCTATTGCACAGGGAAAGAAATCTTAGGTACAGACGCAACTTTTGATTACGACCCAACAAAAATTTTAATTAGTATAAAAGACCTTGGCATTACAGGTTACGAAGCTGAGACATGGCTAAGAGAAAATTACAATATTGAGGTTGAACTTAGTGATCTATACAACATCCTGTGTATAGTTACCCTTGGCGAATTACCTAAAAATATAGAAACATTATTAGTCGCCCTACAGAATCTATCACGTACTCATATTAATAATAGTAAAATAAACCACCTTAAAGTTAATATTCCTATGATTCCAGCAATATCATTGTCTCCAAGGGATGCTTTTTATGCCGAAACGGATATAATTCCTTTTGAGCTATCGGAAGGACATGTTATAGCCGAATTTATTACCATATATCCTCCAGGTATCCCGATTTTATTACCTGGTGAAATAATTACACGGGATAATATTGATTATATTAAGCAAAATATTTCTGCTGGATTGCCAGTAAAGGGACCTGAAGATGAACAGCTTAAAAATATTAGAGTAATTAAAGAGAGAAAAGCAATCTCCATATATTAAGATTAAGATACAAAATAAAACACCTATATATTTATATATAGGTGTTTTACTGTTGAAAAAAACCTATTTCTTTTCCACTTTAGAAGGAGTAGAACATTCATCACAAATACTATAAATTATTTCTGACTTTTCAGATAAAATTGGTGAAATAATTTTGTCACATTTTTTGCACACTATAGTACCCATATAAATCTACCTCCAACACTAATTATGTAATCACTTATTTATGTCTCATATTTATTTTATTATGACATACTAAATAAGTCAATTTGAAATATATACCATAAATATCGTGTCCCATAGAGAATATTTTCTCCAAAAAACCAGATTTTAATTAATTTAAGTTATACTTTTTTCTGAAATCCAATCGGAAAAAATCTTTAAATATATTTCGTTTTCTGGTTCATTGAATACTTCATGATAAAGTTCAGGAATATTTATATAGGTAATTAGTTCTTGTTTAATTTCTTTCACAAATTCGTCTGCGCGATTAGGATCTGTTAATTGATCATCTCCAGCTTGTAAAAAAAGTAATGGAATACCAATATCATTAACACGACCAAGTTTCTTCCAAACCATCTCAATTGCATCTTGAAATTCACAAAACAAGCCAACACTTACCTTACCATAATTCAATGGATCAGATCCGTACTTCTCTACAACCTCTTTACTGCGACTTACTTGATAAGACTTTATTCCACTTTTTAATCTTAATGTTGGATATATTTTTCTTAAAGACTTAGCTAAAAGGATTTGCCATTTCGGAACCTTTAATTTTATACTTATTGATGGAGATGTTAAAATAATCCCTTTAAGTAGATTGTTATCTATTTCTTCTATGTATCTTAAAACTATTAGTCCGCCTAAGCTGTGCCCAAATAGGAAGATTGGAACCTTCGGCCATTTTTTATCAATGTATTGAATCCACTCATCTACCTTTAATAAATACTCATTAAAATTTTCTAAATGCCCCTTCATTTTTGTCGATTTACCAAAACCAGGGAGATCTCCCCCAACCATCACTATTTGATTTTCGTTCAGCCACTTACCTACATGATTATATCTACCAATATGCTCGCCTAATCCATGAATAGTTAATACAACTGCTTTTGGACTCTCAACTAAAAACTCATTAAAATTTTCCATTCTAATCCTCCATTCTAAATAGTGTCAATTATTATATCAACAATCTCACTAATTATAATTTTAACCCTTTCGCCTTCTTTTTTTTGTAAATAAAAATAATCTTGCCCCGAATCGCAATCAACAATTTTCCCACTCAACTCAATTAATAATTTATTATTCAATTTTATCACAACACTTGAATTATTAGTAACTGCTTTTAACCATTTTTCTTGTAATTCTTCAAATTTTTGCTCGTCATATTCGTGTTTTAAATCACGCTCACCTTTCTGATAATTTAACTGTTCATTAATTAGCTGACGATGTTCTGCTAACATCATTCGACTACCAATCCAAAGAAGATTACCCCTTTTCATTTTTCATGCCCTCCTATCTTGGATGAACGATCAAATAATAAACCACGAGGTAATAGTGATGAAGCTCTAAATATAGCTGTTTTACCATAACTCTCTCTTATCTCATCAACTACTTTACTTAGTTGTTTTTTCTTGATGATATTTGAGAAGAATTCAAGCTGAACCTCATCGGAATTTTCTAATTGGGTTAAACTTATACCTATGCTTCTTATTGGTTTCAAATCCCAAAACTCATTAAATATCTCAATTGCTTCATTATATATGTCCATTGTATAATCTGATGCTGAAAATAATGTCTTTTGTCTACTAAATCCAGTTGGATATTTAAAATCTGCACCTCTAACTGTTAGATGAATTGTCCTCCCCTTTTTTCCCATAGCTCTAACCCTACGACAGACCTCTTCGGAAATCTCAAGTATTACTACCTTAATATCAATTTGCCTATCGTAATCCCTTGGCAATGTGATACTATTACTTACCCCCTTATATAACTCAGTCGAATTTCTCTCGACAGGTGAATGATCGATTCCTTGGGCATTTAACCACAAAACATTTCCGACTACTCCCCATTTTTTTTTCAAATCTTCTACTGGCCTATCCATTAAGTCTTTTATAGTATAAATACCAACACGCTCTAAATTATATTTCATCTTGTGACCTACACCGAATAAACGCTCTATAGGCAAGGGACCAGTATGAAATTTATAGTTTAAATAGTTTAGTTTAAAAACTCCATCTTTGTTCTTCTTAGCAAAATTATCACAAGCCATTTTTGCTTGGATTTTATTTTCTCCAATTCCAATTTTTGCTCTTATACCAACTTCATCCCAGATTTTTTGTTGGATTAACCCAGCTATACGATTTGGTTTACCAAAAAAAAATAGAACATCAGTCAAATCCAAAAATTGTTCATCAATCGAAAATATTTCTACCCTATCAGTAAATTGATATAATATTTCAGTTATTTGTAATGAAGCACTAATATATTTACTCATATGCGGTGTAACTAAACTTACTTCAGGACAATGATTTTTTACTTCCCACACCGGCATACAAGTTTTAACTCCCATTTTTTTTGCCTTAGGGTTTGCTGCTAAGGTGATTCCATGTCTTTTATTAGGATCACCGCATACAGCCACAGCTTTCCCATTTAATTTAAAATCCGACGCTTCTTCAACAGAAGCATAAAAACTTTGCATATCTACTAAGAATATTACTTTTTGACCCCCGCTAGTCATATAACCTCACCCATTTTATATACATTTTAGTATTATTATACTCCATAAATATTTTTTTGGGAACACATGTTCTTTATGCAGGTATTAACATAAAAATAGAGTATTATATATAATAACAAATTATTTTTAGTGGGAGGTTTATATTATGTTCATCCGCAATTGCATTACTTATGTTACTGACCTAGTTACTTTAAAAGACAATTGTACTGTTGAAGATGCAATGAAAATATTTCAGGAGAAACGTTTAAAAAGCATTCCCGTAGTTGATGATAAAGGATTTTTCTTAGGGATTTTATCTAAAGAAAATCTTTTTGAACTTTTTGAAAGCGGGGATTATAAAACTTTTGATGATCTGAAAAATGTGACAATCAAAAAGGGAATTGCAAAAATAGAGGTTCTAAAACTAGATAATTTCTTCGAGGAAACACTCTCAATTATTGTCAGGTACCCTTTTGTACCTATAGTCGACGATAAAGGGCATCTTCTAGGTATTGTAAAAAGAAAAGATATAACAAATACGCTAGAAACTTCATTCGGACTTAAAATACCAGGCATTCGTATATTGATAGGTGTTCCTGAAATGGAGGGTAGGCTAGAGAAAATATTAAAATACGCACATAATTACCATATAAATATTATTACAGCCTTAGCATTCGATGCTGGAGAAAGATTTAATCGAAGAATTTTATTGAAAATAAGTTTTACGGAGCAAAAGGATAAATTCTTAAATGATTTAGAAAAACATGGACTAAAAGTACTAAAAATAGATGAAGATCTAAAAAAGTAACACCCACGAAGGGTGTTACTTTTTTTTATTCTTCTTCAATTACCAAACCTTCATATACCGATAGAACTCTTTCCCATTCGTCTTCATCTTCAATATCTACAAGAAACTCTTCGTCATCTTCCTCTTCAATTCGTAAAATAACGCCTTCTTCATCATCGCTAGGTTCAGATGCCATTAAAACGGCATATTCTTTTTCACCTACATCAAATACTGTTACAATATTAAATTCTTTCTCTTTACCATCTTCATCAATTAACATAACCTTTTCTTCAAGTTCTTCATCTTGATCCTCACAACCGCAATGATCATGTTTGCTATTATCATCACACATATATACTACCCCATCTCTTCAAGATATTTAAAAAATTTTACTAAATTCTTATCCTTAATTCATAGTTTCCTAAAAAACATCAAAGAGTAAAACGTTATAAAAACCTACTCTTTTATCACAAATTATTATATCATAAAACTAAAAAAATAAAATGCTCAATCCTGTATAATCTCAGAAAATAGTTAATTATTTAGCCGAAAAAAGTGCTTCTAGAATAAACCTAATTTGCGAGGCATTATAATGCTCCCAAAATAAATTATTATATATTAAGATGTCCGTATGTAGATGTAATCCTCCATCATTACCCTCAATACCATAACTAGTGCCAGAATTTCCTACATAACCTATAATCTGACCGCCTTGAACTATATCTCCTAACTTAATATTACTTTCTATTCTAGATAGGTGGGCATACCTTATCATAACCCCATTATTAGATTGAATCCAAACTGAGCGACCTCTTAATTTATCAAGTATATATTGGGGTGTATGGTCAGAATTAATTGAAATATTTAATATTTCATCTCTTTCTTCATAGTTTAATTCTATATAGTCGTGGTCAGCTCGAACAACAACTCCATTAGCCATTGAAATAACAGGGGTATTTTTGCTTATATTGATACCAATAGTTCCTTCATACCAATCTATCCCTTCGTGATACCCATTACGATAATCCCTAGGGGCACCAGGTAGTTGAGAATCCCTAGAAGTAAGGTGTGCATCCCGAAGTGGAACTGATAAAAAAGATAAATAAGAGAACATCTCTTGCTCTGTCATATTAGAAAATTGATTTTCAAAATTTTGATAATAACTATTTCCCACATCTGTTAGGTTTCCATTTTCAAAGACTTCAATAACTTCTTGCCCTTTTATAGGCTCATATCTATAATTAAAAACTTTATTTAAAATATCAAGATCTAAATATACCTGATTGTTTTTAATATACGGTATAGCAACAACTGGTTTATATACCCCATCTACAGCAATAACTGGTGTTTCTTTAAGAAGAAAATAGGTATGATTACTATCATATATCTTAATTATCCCTTCAAAAGAATCATATTCCCATGTTAAGTCATATCTAGAACTAAATTCATCAAGAGAGAACATTAACTCATCATTAAAATTATAAATATTCAGTTCTTCTCCTTCTAATTGAACAGGCTCATTATTTATATTATTCTCTTCATCTCTATTCTCAAGTTGCATAGTGATGTAATAAATCCCACCAACAACTACTATTCCAAAAAATAAAAAAATAAACACCATCCTTAACTTCAGTTTTAAGACACCTTCTTCTAGTCAATTTCTAACTATTATACCCAAGATATCCAATATCAATAAAAAAAGCCGAACCTTTATCATAGGATCGACTTTCAGGAAATATATTTTTTTTCACTAGCTTTAAAAATAATAAATAGTTGAAGATAATTATTTATTTAATAAGTATTTGTTTTTCGCCAATTTTCTTAAATTCATTTTTTGTTGAATCACTCTTTAATAATAACTCTACCTTATAATTTCCTGTTTTTAAAAAATCAATATTCTCAAAGAAATTAATATATTGTAAACTATTCTCCAGTGTAGCATCAAAAGTCTGAACATAACCGTCTTGTACTATTTCATTGTCTGGATCTTTTAATACAACTTTAATTTCCAGGTTTTCATAAGGAAGATTATCTACCTCGCAAAAAACATGAAAGTTAAAATGATAACGTTGATTTTTATTAATTTTCCCAAACGGCGAATAAACAACATATGATTGATTTGCTTTATCATAAACTGGGTTAGCTGTAAAAAGCATATTAACATTTGGTTTGATTAAAGTTGCTGTCTTCAGCTGACTATCCCAATTAACAATCACATCTAATCTTTCAGCAATTGCTCTTAGAGGTACCATGGTCGTATCTTCTATAATAATAGCAGGAACTGTAGAATCTACTTCCTTTGTATCAACCACAACTTTAACTTTCTCATAACCAAGATAGTAACCATAAATAGCCGTTCCAGCATAGACCGTTACAATATTAAATAATAACAATAAAGATATTAAACCAAGTACCTTCTTTTTCATCTTGCTCCTCCAAAAAAAGTAATTAATTACTTGCGATATAAAAAATACTTTTTTTTATATCCTTTTAGACACAAAAACAAATCAAATGTTTCGAGACAAAAAAAATATTTTTCAAAAGAGCATAATTAACTTTTACTGGAAATAATTCAAAACGCATTTTAACTGGATAAATAACTTAATTAATAGGTCTTAGTCTATACAAGTTGTAATTTTTTACATAAATTAAATTTAGAAGACCAATTTTATCTAAAATTTAGGAGGTAATATATTGTATTCTAAATATCATTCATACCCCTTATACAATACAATCATACCTTGTAGAATAAACTACGTATCCATAAATTCGGAAACACATCCAAACTATTTTGTACCTATTGGAAAGCATACTCTACCCAAACTACCTTATGCCTATGATGCTCTAGAACCATTTATTGATAAAGAAACAATGGTACTTCATCACGATAATCATCACAAATCTTATGTAGATGGTCTAAATAAAGCTGAAATAGAACTAGCAAAAACCCGAGAAAGCAATAATTTTACGCTAATCAAACATTGGGAGAGAGAACTAGCTTTTAATGGTGCTGGTCATTATTTACACACAATATTTTGGAATAACATGAATCCAATTAGTATTATAGAAGGTCCTATTTTAAAAGATATATCTAAATCTTTTGGAAGTTTTGAGAGTTTTAAAAAGCAATTTTCTGCTGCAGCTGAAAAAGTTGAAGGTAGCGGATGGGCAGCGCTCGTTTGGTCCCCCAGCTCTCGTCGACTGGAAATCCTGCAATTTGAAAAACACCAAAACTTATCACAGCAAGATATTATTCCTCTTCTAGTTATTGATGTCTGGGAACATGCCTATTATTTAAAATATCAAGATAATAGAAAAGGCTATATCAATGCCTGGTGGAATATTGTGAATTGGGATGATGTTAACAAGCGATACCTTACTGCAAAAAAAATTGTATGGCAACCTTACTAAAAATAAGGGGAAATTAACAATTATAGGTTGGTTCCCCTTTTGTTCTGATATCTTAAAGGAAAAATCATGTATAGTAGAGAATTATATACTACAGTAAATTTCTTATTTTATCTTAGGAGGAGAATATGAATAATTGTATAGAAAGTAAGCTTATAGGAGAAATATGCACTATTAAAACCCCAACGAATTATTTAGTTGGTCGAATATCGGGAATTGATATAGATACTTTTTCTGTCGAAATTTTAAATCCTTCTGTAGAGGTATTTGAAAAGAATAGCCAAATCGAAGTTAGAATTGAAAAACTAGACCAAGATGATATATACTTTTTTATAACTTATATTGATTCATTTAAGAAATTAAATAATAATTTAATCCTTAAGTTAAAACTTATTTCAAAACTACAAGAAAAAAACAAAAGGCAATATAGACGTCTAAATTTGGAAACCCATTCTAATCAGTCTCTTTCTATCTTGTTGCAGACATTTCCTCCCTCGGAAACTGCAAGATGGGAAAAAGGAGAATTATTAGATATTAGTCAAGAAGGTGTTCAATTAAAAGACAATAATTTTTTAAGTACAGGACAATTGTTAGAAATCGAAATCGGTCTACCTTTTTTTGGAACAAATCAATACATAATCTCCCGCATTGTAAACAAAACCAAGGTTGCTAATGATTTTATTTTTTCCGTACAATTTTTAAACATATCTACAGAAAACAAACAATCTATCGAAAAATATATTAAGAATGCATTAGGTGAAATATAAGATTGATCTAGTATTAGTTTTATAATTGCTCTAATAATTTAACCCTCTATGAAGAAGACAATATAGATATCATCTTTGTTCGTTATATTATTTGATGAAATAAATCACTAGACCCTTCTTCTTTATTTTTTTCTCAAAGCCTTGGATAAATTATTAAAATATGCTTAATATTCTAAAGACTAATGCCGATATATATTATAGTCTTTTTCCTTACGTCAATTAATAAATTTTTTAAATAAGTTATTATAAATATTATCTAATTTAAAGTAGGAGGATATTAATGAAGAAAAAAAAGCAACTTAGGCTTGGACTAAAAACACAATTTATCACATGGTTTTTAATTTTATCTTTAATTCCAATGTTGGCTGTAGGTTTTATTACTTTTAGTTTAGCCAAACAAGAACTGATTGCAGAAGGAAAAGACCGATTACAAAAATCAACAAATATAGCTTACGAGAAATTGGTTAATATGAATTTTAGGGTACTTAAAAACGAAATTACTCTTGAAGAAGCCCAAGAAATCTTGAGAACTCAATTAATAGGGGTAAAACAAGCAGATGGTTCTCGTATAATATCCAGTACAGATTTAGTTATAGGTAATGATGATTATCTTTATGCCTTTAATTCTGATGCCCAAGTGGTAATGCATCCTTTTAAAGAAAGTCCAAAGAAAAGTGAGGATCCTAACGTCTTACATATAGTAGAACAAAAGGAGGGATTTTATACTTACGAAGGCAGGGTTGAACCTGATGACCCATTAAGAACAAAAATTGTGTATATGAGATACTTTGAGCCATGGGATTGGATAATAGTTAACGGCTCATGGGAAGAAAACTTTTATAAGGGAATAAATGAAATAGGCAAGCTTTTAATAATTATATTTTCTAGTACAGTTGTTGTAGTTATCCTTTTTGCTTTAATAATTTCAAGAAAGATTGTTAAACCAATAAATGAACTAAGTGATACCATGGTCTATATGGGAGACGGCGACTTTACAAAACAACCTCAGATTAAATCTAGAGATGAACTTGGAATACTATCTGCAAGTATGAACAAATCAATGAATTCGATTAGTAAAGTTATAGATAACGTAAGATTAACTTCGCATCAATTAGCTTCTTCAGCTGAACAGTTAAATGTATCGGCTACAGAAACTAATAATATTGCTAAGGAAGTAGCTTTAGCTATGGACAATATTAATACCGACCTTGCAACTCATGATAAAAATGTGGAAAGTATTTCTGGACTAATGGAAGAATTAGCAGCTAGTTACGAAGAAGTATCCGCTAGTACCGATGAGGTTAGTAAACGTGCTTACCAAACCGAAGAAGCAGGAAATGAAGGTTCAATGCTTGTTGAAAACATGACGAACCAGATTAGAAAAATTGAGGAATCAGTGATTAACTCCGCTAATCGTATTCAAACATTGCAAGAAAACTCGAATGAAATTGGAAAGATAGTAAACTTAATTTCCGAAATTTCTTCGCAGACAAACCTTTTAGCTTTAAATGCTGCGATTGAAGCAGCAAGGGCTGGAGAAAACGGTAGAGGTTTTGCTGTTGTAGCGGACGAGGTAAGAAATCTTGCTGAACAAACAGCTCGAGCAACAGAACAAATAAAAAAATTAATAGGTAATATCCAAAGTGAAACCAAGGAAACAGTTGTTCAATTTGATGAAGCAACAAAGGCTGTAAACAAGGGTATTGAATATGTCGAACAAACAGGTAATTCATTTAAAATAATTTTAAATTCAATTGTAAACGTATCTTCAGGTCTAAATGAAGTATCTACTGCAATTAGCGAGATGGCTAGCGGTACAAACAATGCAGTTGAGGACATAAATGATATTGCCCAAGTTTCTAACGAAATTTCAGAAAGAAGCAATAATTTAAAAAAATCAGCAGAATCTCAAGTTTTCACATCTGATTCTATTGCTCAATCTGCGCATGAATTATCAGAAATGGCTGAACAGCTTCAAGATCTACTATCATCATATAAAACTATGTAAAAAATAACATAAAATATAAACTAAGGTGCTATCTCTAATAGATAGCACCTTAGTTTTTTAAAATAAGCACTTTAAAATACTTATACATATAGTTCTATACTCTTCGCTTCTAGCATAATTATACTATTATATTAAAGAGTAACATGTTTATTTTTTTAGAATTTAAAAGCATATATAACTGAATTTTTTTAATATTATACCGATATATAAGTAAGAGAATTAATATTACATCTCCTAGGAGTGATAGAAATGGGCATATTAGTGAAAGAAAAGATCGGTGAGATTGATTTTTTTGGACAATCAGCAGTAGCATACAGAGAAGTTTATGCAAATGGTGATTGGAAATTTGTTGTTGTAACCAACAGTAGGCGTATTGTTTTAATAACTTACTAACTATTATTTTGCTAGTATATTAAGTTATTTACACTACCTTATTTTAGATATTTATTTTCAAAAGTTACATAGCTATTATTCCTTAATAGGCATGCAGGGCAATGACCGCACCCTACCCCTTTAATTCCATTGTAACATGTCAATGTTTCATTTTTTATTATTTCCAGAACTCCTAAATCATAAGACAACTTCCACGTTTCCTCTTTACTAATCCACATAAGCGGCGTAAGTATTTCAAAATGATAATCCATAGACAAATTCAATGTTAGATTAATAGACTTAATAAAATTATCCCTACAATCAGGATAACCACTATAGTCACTTTGAGAAACACCGATAATAATATTACTTATCCCTCTCTGTTTTGCAAAGATCGCAGCAAATGTAAGAAATAACATGTTTCTACCATCAACAAATGAATTTGGTAAACCTTCTTTAGGATTCTCCTTATCTACATTAATATCGGTTCGAGTTAAAGAGTTTGGTGCCAACTGATTTAATAGGTTTAAATCCAATATATGATGTTCTATACCTGTTTTACTGCATATATCTCTAGCACATTCTAATTCTAATTTATGTTTTTGATTATAATCGAAAGATACCGCAATTACCTTATCGAATCTCTCTTTTGCCCAAAACAAACAAGTTGTACTATCTTGTCCTCCACTAAATACTACTATCGTTTCTCTATTTTTCATTTCCTTCACCTAATTGCTATTGCATAAAATCATCAATTTATTATTTAGAAAAGAATCACTACTAAATTCTCCCCTTACTGTACTAGTAACGGTTTTCGCATTTGCTTTTTTAATTCCCCTTGTTGTTATACAAGCATGTTCACCCTCAATAAATACCGCTACGCTGTTTGATTCAGTAATCTTCTGAACAATTTCAGCTATATCTGAACCAATTCTTTCTTGTAATTGCAATCTTCTACCTACCATGTCTACAACTCTAACTATTTTACTAAGTCCAATAATTTTTTTGTTCGGAATATAGGCTACTGTTGCTTTCATGTTGTACATTAGTGCTAGATGATGTTCACAATGACTAAACATTTCTATATCCTTTACTATTACAATATCTTTATAGTCTTCATTAATACACAAATCTTCCTCAAACGTTTTATTAAACATATTTGCTATCTCATCATTGCTATATGCAACCCCAGTAAATAATTCTTCATACATCTCTGCAACACGTCTAGGAGTATCTAATAATCCTTCCCTATCCGGATTTTCCCCAATAGCTATCAATATACCCCTTATATGTTCTTCAATTGCCTTTTTATTTACACTCATTTTTATACCCCCTTTGTTTCTGAACCCCAAATTATTTTATGAAGTTGAACTTGTAGATTAACTTTATTCATTTTTTTGTCTTTCATAAAATCGACTATCTCTGTTAAACTAATTTGACCATATACAGGACTAAAATATACATTCGTTTTTTCTACCAATCTATACTTACTAATAATCTCTTCTGCTTTTAATAAATCAGTTAAGTTGCTTACTACAAATTTAACCGTATCTTTTCCCCTTAGGTGCCAAAAATTATCTACTAACATTCTATTTTCCATTGTGCTAAAAGGTAATTTGTAATCCATAGTAAATTTGAACGAATCATTATTCAATATCATATATGGTTCAATAGAAACACTTCCGTTCGTTTCTATTTCTATGTTCAAACTATTATCTTCGCTTAAGCTCTTAATTAATTCGAAAATATTATTTTGAATTAACGGCTCTCCACCAGTTATTGTCACATTAATAATTCCCGTTTCCTTAATATATTTATATATTTCTTCAGCAGTCATTAATTCATATTCAACGTCAGGTTGATTCACCCATTTAGTATCGCAATAACTACAATTTAGATTACACCCTGCGAATCTTATAAACGTAGACAACTGACCAGAAGACTTTCCCTCACCGTTAATACTAACAAATTTTTCTGCAATTTTATATTTCATGTCACCTTTTAACATCATTCAAATACCGCACTGTTTGTGGGCGTTTCATATACAGTTGCCCTTTTTACTTCATATCCCTTTTCTTTTATATAATTATAAAAATGTGCCGCAAAATTTTCAGCCGTAGGTCTAAATTCAATAATAATAACCCTAAATCCATCTTCTAATAAACAATTTAATGTTTCTTCTCTCATTGTGTTTACTTGAATAATAAATGCATGATCGTAGTAATCAACCATTTCCTTTACATCATTTTTTAAGTCCGCAAAATCAATAACCATTCCCTCTAGTTGTCCATCATTAATCAAACTATCTGATTGAACTTCGATTTCTACTCTCCACCTATGGCCGTGAATATTTCCACATTTTCCATCATATCCCGCTAAGAAGTGAGCACTATCAAAACTATGCTCAACTTTTAAAATATACATATACCCTTCACCCTTCTAATCTCATTTTTTTAGACTATATCCATAAAAACAACATCCGATTGCTCCATTAGACTGTGGATCATCAATAGTAACTATTTCTTCATAATCCTTTTTTAAAAATTCAATAAAACCTTGATTATTAGAAACGCCACCAGCCACAATCAGTCTTTTGCCTCTAAATTTATTTAACAAGGGTTTTAACTTTTTATATAAGGAATAATTAACCCCTGCACATAATCTATCTAATTCTATTCCCTCTGCAATTTTACCAATTAACTCAGATTCAGAAAAAACCGCACAAGTTGAATTTAAATCAACTGGATCTTCATGAAAACTACATAACTCTTCAAGAGATATTTCTAATATATTGGCCATATTTTCTAAGTACCTTCCGGATGATGCAGCACATTTGTCATTCAACTCCATATCCGTTATTATTCCTTTTTCAACTTTTACAACTTTTACATCCTGTCCTCCAACGTCTAGGAGAATAAAATCTTTTAATCCCGTTTGATAAAATGCACCATAAACATGAGCCTTTATTTCATTGATAATAATAAACATATCTAAATCTGTGTTGTTTCGCCCATACCCTGTAGAAATCGCTTTATCAACAGAATCAATATTCAGCTTTTTTAAGTCTACTATTATCTTGCCGTCATAATTGCAATAATCTCTGTAAAAAGACATCGTACTAATTTTATCTTTCTTTACTATTTGCATATCTTCTGTTAAAACTATCTTTACTTCTCTGCTACCAAGATCTATTCCTAAGATTTTCATTGATGCCCTCCTTTGATTGAGACTTCATTCAGTGTTGAATCTAGTAACATATCAAGAAATGCTTCTATTCTCAACTTTGTTCTGGCATCTAAAACATTTAGTTTATCCCCTTCGATAGTTAAAATTGGAACATCTATATTTTTCTTTATAATTATGTCATTTATAGCTTTATAACAAAAAGCTTGTGTATAATGAATAATTCCATCGATATTCCTCTCATCCACCTGTTTCTTAATCTCAGCAATACGAAAATCTAGGTCATACGGGTAAGTATAGTCATGATATTGATCATAGATGTTTAAGGCTTTATCAGCCCTCGGAAAAGCAAACTCCCTTTGAACCTCATTATAAACAATCCGCGAGTCTAGCTTTTCAACAAATTCATATATGTCAGTTGTTATAGGAGGAACTCCAATATACGCTAATCTAAGCTTGCTCTTTCTTGGCATACTTTTCTCAGCTTTCTCTATAAATCCCATTAATTCTTTTTCATAATTTTCAATATTTCCATTTAAGTCACTCATACTTACCTGATACAGATGATTTTCATAACCACTTACTTTATTTTCCCTATAAGTTAATTCATCAATCTTTTTAACCATATTTCTTGAATTAGCAAGTCTTTTTCTAACTATTTCAACCTTATTAATATCCGAACCAAATATCTTTATAAACTTATCTATCTCAATTTTTACATCTTCTTTTTTATGAGAATACGGATAAGAGAAAGGATAAACTTTAACACCTTTTAGTTTTAATACATCTAATAAAGCTTTTGTATTGGAACAATCACCCTCAACAATTCCAACTACTCCTTCAATGTTATGTGCTATGCATGCTCCGTAAATACCCTTTATCCACGCACAAACGTTTTTAGGGAATCCTTCCCTTTCAGCTATATCAATATAATCAAGATAGCTATTAGAAGTAACAAATATATTATTTAAGTCCACTGGTGTATAACCAGATGCTATTAAAACTTCAATTGGGGCTGTAGTGGTTAGACCTATTTTCTTCATCATAATCACCTATCAATTTTTTTATATAACTTAAGTTGATAAAATAAAAAAATAGGCATCATCTGCCCAGTTCAAGAAACTACCAAACATAAGGTAGTTCAGACCTAGTTTTGTTTAGAGACAGGATGGTTTATGAACTGTCTTACTTATGTTATATGAGTTTAGAATATCATAGATACTAATGGCCTGCAAGATATTAAAAGCGCATAAATTAACTCCAAGCAATGTACTGAGATAGAATATACCAACTTGTTAAATATATATAATAGACAAAGCTCTATTCATTACTAACTTATTTATTTCCATAATCTCTTTTTTTCTCGGTATTTCTTCAATAAGATTTTTATCATCTTCCCATTTCCTAGGTAATAGTAAAGGGGATTTATCTTTCCAATTCTCAATCCAATCCTCCGGCAATTTTCCCGTCGCTTCATTTGCCCTGTCATTCATTTCTAACCATAACATCGACCAAGTCCTCGGTACTACTCGCCAAATATCATATCCTCCTCCACCAACTGCAATCCATCTGCCCTCGCAATATTCATGCGCAATTTGATGGGCTAACTTTGGAATATACTTGTATAACTTAGTTGTACAATATAAATGAGTTAAAGGATCATAGTAATGTGCATCGGCTCCATTTTGTGAAACAATTACATCTGGTTTATAATATCTGGCAATCTCTGAAATTGCAGTTTTATAGATACTAATATATGAATCATCCTCTGTAAAAGCATCGATTGGTATATTAAAAGAATAGCCAAAGCCTTTGCCTTCCCCTCGCTCGTTAACACCACCAGTTCCTGGAAATAGATACCTCCCAGTCTCATGGATAGATACCGTACATACTTGATTAGTGTCATAAAAAGCTGCTTGAACACCATCACCGTGATGAGCATCAGTATCTATATATAATACTCTTTTCTTATACTTTTCAGTTATATATTTAATAGCTATTGCACTATCATTATATATACAAAAACCAGAGGCCCTATTTCTAAAGCCATGATGTAATCCCCCGCCAATATTAAGTGCGTGTAATGATTTGTTTTCCAAGACAGTCTCAACCGCTTTTAAAGTTCCCCCTACTACTATCGCACTAGCCTCATGCATATTTTCAAATATCGGTGTGTCCTCTGTGCCTATTCCGTAGTTAAGGGTTTCCTTCTCCGATAGTTTACCTTGCCCAGCAAGGTAAACTACATCTATATACTCTTGATCGTGAATTAAAGCTATCTCTTCATCTGAAGCTATTCTGGGAAGCACAATCTGTGAAGGATCTAATGCATTCATTTTTTTTAACAAATCCATTGTAATCTTTATTCTTAATTGATTGAAAGGATGATCTTCCTTAAATTTATATTTAAGTAACTGACTAGAGTAAATAAAAACAGCATTATTTTTCATGAAATTTTACTCCAGGTAAGTTAGGCCATAATACTTCATGACCTTGTTCTTTAAGATTATTAACTATTACTATTGGATTCATTGTCTGAATGCGCAATACTATAATCTTATAATTAGCGTTTTTTGCGTAAGGGTAAACAAGTACGCTATTGATTTGAACATTTTCTTTAGCAATAATCAAAACAACTTGGGCTAAAGTCCCTGGTGTATTTTTAACCTTCACCTCTATCTGTGAACTAGGTTGAAGAGCGCCTGTAAGTTGTATTAATGTGTTTAACATATCCCTATCTGTAATTATTCCGACCAATAAACCTTCCCTAGTTACTGGTAAACACGATAATTCATTCTCATAAAATATTGAGGATACCTCCTCAACAAACTCTAAAGGATGAATTGTCCTTACATTAGTTTTCATTATTTGTTCTAATGGTTTATCTAAAATATCTTTAGACCAAACTTTTTCAAAAATAGAAGGAAATGCATCTCTTAAATCACGATCAGATATAATGCCAATCACATGATTTTCTTCATCTACTATAGGAATATGATGAAAATGGTTTTCAGTTAATATATCGTATGCTTTTTGAATAGTGTCATATTTTTTTAATGTTACCACCTTAGTTGTCATTATTTCTTCTACTAACAAAATATCACTCCTTTTTAAAAAATTAATACATAAATTGGTTTTTCAATCTAACACGTTCAAATTTCTCAATATCCTCGAAAGATACCCTTTTTCCAATTCTAACTGTCAAGCAATTAGCAGGATGAACACATATATCCGGATCATCCGTTGGCATATATTCTAATCCACCTGCATGCATTACCTTATTAATCACTTTTCGATAATCATATACATTTAACCCAGTCTCTTTTAAGTCCCAGTGCCAATAATAGTTAGTTGCAATAATTATATAATCTTCAACAGAATCATCCATCATAGATACTTTTAGTAAATTTTGTGCAATATTGTATCTTCTATATCTACTAACCACCTCAATGGCACCTAATTCTAGTAAGTTGTCAATACCTGCTTCAGACCATCGTTCTAGTCGGTCAGGAAAATGATAAGTCACGTATCCAATTATGTTTTTACTATTTTTAGCAATAATAATTCTTCCTTCAGAACTTTCAGAAATCTCAACTAAGGCCTTTTGTTGCAAAGTGGATTGTCTAAACATGTTAAGATCTTTATCTAATTGATACTTTAAAAGGTCATCTTTTCCAACAGGTCCATATACGTCTATTTCTTCTTCTCTATTATTAATTTTAAACCTACAACAGGTTTTTATATGTTTCATTAAGCTTATCATCCTTAATTTTTATAAATCAAGCCGTCTTTATTAATTATTAATTCATACATATAATATACCAATAATCTGTACTTTCAAGTACAAGAAAGAAAACATTTTGTGAGCAAACTATAAAAATATTAATATGGTAGAACATACATATCCAATATTAACTATATAGTATAAATACATACCCAGTATATGTTATAATGTTTATTATTTATTTGTTAATTTTTAAACGTTTTTATTTTTAGGGGGAGAGATTAGTGACATTCGAGATTATTAGCGCTGTAAATATAAAATCCAATTTGAAAGACTATACAGCTACTTATAATACTTTTAATTGGCAGGAAACCGAGAAGAACTTTACTTGGTACAATACTAATAAAGTAAATATTGCCTACGAAGCGATTGATCGACACGCTAATAGCAATAGGCGCAATAAGATTGCTCTACATTATAAAGATTTTTACAGGACAGAAAGTTACACTTTTTTTGATTTGATGGAATTATCCAATAGAGCAGGTAACATTTTAAAGACAAAAGCAAATGTTAAAAAAGGTGATAATGTCTTTATTTTTATGCCCCGAACACCTGAATTATACATATTATTGCTAGGGACAGTTAAACTAGGCGCAATAATCGGTCCTTTATTTGAAATCTTTATGGAAGATGCACTTCGTGTTCGTCTTGAGAATAGCCAAGCAAAAGTTTTAATAACTACTCCGGAATTATTGAAAAGAGTTCCATTAACTGATCTGCCATCAATAGAAAGCATAGTCCTAGTTGGAGAAAACATTGAAGAAAAAAATAAATTCATTGATTATTATAAAGAAATGAAAACAGTAAGTAGACCCTTTGATTTAGAATGGGTTGACCGTGAAGACGGTTATATCATCCATTACACATCGGGTTCCACAGGAAAACCAAAAGGTGTCTGTCTTACTCACAATTCGATGATTCAACTTTACCAAACAGCAAAATGGGTGTTAGACCTAAAAGATGATGATATATATTGGTGTACAGCAGACCCTGGATGGGTAACTGGAACAACTTATGGTATTCTTGCCCCATGGTTGTTGGGTGTTACTTCAGTAGTAACTGGAGACCGCTTTAATCCTGATGTTTGGTATAAGTTAATTGAAGAATATAATGTGAATGTTTGGTATAGTGCCCCAACAGCTTTTAGAATGCTAATGGGAGCAAATGAGGAAGTTACGAATAAATATGATTTGTCTTCATTGCGTAACATTTTAAGCGTTGGTGAACCACTTAACCCAGAAGTAATACGTTGGGCATTAAAAGTATTTAGACTGCCAATTCATGATACATGGTTTATGACTGAGACTGGAGCACAGATTATTTGCAATTATCCTTGTATGGATATTCGTTTAGGATCAATGGGCAAACCAATCCCCGGCATAGAAGCAGCTATTGTAGATAACAATGGAAAAGAATTACCTCCACTAACAAAAGGTAATCTAGCAATAAAAAAATATTGGCCATCAATAATGAGAATGATTTGGCAAAACAAAGAAAAATATGATTCTTATTTTATAGAAGATTGGTATATCTCTGGTGATTCTGCTTATATGGATGAGGA
>JBFXJF010000026.1:0-2561 GCA_050175155.1 Vulcanibacillus sp.
CCTTCTCGAAAAGCGTCATTTTTCTTTTTGTGGATAACTCCGTTACCCCAAAAAGACTTAAAACCTTCCTATTAAAGTATTTTAACATGTCTATTCTATTTCTGTCCAACTTAGTATAACCTATCCACTTAAAATCAATATAATTTATACTGTTTGAACACATAGTTTAGAACAAACAATTAAGAATGTTTATATCACTACTTTAGTTATAAATCTAGATATCCAGATAATAAAAAGATTTTAAATTTAATTCAGTGTTTCAACTTCTAATGTATCTGGATCAATCCTATATAAACTTGAAAGACTATCATTACTGTAATATATCCAATAATTAACTATATAAATATATTTAGTTGATACATCGACATTAACAATCTTAGTTGTTTCTTGACTATCTAAATTATATTTATAAATAGCCCCTGAATTAATATAAAATAAATTATAAGTATCGCTATTTAAACTGTCTAACCCATTACTACTAACTAATTTCTCTAAACCGGTATTTGCATTATATAAATAAAGTGCTGTTTCTGAAGTTGTACTAGCAATAAAAGCATAAGTTCTTCCCGTAGAATAACTATCTTTAATAAGGTGTAATTCCTCGATTTCTACAAAATTATATTCATCTAAATTAACATCGGTTGTCTTACCCGTAAAAGTACTACCAGCTACTAGAATATTAGTTCCACCAGTTTGATTATAAAAGACCTTTGTCCCACTGATGTTTAGGTTAAGAACACCACTGCCATAACTACTTAAAAAACTTTCAGTATTATGAGAATAAACATTAATACCTCTGATAAAATAAACCTGATCAACCATATCTACATACACGTATGTATCATATCGTGAGATAAAATAAGTTTCAGCTTCACTAACAGTAGTTATTTCTTCTGTTTCAAAATCATACTTCATCATATATAAGTCTTTAGTAGAAACAAAATAAAGATATGTATCTGATAAACACATATTTCTAACATAACCGCCATCACTTAAAGTGAATAATAGCTTAGTTTCATCTAGCATTTGATCATAAGTATAAACATTAGCCCCAACAGCGTAAATATGAATCTTATTTAAACTGTCATAAACGACTAATCCCATATTGTTGGCATTACCGTTGGTATTGCCATAATATGACGAATAAATAGGTAAAGTTTCTGTTTTTAAAGAACTCTCTGCTTCTATCGTAGTAAATTCGGTAGTTGCTTCAGTAGTAACAGTAGTTGAAATTAAGATATTTTCAGTAGTTGTTGTAAGATTATTTTGAGTTGTACCGTAAGCAGTCGTAATTTCAGATTCTTCAGTTGTGATAGAAGCGGTAGTTGTTGCTTTATCACAACTGATTAAGAATAATAATGTGAACAAAATTAATAATTTTTTCATCTAATCTTCCTCTTTCTTTAAAATGGATTTTAATCAAAAATTTACTAGTCAAATATTACCATGAACGATAAACAAAATAAATAACTAAAACAAAAAATATAAAATATCTTTTATCAACTGATTTTATTAATAAATATCCTTATTAATCGTTATTGTTAATCGATTAAAATCGATAACACCATCAATCTTCATTTTTTGTAATTCTCTTGACAAGCTTGTTCTTTCAACCCCAAAAATCATCGCTAAATTGGTTTTAGACATATTAAGTCTTATAATAGTACTTTTTTGAATCAATTTTTGTTCTTTTAAAAAGTTAATAATTTTTTGTCTTAATGTTTGTCGGTATGATAACTTGATATGCTTACCAAAATACATGGTATTATCGCTGATTAATCTTAGATACTTTAATCTAAAATTTGCATTCTTTAACAGACTCTCAATTGTTAATTTTGGAATTTTATATAAAGATGAATCTTTAGAAGCGACCATGTGTAGCATATACTGATTGCTGGATGAATATAAAACATTAGTTCCGATATAACTTCCCACTTCAAATTCTCTTACAACTAAGACATTTCCTTCAAAACCAACTTGTTCTGCTTTTATATTTCCCGTTACAATTAACTCAATTGCTTCACAAACATCATCTTCAAAATGGATAATATCTCCTTGCTTATAAGAAATTATTGTACTTGATTTAGATATTAAATCGTACTCATTATCTTCAAGACCAATAAACAAATCATATTCTCTTAGATTAATTTTCATAATTTCATCTCCTACTGTTACCATGGTAACAGTATAACATAGATGCATATGATAATATAGTAAAAGAGAAAATTAGGAGGTTGTTTATATGATTGCTTTACCAATTATTTTTATCTTATTATTGCTGGCTTTTAAGTTTAAAAATCTTTTTAAGAAATATAGTATCTATTTGTATCTGCTGTTTTTAATTTTATCAATAATTGCTTATATCTTTATCGATAAACCGATTTTTACTCTCTTTAAGATGGGATATCTCTCATTCGCATTTTTCTATGTAGTGATGTTTGTTGGGGCTTTACCTAAGAAAAAACCTCAACCAAAAGAAAATCCCGTTAGAAGAGATTATTCAATCATTGGTTTTATTACGATAATTCCTCATGTGTTATATAATATTTTTAATGTAACAA
>JBFXJF010000026.1:2661-32202 GCA_050175155.1 Vulcanibacillus sp.
ATGTTTGTTGGGGCTTTACCTAAGAAAAAACCTCAACCAAAAGAAAATCCCGTTAGAAGAGATTATTCAATCATTGGTTTTATTACGATAATTCCTCATGTGTTATATAATATTTTTAATGTAACAATTGGAACTAATGGTCCAATTGTCTTTGGAGTTATCGCTTTTGTCTCAATGATACCGCTTTTTATTACTTCGTTCCCTTTAATAAGAAAAAGAATGAAGGAAGCAAATTGGATTAAACTTCAAAAACTTGCTTATTTCTCTTACGCTACTCTTTTCATTCATTTAGTAATTCATTCAACCGGTATTAATTTAATTATGTATCTAGTTTTATTCGCTATCTATACTGCTTTAAAAATAAGACTTATCTTAAAAAATAAATCATTAGCAAAGTAGAAATTCTTGAATATATTTCCTTTGAAAAGAAAAAATTGCTTTAATTTAAACTAAAGATACTAGCAAGAAAACCGCTAGTATCTTTTTACTGTTTGGCGCTTACTTTGGTTTATAATTGTTCATTTTACAAAAAAGAAAAAATGGCGAAGAAAATCTTATTCTTCACCATTTTGTATATTAAAACAATTGAGTTTTCTTTGAATTTAATTAATGTCTGTGATTATCACGAATCGTAATCTTGTTATAAGTCTCTTTTAGAACTGTCAGTAATTTGACATCTCAGCATAAAGAACTGTCATAAACTTTTCACTGTTATATTATTCATTATTTTTAAAATTTTATTATATGATTAATCTAATATCAATTTTTAGAGGAGAACATCCGAATATATTACTAAAAAGTGATTACCTTTTCGGCTTTTTCTGTTAATTGTCCTAATTCACCCATTGTGCTTTTTGTTGTTCCTTCAATAATCATATCATCGGTAATACCTCTAGCATCTAAACATGTTCCACAAAGATATATTAATCCATTCTTTCTTAATATGGCTTTTATTATTCTTTCAAGATTATAATATCCATCTGGTGTTTTTTGATTTTTCATTACACTGACAACACTATCACCTAAGAAAAACATATTTATATTAGCATTATGATCCTTTTGTAAAGTCATAGCTAATCTTAATGCATTATAAGGCTTTTCATTTCCATATGGTGATTCATTAACAATAAATAAATATTCCATTAAAATATCCTCCTAATTTGTTATTAGTATTTATAAACAATTAAATAAGTGCATAAATCATTTTCACAATATTACTTCTAACATTGTTTTTGCTTGTAAGCTTTAGCTCATATTGTTATATTGTTCTCTATAGTGTATGTAAGACATAAATATAACTTTAATCAGTCGGTTTTGCAATTTATCGGTTCAGCACATGCATTTATAACTATTGATAATAGGTCGCAATTATTTTCTAAGATTAATTAAATCATATCTTTAGTTTCGCCATAACAATTAGTTTTGAATAATAAAGGACTTAATGCATTAAAAGGAGTTTACCATTTTTGGAGACAGTAGCTAAAGATCTAAAGATTAACTTAAGAATGTAATATACTATAAAGCTACTCTAAATAAATTAATTTTAGGTAGGAAATTGTAGTGATAATACAAAAAATTGAATATATTATAGTTTATTTAATGTAAGACACAATAAATATTTTCATTTTAAAATTTTAGTAAGGCTGATGAAATCATTGAACAAATAATTCTTACTTGAATTTAAAACTTTTACTCTCGACTCTAGACCCGTAATATTATTATATTTTTTGCTATGTGAATGGCAATCACTGCCAACTGTTTTTAACAATTTAAATTTATCAGCAAGTAGCCACAATTTGTTTATACGATTATCATCCAAGTGTAAATAATGATGCGTCTCAATTCCTTCAATTCCTAATTCTACAAGTTTTTCTATAATTTTTTCAACTTGATTGTCACTATTGATTGTTTTATCTGTCCCTTCATAAGCATGAGCTAAAATTGGTATGCCATTATATTTCTTAATTAGATTAATCCCTTCATTTGATGATAAATAGGTAGCAGGAAAAAGTTTAGTGATTTCACTAGAACTAAAAATTTGTTTTGCACTTTTTCTATCTAAACAATTTCCGTTGTGGACCAAATCATCTAGTAAATCAAACTTGTCATTATAAAACTCTAAAGATAATTTATATTTTTTATTATTTTTTAGATAAAGTGCAATATTATTGATTCTATCTATTTCCCTTTTTTCAATTTTCTGTAATTCTAATAAAAATTTATCGTCTAGATAATCAAAGTTGTATCCTAGTATATGAATTCTTGCATCATAAGAAATATCTTTAACATGTTCTTTAAATATTGTAGATTATTCAACCCCTGGAATAGCAATGATGTTTTCCTTATTTGCTATTTCAATAAATTTTTTTAAACCATAAATATTATCGTGATCTGTTAAGGATAGTATCTTAACGCCTAATTCCTTTGAGACTTGTACAATCTCCTCCAAGGACATTTCACCATCAAAAGAATATTTACTGTGAGTATGCAAATCCATCATAAAATATTACTCCTTCGATAAAATTATATCTAGTAAATCGACCATATTTTTACTTAGATAATTGAATCTTTTGTTTAGTTTAACATAATGTCTCGCTATTTTGTCTAGTATAGTCAAATTCTTCTCTATATCAATTCCAAAATCGTGTGGATGCCACCATAAATGAAAAATTTTATTATTTTTAGCGGCATAAGTCATTTCATTTTTAATTCTTTTTAATTTAAAAAACTCAAAAATTCTAGTTCTAGCATTGTACGGCCTGAGATAATAACTTTCTTTAATGTCATATAAGTCATTTTGTTTTTTTGAAACGACATCATTTAATGAATAACTTCTATGACCCAATAAATTCAAATATCGATCATAATATTTGATTTTAATTCTTGTTTTATCTTTATATGAACTATTTTTTAACTTATCTTCTCTTAAACCTCTAATTATTTTATATCCATTAGCAGTTAATATTCTATTGTAGTCTTTGTTATTTTGAAATCGAGGATGAATATATGTTACTGGTTTAAGATTTAACTTATTTAAAGCCACTTTATTAAACAGCAATATATCTGACTCAAAGTCACTAATAGTTTGCCCTAATTCGTTACCATAGAAATGCGAAAATGAATGAGAGGCAATCTCTTGGTAAGGTGTCTCCTTTATATTCTTAATCAAGTCATATTTAAAATGGATGTTGCTATCAAATTCGGAATCACTAAAAGTGCTGAGATAATTTGATATTCTAAGTTCTTTTTTTTCATATTTAAAATCTATTTTATCGACCAATGATTTTAGTTCTTCAAAATCATTTAACATCAATATACCTACGACTCCCCATGTTGCATGAATATCATGTGTTTTAAAAACCTCAAGTATTTTTGGTATCACTATTTCGACATTTTGTACTCGTTTTTTTATTAATTCATTTTGTGACTTTTCAATCATACCCCATATCATTTCAAAGTCGAGTGAGATAACAAAATAGCCAGGCATAATTACACAATCCTTTTGTGTCTTCTAATATACAGTTCGAGTAACTCGGTTAGTAAATCTATGACTTCTTCTGGGGATTTAACGGAATAGACTTTATCATCTATGTCTTCATACCTTTTTCTATTATCTATCTTTGTACCTGCCAGTTTTGAACTCCATCCCTCAACATTGTCAAAGGCAATAACTAATCGATATAAAGCCCAGGCATGAGAAATTTCAGATAGAGTTCCGCTGCCTCCTCCAATTGCTATTACAGCATCTGAGTTAGCAACTATTCCATTGCGATATAAATCTAATCCTGTCGGAATAATAATGTCTGAAAACTCATTTGCATCATGAGGATTAAAAGAGGGAATAATTGCTATTGTATCCGAATCACTAGCCTTGATAGACGATTTCGCACCCTCAAAAGCAGCGCTCATAACGCCATCCATCCCCCCACTAATAACCCTATACCCATTATCAACTAACAACTTCCCTAATTTTTTAGCTAAGTTGTACTTATCACTATTCTTTTCTAATTTACTATCGCCGATTATCGCTATAATTTTCCTCATTCTTTTTACCTATACTTTCCTAATTTTTCTATATAGATATTTATCTTTAATCTGATATTTATATTTGATAATATATTCTTCAATATCAGATATTAGGCCTAAATTAAATGACATTGGTAAAAAATCAGAATTATCATCAGAAATCAAGTAATTGTTAAATGGATTATATTCGTTGAATGCACTATGAACAATTATATCATTTGTTTCTAAAGCCAATTCAATTTTACTTATAAAATTTTCATCATTTATTATAAAATCGACTGATTGAGTTGTACATATTTTATATTTAGGATTCTCTTCAACTACTTCTTTGAAAACTTTCAATACTGATTTTTGATATCCAATAATCTCATCATTCATGAAAAATTTAACTTTCCCAGAAAACCTGGTTGATTTAGAAAGTAGTAGTTCACAGTATTCTCTGTTTTTTATGTCTTTATTATCATAAATCATAAATATGTCAGCTCTAATATGAGTTTCTTTTAAGATGGATTTAAAATATTGATGAATTATTGATGTAGAAGTGTTGCCAACATAAATAATAATGGCGTGAGAGAAATACTCGTTTTTAGATAACGCAGAATTACTACATGTCAAAACCAAATGTTCTCCAATTGGGGCTAACGATTTTAAATCATAACCTTCGGTTTCGTTGACATCAATAATGTTAAAGCCATTTTCTTCCAGCAAACTTTGATAAAAACTAAAAGGACGATGATATTCATCTCTTAAAGTATGATAAATTCTATTTTCTTTCTCATATTTTATTCTAGAATCATAATTTATAATCGCAGATTCAATTCTTAACTCTGTATTGCCAATGTCATTGAAAAAAGGATTACAAATACTCAAAATAAGAACTCCATTATGATTAATTAGTCTTCTAAAATTCTTGATTATATTATCTGCGATATTATCTTCTACAGCACAGAGAACTAAATTACAATTGATTAAATCATATTTTTTCATATGATTGTCAATATCATTTATGACCTCTATATCTTTCTTCGCTCTTTTGTACAAAGTTTCAGTATCGATATCAAAAACACTAACTACATAATCGGTAGATAAATAATTAGCAATTTTACACTTCCCAGCACCATAGTCAAGTATTTTATTAGGACTTAATAATTCTATATTACTAATTATCAAATCGTCGTGAATATCTTCTTTACTTCTTTGATTAATTACTTTTTCAAATCTATTAAAATTATAGTTAAAATCAGTATCAAGTTTTTTATACGACAAATTAATTAAAGTTTTAAATTCAATAATCGATATATGATTATATTTCAACAATTGATAAACCCTCAAAATCATCCTTTGATAATCATCATTATTCCATTTTTTAAAAGAATCTCCATAATCTATTAATTTAAGTTGATTTTTACTATTAACTCTAAAGTTTCGAGCATTAACATTTGTAAATACTAAATCATTTTCTTTAAATTCTTTGATGAACTGAATTAATTCGTCTGCGTGCCCTCCATTGTATTCGGTTGAAGTTTCATATTGGTATTTGAAAATAGTAAGATATTCAATTTTACTAATTTCAATAGTATATAGGCTTTTAATCTTTACAAAAACATTTTCATCAAAAAGCCTTAGGTTATTAAGTTCTTTATGAAAAACCTTAAACACAAACTCATCATCAGTATAAACATTAGCCTCGCTACCGTATCCCAGTAAACGAACATTGTCAGTTTTAAAATTTTTTTTAATTATCTCAACTTCTTTTTCTTCGTAAGAAAGTCGATCATAAATGCTAATATATCGTGATAATTGAGTAAAAGACGATTTAAGTTTATCGATTTGTAAAGACTCTAATATTGAATTTTTGAATAAATCAATTTTTTCATCAGTAAAGTACTGCTTAAAGTTATTATTCAAATCAACTAAATCAAGTAAAGCTTGTATTCTATAGAAAGATAATAAAATTTTTGCTAACCGATTGATAACTTGTTCGATGTATTTTTCTCTAAAATATTGATTATCAGTATCTTGGCAGAGATTGTAAGCTTTTGTTAATGAAGAACCAAATAAATCTCTTTTTAATTTGTTAATCTCTTGTATATAATCAAAATCATTAGAATTCCTGTTATGATTAACCGCAAAAGGAAGATTCTTAATTTTGTAACCTTTTCTCTTACAGCATTGTATCCAGAAAAAATCACCTCGTCTTGAATATTGATTATCTATTTTAATTGACAAATTAGGTATTTTTAGCACCTCTTTGTTAAATATTAAAGTATTACCACCATGATTAGTTGCCTCTTTAACTTGATTGTCAAGTAAAACTAGTTTTCTTGAAATAGCTTTCCCTATAAAAACACACTTTAAATCAACATTATTATCAATATTAAATGGTTGTTCTAGGTGTTGATTTGTTGAGTCAGAATAATCATAATAGTAATCATATAATTCGCTAGAGATTATCGAACTAAAACTTGACTTCTTATTTAAGTTATAATAATAATCTACTAAATTGGTTCTTGCAGTTGAAAGTGCTGGTATTGCTGGGTCATTAGTAATATTGCCAACGCCAATATCTAATGAATCTTTATATCTTTCAATTATATAATCAATTGGAATATTAGAGGTTATAATTTGATTATTGATGATTATTTCTTGTTTTAAGCTTACATCTTCATCTAAGATCCAGATTATTTCATCTTTATTTACACGCTCATATAAATGATAATGAAGGACTCTTCTTGCAAGCGATATGTAGCCAATCTTATCTTCAATAACATAATCTGTAATAAAAGGGCCGTATTGATTTTTATGATTATTTCTTTTCACTTCATCTAAAGTTATGAATTTAGTTTCTATTTTGGACGAATCAAAAATAGAGATCAAATCTTCATGATCATATATGCCGTTTACTAAAACCAAAACTCTTGTATTTTTTCTTTTCAACTGACAAATATCACCCGCTAACTTTTTAGCTGATTCAAAATCAGTAGCTATAAAACCGATTAAAATATTAAATTCCTTATCAATGTCAGTAGAATCATGATAAGTGTCTGACAAACAGATTTCTTCTCTGTCAAATTTCTGAATATCGATATTTAAAAGTTTTTTTATTCTTTCAAAAAAGAGAATCTCATCACCCTCACTCATCAATTGGCTATACTTTCTATAAAACTTCTTTAGTCCTTGAAGTTTTCTCTTAGGATCAACAGTCACTCGGTCTTCATTATGATAAGCATTAACAAAAACTAAGTGTTTATTAACAACGCTGTAGTTAGGATTCGAAAGCATTACTCTAACAAACATATCACGATCAATCGTTGAATTCATGGATTCATCGAATCCACCAATATTTAGTAATGTTTTAAACTTGATAAAAGTGTTAGAGCCTTGAAGATGTGGATTTCCAACTAAAAAATCTCTAATTTCCAAATTAGAGGGGATTTTCAATTGAATTACTTTATCTTCTAAAATATAATTTATTCCAGATATGACAAAATCAGTATCTGGTTTTATACTATTTAAGCAATCTTTAATGTAATTAAGGTCCCAATAGTCATCATCATCTAGCAATGCAACATAAATGCTATTTATATCAATTTTTTCTTTTATATAATATTTTTTTATTATATAAGAAACAGCGGTGTTTAATGAACCAGCATAGTTTTTACTATTAACATTTCTAATTAAAGTCGTATCTTTTTCATCGATAAAACTCATCTCTTCATCGTAAATAGATTCTCTTGAATCACTTACGACAATCAATTCATCTAATGAACGAGATTGATTTAATGCACTCGCGCATGCTAATTTAAATAACTCAAAACGATTTTTTGTAGTTATAATACCGATTACTTTTGTCATTATACCTCCGATTAAGAACCTATTAAGGCTGGCATTGAATATTAAACATTCTACTCCAATTTAATCTTTTTCATTCTTAGTTAATCTTTATTATATCACTTTTAATAAATAAAACCTTCACCTAAGTGAAGATTAATTTATATTTTTTTATAAAAATCAACATACCAATCAGTTAATTTTTGTAATCCCACGCTAATAGATGTTTTAGGTTTAAACCCTACCTGTTTTTCCAACAAATCAGTATTGGCATAAGTTCTGTAGACATCTCCGGGTTGAATCGGCTCAAAAACCTTTTTAAATTCAACTTTTTTGCCCAATGATTTGCTTAAGCAATTTTCTAAAGTAATAATGAAGTCCATTAGCTTTTCTGGATTATTATTTCCGATGTTATACACCATATGTCTAGGCTTTTCTACTTTTGGCTTTGGTATTAATCTAATGATTCCTTCAACAATATCATCCACATAAGTGAAATCTCTATACATATCATTTTCAAAATCACCATTATTGTAAATATGAATTTCTTGATTATTAAAAAACATATCTATAAACTTGAAAGCAGCCATATCCGGTCTACCCATTGGACCATAGACTGTAAAAAATCTTAACCCTGATGCTGGTATATCATAAAGGTGAGAATAAGTGTAAGCCATTAATTCATCGCTTTTCTTAGTTGCCGCATATAAAGATATTGGATTGTCTACAAAATCAGTTTCTTCAAAAGGAACTTTCTTATTAGCTCCATATATAGAACTACTTGATGCATATAATAAATGTGCTACAGGATAAAATCTACATGCCTCGAGGATATTAAATGTGCCTATAATATTACTTTTTATATAAGTGTCAGGATTTTCTATCGAGTATCTAACACCAGCTTGAGCTGCCAAATTAATCACATAATTTGGCCGATGTTTTTCAAATATATTTAACATATCTTCTTTGTCTGAAATATCTTTTTTGTAGAAGGTATAATTTTCATATTTTTCTAAAATATTTAGTCTCGCTATTTTTAAATTGATATCATAGTAATCATTCATATTATCAATTCCAATAACTTTACAACCACTATCTAGCAATCTTTGGCATAGGTAAAATCCGATAAATCCTGATGAACCAGTCACCAAATATACTTTTTTATTATCAACCATATAATTTCTTGTATAATCAAATCATCTTTTTTAAGAGGAATTAATTATCCCTTTCTTTTATATTTTTTGTAAAACCAACAGGAACCGTTGATTTAATTATAATAATAGCAGTAGGATTAATTTCTTTAACCCTATTTACAGTATCTTCAACTGATGAAGTATCAAAATGATTCATTTTTTCATCATAATTTGTAGGTGTGGCTATAATAACAAATAATGCTTAATGAAGTGCTACTGAAAGAATCGTTGTAGCGTAGATGTTAAGTGATTTATTTTCAAAATATTAACTTACTTCTTTATCAACAATTGGCGACTGTCTATTATTTATTTGTTTTATTTTCTCATCATTTATATCATAAATAACAACATCGCAATTTTGTGCAAGCAATACCGCCAAAGATAATCCAACATATCCAGCGCCTATAACCGCTATTTTCATATTTCCCTCACTAAATATTCTTTTTAATTATTTTCAAAATCCCAAGCATCTTTAACCATATCTTCTATTGTTAGTTTTGCTTCCCAATTAAGTTCTTTCTTTGCTTTAGTAACATCCGCAAAACTAACAGCGACATCACCAGGTCTTCTATCTACTATTTCATAAGGAATATCAATTTTATTAACCTTTTTAAAAGCATTTACTAATTCTAATACTGAAGTTCCTTTACCAGTACCTAAGTTATAGATATTAATACCTTTTCTATCTGATTCTAAAGCAGCTAAATGACCTTTAGCAAGATCAACTACATGAATATAGTCTCTTACTCCAGTTCCATCTATTGTATCATAATCATTACCATAGATATATAACTTCTCTCTAATGCCTTTAGCAACTTGAGTTATATAAGGCATTAAGTTATTAGGTATACCATTAGGTACTTCTCCGATTAAACCACTACTATGAGCACCAATCGGATTAAAGTATCTTAACAGTGTAACAGATAAAGCTTTATTAGCTTTAGCAGTATCAATTAAGATTCTTTCACTCATAGCTTTAGTTTCACCATAAGGATTGGTTCTTTCTAATAAAGGACTTAATTCATTAAATGGTGCTTTACCATCACCATAGACTGTAGCTGAAGAACTAAAGATAAACTTAGGAATATTATATTCTAAAGCTACTCTAGCTAAGTTAAAGGCAGGGAGTAGGTTTTTTATAGTAAAATATGAGTTGTCTGTGTATTAAGAAAAATTACTAAATTGATTGTGTTGATTATGTTTTTTCGAAATATATCTATATATAGAGAACGAATCAATTGAACAGTATACTGAAAAAATTATAATATCAATTAACACGATAATGCTCCAATTGATAACTTCCTCTTTAAAACCATACAAAAATGCTACCTTAAAAATGAAACCCAATGTGAATACAATTAATTGATTGTTAATCTTATTTAAACCATTGGCAAAAGTTGATAGGATTGCTTGTAAAGAATAAAGCAAACCAAACGATGCAAGTATTAAAGTATAATTTAATACAGTATCAATATATTCGTCTCCTAACCAAACTCTAAATAGCCAGTCATTCAATAAGACTGCCGCAATTTGAGCTATAAAAATTAAAAGAATAATAATCGGAACATATTTAAAATACTTTTTAATCCATATCCAATCATTTTCAAATTTGGCTTTTGTAATAAGGGACCAAAAAGGAGTTAATGCTAAAGAAACCAGCACTGCAACTAATGTATATATTTTGTAGTAAATTTGATATTCTACTACTTCTTGTGGACCAATTATATTAGATATAAAGAACGCATTAGTTCCCGTTAAACCAAGGTACATTATCTGAATCCAAAAAAACTTTCCACCAAGACTAATTATTTCCTTTCCAATCTTAAAATCAACACTTCTGATGGTAGGAGTAGCATAATTTAAACTCTTTGTAAAAACCCAAACAGTCGCTATTAACAAAGGCGTTAGTACGCAAACCATATGGACAAGGGATAATATTACTATGTTTTGTACCGTAGAACTTCCTCGATATATAAGTATAAAAAGAAGTTGTAATAAGGTTGTAATTAAAACTAAAAAATTGTTAACAGCTGACTTTTGAATGGCATATAGTATAAAAGTAATCAAACGTAAAAAGAATTGAAAAACAATAGTAAAATAATTAATCGCAACTACAATAAGCAATGTTTTTGAATCTAAAACATTAGTTGAAACATTTAATATTTTCCCCCAATCAAGAAAAAATAAAAATGGCGTTATGACAACAAGAAAGCCAAGCACAATTATACCTAAATAAGCGTAGGATGAGGAAATATATTTTTTTACTAAATCTTTGTCATTATTGGAAATTGCTTTTACTAGTTTATTTCTTAAACCATTTCCAATACCAAAGTCAAAAGTAAGCAACCAGGATAAAACCGATAACAAAGTAAACCATAGGCCTAAAACAATATCAGCATTAAAATACTTTATATACAACGGAAGGCTTATAAAGGAGATTAATAATGATATGCCTTTAATTAAAAATGCTCCGCTAACGTTTTTTAATGCTATTTTATCATTGTGAGTCAGTTTTTTTAACTTTCCTATTAATTTCATTTATATCAGCCATACTTTATTGACTATATAATCAACATAACTTATTATGATTTTTACTACTTTTTCTGAAACATTATCTAACTTATAATCAAAAATGTCTTTAACTTTATTCTGACTAGAATCTAAAATTTCAATCCCCTGCAATATTCTGTCTTTCTTTAAACCCACCATCATTACAGCGGCTTCTTCCATTGCTTCAGGCCTTTCATGTGCTTCTCTAATATTTAAAGCATTAAACTTTAATATCGAAGATTCTTCACTAATCGTACCTGAATCACTTAATACAACCTTTGATTCAATCTGTAATTTATTGTAGTCAATAAATCCTAATGGTTTTAAAGTTTGAATCAAAGGATTGAATTTAATTCCTTTTTCTTCAATCATTTTTCTTGTTCTTGGATGAGTAGACATTATAATAGGTAATTTATAGATTTCAGCTATTGCATTTAATGTATCTACTAAATCAAAGAAATTATTAGAATTAATATTTTCTTCTCTATGAGCTGATACTAAAAAGTATTTGCCCTTTTCTAATCCTAATCTTTCTAAGATATCAGAATTATCTATTTCCTTCTTTTTATTCATTAAAACTTCATACATTGGACTACCAGTTTTAATAATTCTATCTGCCGGAAATCCTTCTCTTAATAAATATTCTCTAGCTATAGAACTATATGGTAAATTGATATCAGAGATATGATCTACTATTTTTCTATTAGTTTCTTCAGGAACTCTTTGATCAAAACATCTATTTCCAGCTTCCATATGGAAGATTGGTACGTGTCTTCGTTTAGCTGCGATAGCAGTTAAACAAGAATTAGTGTCACCTAAAACTAGAAAAGCATCGGGTTTTACTTCTTCTAAGATTGGGTCTATTTTAATCAAAATATTCCCAATAGTTTCTATGGCATTACCAGTAGCTGCGTTTAAAAAGTAATCTGGTTTTCTAAGATTAAAATCTTTAAAGAAAACTTCATTCAACTCATAATCATAGTTTTGTCCAGTGTGGACTAAAATATGATCTATAGCTTCTGAATTATTAAGTTTTTCTATAACAGCTGATAATCTAATTATTTCAGGTCTAGTCCCAACTACAGTCATAACTTTTAATTTTTTCATATTATCTATACCTCCAAATAATATGTATCTGGATTATCTGGGTCAAATGTTTCATTTGCCCACATAATAGTAACCATATCCACTTCACCTAAGTTTTCAATATTATGTGTATATCCTGGTGGTATATCCACTACTTCTAATTTGTCTCCACTTACAAAATATTCAATAACTTTAGTTTCATCTATTTTTCTAAATTTAATTACACCTTTTCCACTAACAACTAAAAACTTTTCGTTTTTAGTATGATGCCAATGATTACCTTTAGTAATTCCTGGCTTTGATACATTAATAGAGACCTGACCTCTGTCAATAGTTTTAATGAATTCAGTAAATGAACCTCTATTATCAACATTCATCTTTAAATCATAAGAGAATTTATCTTTAGGTAGATAACTTAAATAATTAGAGTATAGTTTTTTTGTAAAGCCGTCACCCATGTCATTGATAAAGCGATTGTTTCTACTTTCTTTAAAAGAATAAAGTAAATCAACTATGTATCCTAATTTAACTTCATATACAGGCTCTACATAACAATAGTTATCCCTTTTACTTTCATTTCCTTTTAAAGCTTTTATAAGTTCTTTTACTAAATCATCAATATAGATTAATTTCATGTCAACATTTGGATCATTTAGTTTAATAGGTAAGTCATTAGCTATGTTATGGGAGAATGTCGCTACTGCACTATTATAGTTAGGTTTGCACCATTTTCCAAAGACATTTGGAAAACGGTAAACTAAGACTTTAGAATTAGTTTCTTTTCCATAATTAAACATCAATTCTTCTCCAGCTTTTTTACTTAATCCATAAGGATTATTTAACTCAGCTTGGATAGATGAAGAAATCATAATAGGACAATTATTTTTATATTGTTTCAGTTTCTCTAATAGTATAGAAGTAAAACCAAAATTACCTTCCATAAATTCTTTTTCATCTTTGGGACGATTAACTCCAGCTAAATGGAAGATAAATTCAGCTTCTTTACAGTATGAATCTAATTCTTCTTCAGTAGAATCTATGTCATACTCAAATATATCTTCATACTTTTGATTTCTCAATTCTGATATTAAGTTTTTTCCTATGAAGCCTTTAGCTCCAGTAACTAGTATTTTCAATTACTAATCACATCCTTACTTAAATAAGTCTAATTTTAGTAATAACTTCTTCATACCTTCAATATCTAATTGTTTTGTATTATGTGAATGATAACTTTCTGCTAAAGTTATCTTCTTATCACCTTTTTCAATATATTGATCATAATTAAGATTTCTATTATCTGCAGGTATTTTGTAGAAATCACCTAAATCAATAGCTTTTGTCATTTCTTCTTGGGTAACTAATACTTCATATAATTTCTCACCATGTCTCGTGCCAATATAGACAGGTGGAATATTACATTTTTTCAACTCTAAAATAGCTTTAGATAATGTGTCTATTGAAGCAGCTGGTGCTTTTTGAACAAATAAATCACCTTGTTCACCATGTTCAAAAGCATAAAGAACTAAATCTACTGCATCTTCAAGTGTCATCATGAAACGTGTCATATCTGGGTTTGTAATAGTGATTGGTTTATTATGTTTTATTTGGTCTAAAAACAAAGGAATAACTGAACCTCTAGAAGCCATTACGTTACCGTATCTTGTTAAACATAAAACTGTATCGTTTTCTCTTAACTGTCTTGATCTAGCGATAACATTTTTCTCCATTACTGC
The DNA here is from genome assembly GCA_050175155.1 of Vulcanibacillus sp. Lineage (GTDB taxonomy): Bacteria > Bacillota > Bacilli > Tepidibacillales > Tepidibacillaceae > JBFXJF01. Next base: position 17,081 of record JBFXJF010000026.1, read on the forward strand.
TTTTGTCATACCCATTGCATTAATAGGATAAGCAGCTTTATCAGTAGATAAAAATATTGCTTTCTTAATGCCATTCTTTACACAAGCAGTTATTATGTTATCACTTCCTAAGATATTAGTTTTAACAGCTTCGATTGGATAAAATTCACATGATGGAACTTGTTTTAAAGCAGCTGCATGAAATACATAATCCACACCAATAAATGCACCTTCTATAGAATTGTAATCTCTTATATCCCCAATGTAAAATTTCAATTTATGATTATTGTATAGTTTTCTCATATCTTCTTGCTTTTTTTCATCTCGGGAAAGAATTCTAATTTCTTTAATACCAGTATTTAAAATTTTTTTTAAAACTGCGTTCCCGAAAGACCCAGTTCCCCCGGTAATCAATATAATTTCATCTTTAAACATTATATTTCCTCTTTTCTGAATTTTATTTATCTCAAAGATTCTCTTTCAACCAATAACTTAATTTAGAATCGCAATCAAGAATCCTATCCAAATTATTTGATTTCCAATTCGAAAGATCTACCTGTAAAATAGCTTTAGATATAGCTTCGGGTGAGTGTTCATAATAATAATTACATATCTCCGAAAAAATCGATTTTTCTATTACTTCCGAATACCCTGTTACAATTTTCAGGTTATGGACTGCGTAAGTAATTAATTTAGATGGAAATACACTTTTTGAAAACGAGTCTCTCATTACATAAGTGCTAAGTCCGATGTCGCATGATATTAGAAAATCAGTAAGTTCTTGACCTTGTAAAAAGCCATGAAACTCAACTACTTGTCTCTTTTTTAAATTATTTATATCATATATCATTTTTTTAGCCAAATCGATAGCATCCTTAATCCCAAAACCCAAGATATGAACTTTGTAATTTTCGGGTAAATATTTACTGCATTCAATTGCAGAAAAAGCTCCTTTTTTTCTTGTTTCAATAGTACCTGCATAAACTACATGTACGTAATTCTTGTCAAGTGAAATTTTCACACCCTTAGGAATCTCACATACACCATAACAAATAAAATGTGGCTTTGCTGTAAGATTCAAGTCTATTGGCAAAAGATCGTTTACAAATAAATATTTATCAAATCCCTTAATATATTTTTTCTCTTTTTCTACATAATTTAAATCCTTTGTTGCAGAATATCCATATATTTCTTCAACTTCGATAATTACATTCAATTTTTTTATTTTTTTGAGAAAATAAAGGATTTTTGTCGAATAATAACTATGATAAAGGATAATTGAATCATTTCTCTTAATCTTTAAAACATATAAAATTAATTGGGCGTTTATAATTATGAAGTTCATTATATTACTTATTTTTTTATTTGAACCAAAAGTAGAAACATATTGCACTTCAACCAATTGATTAATTAACTTTTTTTTTCTTCTGGTAAATCTACTGCTCTTGGTTTTACATAGTGATAACACCATCACATGACAATCTAGTCGCTTCAATTTTGTTATTATGTATTCCATTTTCAATCTACCGGGTATATTTCCTTGATAAATATCAAATGAATTTGTATCAATATAATTTCCTATATAATGAACTTTCATTTTTCCACTATTTCCTCCATGATTTTTGACAAATACATAAACTATTTAATTTTTAGAAAAATCTTGATTTTCAAAAAAACCGTTTCTTTTTCTATTTTGTTAAGCACAAACAAAAAAACCGCTCCTATGTATGACACAATAAAAACACTTATTACAATTATCAAATATATCCATGTAGATACTTCGACATATGAGAGCATTAGTCCTATTAAGTTGATAATTATCAAAAATAATATATTGTTAAGTAATACTTCTTTGTATAATAACCCTATTTTAAACCCCAGATTTCTTCTGTAATATATATTAGCAAATACCACATAGACGACAAATAGTGCAAAAGCTGTACCAACCGCTGCTCCAAGAATGCCATATTTAAGAACTAAAACCACAGTAATAATAGAATTGATGATAGCTGCAAATAACGAAAAATAAGCCATGGGCTTATGCTTGTGTCTGACATACATAACATTTGTTGGCACATCAATTATAAGTGAAAACAATTGAGGAATCAAAACAATGATTACCACATAATATGCTTGTATAAAATCAGTTCCTACCCACAGCATTAAGAATGTTTTACCGAAATATATAAAACCCAAAGCGGGTAACAACAACCAATAAAACTTTAACTTCCCAATTCGTAACATCAAATTGTCTAATGTATCTTGATCTTCTTTATAACCTTTTGTCATAATATCCGGCACTAAAACTTGGGAAAGCACACTAGAATAAACTTGAAATAAATTTGTTATTGTTGCTCCTATAGAATATATTGCAACTATTGCGGCACTTGTCAATATGCCAAGTATAAGATTGTCAAGTGACCAAAACAATGCAAATGCTATGGTTTGAATAAACATAATTCCTGTGTAATTAAAAATTGTTTTAGCAAAATCAAATGATAATCCTCTAAATCTTGGTATAACTTTCAGATTGAATGTAATATATAATAACATCATTATTGAGAAAAACATACTAATTATAAGATCAAAAATAATTATCACAAAAATTTCTGCACCATTATTAAGCGCTAAAAAAATTGATAACACTCGTATAACAGATTTTATAATGTTTAATAATTGAACGAATCCATGTCTATTATATGCTCGAATAATTGCAGAAAATCCATTAAAAAACAATACAACTCCAGCATATAACACTATATATGGAAAGGCCTTATAAACCGTACTGATTTCATCAATAGTAAGTGAATTATGATAAATATTATACAATGCACTTCGAAAACCAATAGAAATTAATAATAATATTACAATAACTATCAGATAGAAAAGTAAAATGAAAGCGAAATAATTGGATTCTTGTTTCTTTTCATTATTGACTCTAAACCCTGTCATGAACTTAATAATTGAATTTTTAATGCCAGCATCAACTAACATAAAATATGCCATAAAACCTAACAAGATTTTATAAATACCGAAGTCTGAGTTACCCCATACCATCAACATTATTGGCGTCAAAATAAAAGAGGTTAAGTTATGTATAATCATGTTAATATAGCCTAAGAAGATTGCTCTAGACTTTGTTCTCATATATTTTCACGCCTCTCGCATTTAAATAATAATTTAATAATAATCTTATACTAATATAATAGTAGAAAATCGCTTGTTGATAATAAAAAATACAGAATTAGAGTTATGGCAACCGCATACTTTAAAACTAGTCTATTCGACTTTGAAGTAGCTATCACATTTGGGACTAATATCAATGCAAAAACGCTAAAATAATAACTTATTCTGAAAAATTCTGCAAATAAAAATGTTGCAAGTAATTGCAAAAATAGACCAATATATAAAATGTTAAATAAAATATTATTGGATTTGTCTTTTTTTAAAATATCACTACTAAACAAATATGCAAATATTAATATAACCAATTGTATAAAGAATCCAGATAGATTAAGTGTTATTCTAGAGTTTATGTAAAATTGATAGTTTGTTGGAAGAAATTGATTCAAAACAACTACAATCAATGGTGTAATGAAATACATAACAATAATTATTATTGGAATTAATACTAATTTTTGAATCTTAAATTTTTTATTCTTTAAGAACAATATTATAAGGGCAATTAGTGCACTTATATGAAACATAGAAGCAATTAATACGAAAACTATAAACTTTATATTTTGGTTACTCTCTATATATCTCCATGAATAGAAAATGATTGCTAATGCAATTGCTTGCCTTAACCCAGTTAAACTAAAATAGTAATAATCTAGAGCTATCAATAAAATAAAACTTAAAGCAATATCTTTAGAATACTTTACGATAGTTGCCGAGAATAAGACTGAGAAAATAGCAGATATGATGAAGAACCAAGCTTTGACACTAAACCCAAGACTGTATATTAATTTGGTAAAAATCCAAAATAAAGGATCTTTAATTGTAATATTTATTGAGTTTTGAAGTAAATTGTTCCAACTCATAGTACCATATTTTATAAAATTCCTAGAGTAAGCAAGCGTATCGCTCGTAAAGTCTATTTCTCTAATAACTGCGTAAGCCATTAAGAATAAAAATATAAAAAAAATATATATATATCTACTAGATTGACTTCGAATATTTAGCAAAAGACCAAAAAATGATAATAATATAAAAATAAATATAAATGAATACATCTTAATTACCTTTTATATATTGCTTGTAAAATTTCCATAGAAACGAGGTTTTTATTAATGTCTTAAATCTTCTAGGGTTCAATAAATATTTTTTGTATATTTTTTTATATCCCAAATTATTCAGCTCCTTGAATATAACTTCTCTTTCCAAAGGACGTTTTGTAGCTTCAAAGAAGTTTGGATTTTGACAAGTTGCTTCTTCTTTTGACACTTCGTAAATATGAAGTGTAGTAGCAAGGTCATCAAAAATACGTTGTCCTTTTTCAGTATTAATTATCACTAACGAAACACCTTTATCCTTTTCAATGCTAGGCAAAGCATTTTCAACCCCCCAAAAATCTGCTAGAGTTATGTCCCCGACCCTATTAATAGATGAAAATTGACAATTATAACAATTTTCTCTTAAAATATAACCTCTTAAAAAACTAAAGAAATATGGTGATATGGCAGCGGGAGTATAGTGCCTTTTTACCTTGTTTTTCTTTTTTATGTCATAAGAAAGAGTTATTGACCATCCAAATTTTTCTTTGTCTCTAAAATTTATATCAACTAATTCACCTTTGTGTTTATTTTCTAAATATAAAACATACTCCCTGAACATTCTTTCACTTGGGACACCATGGCATAATAAGTCTATTGTAACTAACGAATCTATATTCTTTTTACCTAAAAAATAATAAAGTGCATCAACTTGACATGGAGTTCCTACAAAAAGAATTTTTCTTTTAGCACTTAAATCGCTCTTTATATTTACAAAGGTATCATATAATTGACTTTGTATATATTTTGATCCTTGAAGCTGACTAATATCATCAACTTGATTTATACCACAATGATGTAAATGCCTTTCTTTTATATCTAATTTCGCACCATAAACGACGCCTTGTTCCTCTAATATTTTATTAGCTATTTGGTAAAATACTCCCCCCGAAGAACTTCTTTTAATACTTTTCAAGTCTTTGCTTATAGCTGCATAAAAATGTTGATTCTGCTTATTAAACTTAGGAACATGTTGCATGTGACATACACTTATGCATATACCGCATTTAATACAGTCAGCATCATTGAACTCTGGATAAAAAAAGCCTTCCTCATTTATTTTCATACTAATACAATTTGTTGGGCATGAATTGACACAGTTGTAACACCCTGAACAAAGTTTTTCATTTCTAGTCAATAAAAATCTATTCACATTTTCCTCCACCAATTCCATCAAGAGAATTAATCAAATAATTTTGAGATTCGACTCTCATTTTCTGAAGTTTTTCTTTTATTTCAACATAATTTGCAATCTGCTTCACTTCTTCAATTTTCATACTGTAATTAATAAATCGGTCAGAAAGATTAATTGTATCTAGGAAATCTACAATTCTATTAGTTTGTTCATACTGAGCGGTATGATTTCTTGGAAATGACAAGAATGATTTTTCAAATATTACAGAAAATGTTGTTCCATGAAATGAATCAGTAAAAATGAAACTTGCTCCTTTGAACATTTTAACAAAATCAAAAGGGCCTAATTTTAAGTACTGTGATTCACTACTAAATTCAAATTTATTTTTAAATGGTAAATAAAATATTTTTAGCTTATTTAAAATTGAATATTCATTAACAAGTTTGATAATAAATTCTTCTGGTTCGTCTAGAAAATAACAAAGAACATATTTTACCTCTGATTTTCTACATTCAAGATTTGTCCATTTTGTTTCATCAACAAGAAGGGTTGGGTCAAGCACGACCGGAACATCTCTTCCAATCATTTCTTTTATAATCTTTTTTCCAGTTTTTTCACGCACTGAAATATTAGTAAAATTCTCAAGATTTTTTTTAATTTTTTTATAATTATATTTAGGCACATAACCCACTCCAAAACTTGGTGCATATGCAATTTTTTTCTCGTTAGATGCAAATTCAAGAAACTTATGTGGTCTTAGTTTTATACCGAGAGGTGACCATATCTGATCGCTACCACAAATAAAAGCAAAATAGTCTTCTTGATTTTCTATCTTTGAAATGAATTTATAAGAAATTTCTTCAATTTCCAAATTTTTCTTAATTGCATTTTGAAAGTCGGTTTTAACAACATCGGGAATGTGATGCTTATACCTCATTCCCATTTTTCTCAAACGTAAAAAGGATAGGATATATTTAGGCCATCTCAATAAAAGAAAAATATAAGAAATTATTGATATAAGTTTGTTGTTTATAACTCTAGATTCAGAATCATACTTAAACTTCAAGAAAACCGGCCGAAAACCTTTATCTTTTAAGAACAAACTCATAGAGTAAGCTTGTAAAAAAGAACCATAGTTATTTATATCGTAGTATGTAACAATTCCTATTTTTTTCACGGTTGATTTTTCATCCCTTCAATGCTTGAAATATATATATTATAATATCTATTAATCGAGGTTTCTCTGCTAAAATTGGCAGTTGCATAATTTACACAATATTCTCTATAGAATCCTTTACCTTTTTTTGAGATTTTTTCTATTGCTTTTAATAATTCTTCAACTGATTCAGATTTTATAGTCTCTCCACATCGATCTCCTACTAATTCTGGTAAAGCACTAACATCTTTAACAATCACTGGTGTTCCACACGCAAGTGATTCAGCAATTGTTTTTCCGAAAGATTCGGCTTTGGACAAAGATAAATATATGTCTGCAGCACTGTAGAGCTTTGCGAGTTCAATTTGATTTTTTGTGTATTTTATGTTGATAATCTTAGAGGATAATTTAATACCCCTATCCATATTACCCACCAATACAAGTGTGTATCTATCATCAATAACATCTGACAAATCATTCCATTTTTCGATGCCTTTGTTTATTGACCATTTCCCGCTTACACCTAGTATTACAATTTTATTTTCAGGTATATTATATTTTGTTTTCAATCTTATATCATAATCATATTTGAAAATAGATAAATCTATCCAATTATAAACGTATGTAATTTTATCACCTAATAAGGGCGATTTTTGCGCTTCATTCATTATCCATTTTGATACGCCAATAAAAGTAATATTATTTACGAAATAAAATTTCTTCTTATCATTAAAAATTTTGCTTGTTCTATCAAAGAATAAACTTTTAGGATAATCATGGACTTTTGGACAATGAGAACATTCTGTTTGCCACTTGTTACAACTTACGTCAATATAATGTGCGCACTTACCAGTAAATGCCCAACAATCATGGAGGGTGTAAACAATCGGAATATTATTCTTACTCAAGTAACTATATAAAACTTTCAAATTTATATAGTTCCCATGGAGATTGTTTATATGCACTAAATCTGGAGAAAATCGTGATAATATTTTTGTAAATTTCTTTGTTGCAAAATATGAGAAATATCCCTGTAAACCCGTCAATCTAGATAGTAAATTATGTATCTTTGACCCCAAAAATGTAACAATCTTATAAGAATTCTCATATGAAGTTGTTCCATATCCATAAGCAATTAACGTTTCAATACCATGATGTTTAATTGATTCTGCCAATTCTAAAACATTTCTGCCTGTACTGCCAACTCCTGAAACAGTATTAATTTGAACAACTTTTAATTTATTTGAATTTGAATTTTCATTCGTATACATAAATTCACCTTATATTATTTCTTTCAAATCAGAGTAAAGCATATCTTGTATTTTAGTTATATCGTGATTTTTTAGTATAGTGTCTTTTGCATTTATTATATATTCGCTAATATCATACTTGTTTTTACTTATATTTTCTAAAACATTCAGTATATTATGCTTGTTAGCAATAATCCCTATTTTTTGCTCTTCAATATACTTTATTGAAGCTAAATCACTAGGTCCGACTGCCAAAATAGGTTTATTACTAGCTAAATAATCCACTATTTTTGTAGAGAATGAAAGTCTTACAGATCCTTTATCCTTAAGTTTAAATGATTCACAATGTAACAAAAAATCACTTTTATCAAAAATATCAGATAATTTTTCAAAAGGAACAGAGTCATGTATAACAATGTTCTGATGAATCACAATTAATTTCTTGATTTTTTTGCTAATATATGTTGAAGTGTATATATCTAGAGCAAAGGAGTCTTCGATAATATTAAAGTGCTTAATAGCCTTTGCAACAAGACCTAAAGTTCTCCATCTACCAGAACATAAATTACCAGTATAAACAAATCTAATTGGTTTGTTTATAACTTGATTAACTAATTGATTTGATAAATCTTGTATGTTAATACCTTTTCTTAAAATTCTACAATCTTTATGGAGTGATTTTGTATACTCAATTTTTAGCGGTTTGGATATCACATATAAAAACTCATTTATTTTTGCGCTTTTTTTGATTTTTTGTCTATTAATTAATCTTTCAATCCAAAAAAATGGATTAATAGAATATTGTTTCATTGAAAAAATATCATCTGATACATATGATACAACAGGTATTCCCAAATATTTAGCAAGGTGAATTTTAATGTCGTTCATATAATTAGAGTAATAGAATGGCGAAAATATAACATCAGCTTGAAAATCATCTAAAAACTTGTATAATGCTTCACTCTTCCATAGACCTGTTTTCCAAATTAATGCACGCAACCAATAAATTAATCTCCATTTATGATTCTTAGCTTTAGAAATCATTTTGGTGACCTCTATTTGCGCAATCTGTAATTCATTCCTATTAATAAATATTTCAGATCCGCTGACAGTTTTAGTAAATATACTTCTCAGAATACTTCTCTCATTAATATTGAAATATCTATTTGGCAAGCTTGTATTTGGCATACCATATCCACAATAGATATTTGCGATTTCAATATTATTCATTCCTTCAAAAAAATTTGAGTATGTATTTCCAAAACTCGTTTCTTTTGTCCATGGAGTTCTTGATAAAATTAGAATCTTCATTTTTCACCTCTAGTTTCAAACAAATTCTCTATTTTTCTAACAGTATTTTCAAGAGTAAGTCCATGAGTCTGAAAAGCCTTTTCTATATCAAAATTTGTAGGTCTTTTTATAAGCGTCAGCCTTTTAATACTGTCAATCCATTTGTCAATATTTTCAGTTAAATCAAGGAAATCAATATTGCCTAAACCCAAACTCACTTCCTTTGGTACTCCAGTAGACAATAGGCATGGGCAACCACTAGCTTGCGCCTCAAGAACAACGCTGCCTAACCCTTCGTATTTTGATGGGAAAACAAAAATATCAAAAACTCTCATATACACATTTATGTTTGATTGGTTGTTAATTAATAAAACATGCTCATTTAAATCGTTAGTCTGGATTTTATGTCTAACTTCTTCCTTCTCAGTTCCTTCTCCTATTAAAATCATTTTAAATATAATCCCTTTATTTTTCATTGAAAGTGCAATTCTTAATAAAAAATCGTGGTTTTTCATTTTTTCAAAGCGTCCAACATGTCCGATAACAAGTTCGTTACTGATATTCAATGATTTTTTTATTTTTACAACTTCACTCTCTTCAGTATTGAAAAATTTTTTATAATTAATAGCGTTTGGAATTACATCAAACTTCATTTTACCAAACAAAAATTTACCAGCAGAATTAGATATTGCTACTCTAGATGTAGAAAAATGTTTTACTAATTGTTTTCCAAAAAACAAGAGTAATCTATCTATAATTCTATTATTTTCACTCCCCGTGGTCCTGGCATGAACGATTCTAACTGGTATTTTATGTAGATATGATAAAAACATGAGTATGCCTGAATAATATGATACATGACAATGAATCGCATTGAAATTATTTTGTTTTAAAATAACGTTAATCTGTAATATGTTCTTAAGGAGGCTTTCTCGTGGAGAAATTACTTTATAAAGTTTTGCTCCAAATGATTCTATTTTATTTTCATAATATTGGTTTTGAAATGACATTGATAGAAAAGAAAATTCATATAAATCTTTATTTATATTCTCATAAACATCAATCATTCTTGATTCTGCCCCACCTAGATTAAGCGAGCCAAAAACCTGCAATACTTTATATTTTTTCTTCATAATCTTTATTTTTGTGCTTTGAAATTGTTTTTTCCATACCGGACTTAATAAAGCAAACAGTTTTATATTCCAATATGGTTTGCGCTATAGAAATATCAGCGTAACTATTTTTTATATCCCCTTTTCTAACATCACCATATATTGGCTTAATATCTTCACTTAATTCTTTACAAAGATAATTATAAATATCCAATATAGCTACTCTTCCACCAGAAGCTATGTTATACACTTCTCCAGCTAATTCGCTAGAGGCTTTACAAGCTTTTAAATTAGCCTCTATTACATTCTTAATGTAAGTAAAATCTCTAATTTGAAGACCATCTCCATTAATAGTTGGTCTTTCATCTTTCAATAGTTGGTTAATCCATTTTGGTATTATTTCAGCATACGAGCCATTTGGATCTTGTCTTTTTCCAAAAACATTAAAATATCTTAATCCATAAGTATCTAATCCGTGTAGTTTTGTATATAGTTTTGAATATTCTTCATTAACTCCTTTTGCTAATGCGTATGGGGACAAAAGATTACCTTCTCTGCCTTCAAATTTGGGTAGATTAGGCTCGTCTCCATATACAAAAGAACTAAAAGCGTAAATAAACTTTTTAACTTTGTTTTGTCTTGCAGTTTCCAACATATTTAATGTCCCTTTAATATTAATATCATGATATAGTAAAGGCATTTCTATACTTCTTGGAGCACTTTCCCAAGCAACTTGATGCAAAACATAGTCTACATTTTTACATGCGTTATTACATGTTTCATTATCTCTTATATCTCCATTTATAAATTCAAAATTTGGGTGATTGATAAAATCATCCATATTCTCTCTTTTGCCAGTCGATAAATTATCTAAGCATCTTGCTTTATATCCTTTATTAATTAAAGTTTCACATAAGTTAGAGCATATAAAACCCGCACAACCAGTGACTAAAAATAATGAGTTTTTATCAAATACTACATCTTCGTAAACCATATGCTAACACCTCTTCGCTTATAATCTGAAATAAGTATAACCTAATCTTTCATATGTATTTTTATCATAAATTCCCTTAATATCTATAAGAACTCTATTTCCTATTGAATTATTTTTATATAGAATATCAAAATCATTAACTTCAAAACATTTGAATTCATTATGTCCTACTGCCACAATAATCGCATCCATATCTTTAACTTCATCAAATGGCGTAAAAACAATACCATATTCATGTTTCGCTTCTTCTTGATCAGCTTGCGGGTCATAAATTAGTGGTTCTATTCCATAATCTCTTAATTCATTAACGATATCGATTATTCTTGTATTCCTTGTATCAGGACAATTTTCCTTAAAAGTAAAACCTAAAATAGCTACTTTAGCATTTTTGACAGACAAATCAGCCTTTATTAATAACTTAATTAAGTTTTCTACTACATATTTACCCATATCATCGTTTATTCTTCTTCCTGAAAGAATAACTTGTGAATGATATCCTACTTGTTCAGCTTTATAAGTTAAATAATAAGGATCTACACCAATACAATGTCCACCAACTAAACCTGGAAAGAATTTTAGAAAGTTCCATTTAGTACCAGCTGCTTTTAACACTGCGTTAGTATCAATTCCTAATTTATTAAAAATTATTGATAATTCATTCATAAAAGCAATATTGATGTCTCTTTGTGAATTTTCAATTACCTTAGCAGCCTCAGCTACTTTTATAGATTCCGCTCTATATACACCGGCATCTACTACCAGTTCATATACTTTAGCTATTATATCTAAAGATTCTTCATCCATACCAGAAACTATTTTTATTATCGTTTCTAATCTATGTACCTTATCTCCTGGATTAATTCTTTCTGGAGAATAACCTACTTTAAAATCAATACCACATTTTAATCCAGATTCTTTTTCTAGTATCGGAACACAAATATCTACTGTAACTCCAGGATAAACGGTAGATTCATATACTACTATCGATCCTTTAGTAAGGTTTCTTCCTAATGTTTTACTGGCTGATTCAATCGGTCTTAAATCAGGTGTGTGATCTTTATTAACGGGTGTAGGAACAGCAACTATATGAAATCTTGCGTCTTTTAATTTTCTTTCATCTGAAGTAAATTCTACAGTAGTATTTTTAATTACTTCATTACCAACTTCTTTAGTTGGGTCAATACCATTTTTGTACAAATTAATCTTTTCTTGGCTAATATCAAAACCAATTACACTTGCTTTTTTAGCAAATGAAACAGCTATTGGCATGCCAACATAACCTAGACCGATTAAAGATATTTTTTCTTCTTTATTTAATATTTTATTATATAAATTCATACTTTCTCCAATCATTCAACGACACTTATATATTTTTTTACTACATCATCACGATTAAAATTTTTTTCAATATGTGCTCTTCCGACTATACCCATTTTTCTTTTCAAATCATATGATAATAGATGAAATTTTTCCATTTGAATGTATAAATCTTCTCCATTTTTAGGTTCAACTGAATAACCGCTTTCGCCTTCAATAAAAGTTTCTTTACAACCCGGTATATTTGACGCTATCACCGGCCTGCCCACTGCTTGGGCTTCAAGTAGCACGTTTGATAAGCCTTCATGATATGATGATAAAACTACAGCCGACGAATCTTCTAATACATTTAAGGTGTTATCTAGATAACCAAGGTATTCTAAAATCCCATTTTTACCTAATTCATCTATTTGACTTTGGTAAGATTCTTCATAAAAACCCGCGATTCTTACTTCAAGTTTTTCTTTGTAAATTCCTTTCAACTTTTTTGTAGCATAAATCAACTCATCTATGCCCTTATCTTTCATAATTCTTCCTAAAAACAAAAATTTGGTTATCTCGCTATTAGGATATTCTTTATATGAAAATTGTTTTAAGTTAACTCCAGAACCACTTACAAGTATTGCATTAATTTTATTATGAATGTTCTCTTTAAACCAGTTAAGGTTTTCCTCATTCTGAAAAAAAGCATTATATGGTTTTTTTAAAGCGAATCGATACAACATTTTAATTAACTTACTAGTAATCGTTTTTTTGTTTAATTCAGTACCTAATCCTGTAATGGTGGGTATAAATTTTATTTTTATAAATCTACTAATCACGCCTACATACAAATTTGGTTTAATTGTATAAGTATAAATATAGTCTGGTTCATAGTCTTTTATAACTTTTCGATATTTATTGATGGTGATAAACTCTTTAAAAGGGTTTTTCCCACGTCTATCAATATCATAAAGTTCTACTGTACAACCGATAGATTCAAAATATTTTATTTTATCTCCCGCAGGAGTTAATATTTTGATTTCATGTCCAATTGATAAAAGTGTTGTAACAAGCTCTTTTCGAAATAAATACAATGTTATATCTTTATTTACAATAAATAAGATTTTCATTATTTATTACTCTCTTTTTGTTTCTTTTCTAATGTCCCAGTACCGCCTTCAATAACCCCATCAGATTTAAATATTTTCTTTAATGTCTTAAAAAAAATCTTAATATCTAACCATAAATTAATATGTTCTACATAGTATCCATCTAATTTTGCTTTATCCGCTATTAAAAGTGCATCTCTACCATTTATTTGTGCATAACCTGTTAAACCGGGATATAACTTATTAGCTTGATATTTATCTCTTTCTTCTATTAGATCAAATTGATTCCATAATGCAGGCCTAGGTCCGATTATCGACATATCCCCTTTTAAGATATTGATAATCTGCGGTAATTCATCTAAACTGGTTTTTCTTAAAAACTTTCCGATTTTCGTAATCCACTGCTCTGGGTTTTCCAACATATGAGTTGGAGTTTCTTTCGGGGTATCGATTCTCATCGTTCTAAATTTTAAAATATTAAAATGCTTTTTGTTTCTACCTACTCTTTTTTGTTTAAAAAGAATCGGTCCTTTAGAGTCTAACTTTATTAAAATCATAATGATTAAATAAAGTGGAGATAAGATAAGTAAGCCTATAAAAGCTAATACAAAGTCATAGAATCTTTTGAACTTTAAATAAAACATAGATACCCTCTTGTTAGTTATCAAAGAAATTTATTATTTTCTCTTTGGAATAGTTAATTTCTGCTAATTTATTATTAATTGTTTCATGATGCTTATAACTAGAGACTAAGATACCATCATGAGTATATTCTTTAATTTGTTCTTTTCTGATAATCGGTAAATTAACAATGACATTATTGCTCTTAGATGAATCATCATCTATTACTGCTAATATCTCTAAGGGAATGTTATTATCATCGTTTAAGACTTGCAGCATGATTTCAGCTACTTCTCCTGCGCCATATAACAAGATTTTTTTAAAGCCTTTATCGATAATTTGATTTAAGAAAGAGATGATATTATCTTTAGCTGATCTATACACATCATAAGAAGATTTTAAGTACCAAATGTTCAAAAGTTTTCTTCTTTCTTTTCCTAATTTGGTAATTAAATATTCGACCTTCTTTGTACTCTGATATTTTCTTTTTAAATAACCTTTTTCTTCATAGTTTTCGATGTAAGCATTAATCATGCTTAAAGCAACACCAAGAGTGTTGCTCATATCTCTTTGTGTAATATTGGAATCCTTCTCAATCATATCCAGCAGCATGAATTCCTTGTAAAGGGGCGTTAGTTTAAAGAAACCATTATCAGTCATTGATTGTCCTCTTAAAAATGAACTTTATTTGTTCGTTCTACGAACAGATATATTATTTCATACTTTGAACATTATTTCAAGAGGTTTTTTTTAGTTTGCTTACTAATTCTCAAAACTGGTATGGCAACACTTTTTTGAACAATTTTTAAATAGACATTTGTTTTCTATAATCTACTGGTGATAAGTACCCTAAGCTGCCATGGATTCTCTTGGTGTTATACCAGTGGACATAATCGAACAACT
>JBFXJF010000027.1:0-31408 GCA_050175155.1 Vulcanibacillus sp.
TGCAAAAAAGTTTTTGAAAATTTATAATTATTAATTAACACCTGCAATTTTTGGGGGTGAGTCCAAAAAATCAACCTTTATCTATTGCAGTTAAATAAACACTTTCAGAGTTTCTGAAAGTACTAATGTTTATTTAAGGAGGAGCTTTTTTAGAATTTTTTAAAATTAACCGCCGTATACCAAACGGATTAGTTATGACAACTTAATAATTGCATTTCAACTTTGAATGTGATACTATAAAAATAAGAATTTACCAATTCTTAATATATTATATATAGAGTAGTATTAAAGAAAGGAATATTGTTATATGAAGTTATCCTTTAAATCTAGTTTACTTCTTAGTATGCTTGTACTTGGAAGTGTATATGGATTAATTTATCATTTTATAATAATGCCCCTGATTGGTAGTGAATTATTGCATTGTTTATTACAAGGCATTATTTTTGGGTTAATAAACTATTTTATATCAATAGGTTTATATAATAAATATCATGTATTAAAAAACACTAATAAATTGTTGCAGAAAAATCTTAATATAGATGAACTAACTGGCTTATTAAATAGACGGGCTTTTGATATTAATATTCAGGAGGTTTGTTCTAATAGTATATATTCTATTATATTTATAGATGTTGATAATTTTAGAGCATTTAATAATAAATTTGGACATCAAACAGGTGATGTAGTTTTGCAGAAGGTAAGTAATGTAATAAAAGGCTCAGTAAGAGCAAGTGATATGGTTTATAGATATGGTGGTGAGGAAATAGTTATTCTATTAAAAGATTGTGATAAAAATGTAGCGTTAGAAATAGCTGAAAAAATAAGAATTAATATAAATAAGTTGGATAATACCCCTTATCCTACCATTACTATATCTTTGGGAATAGCAAGTTATCCAGAGGATGGAACTGAAATTGAAAATATTATTAAGGCAAGTGATAATGCCCTTCTAAAAGCAAAAGAATTAGGTAAAAATCAAAGTTGTGTATTTTCTAAATTAGTAAAAATAACTTATTAAGAATAAAATAATTTAAATCTGGCTGATAATAATCTGTCAGATTTTTATTCGTTATTTATTTTTATTTGAATAACGGATAATAGCAATTATTTAATGAAATTATATAGTTAAACAATAAAATTAGAAGGGTAGATAAAGAACCCAATAGAAAGTGTGCAGAAGAATGTGCTATGTTTAAAGATAATCATTGCAAAAGATGTGCAGATATTTGTCGTATGTGCGCAGAAGAATGCAAAAAAATGACTGGTGCTTTAGTTTAATCATTTGATGCTCTTGATTAATTTTTGGTTATATAAAATTAATCAAGAGTTTTTATTACTATTCTAATATTCTAGCTATTGAGAGGATTACCATTATAGAAAGACATATATTTTTAGATTTAATGAATTAGCTGAAAATATATCTAATAATCAAGTATTTTGCAAACCTATGAGTACTGTATGGATTTGTCTTATATGCGGTAATTTAGTATGGGATCAATGTGCGCCGGAAATATGCCCTGTATGTGGTTATCCACAGTCGTTTTATCAATTAAATTGTGAAAATTTTTAAACTCAAAAAGTCTCCTTATGTCATTCTGAACAAAGTGAGGAATCTCCAAACCGTTAGAATTATGAGATTCTTCGCTAGCGCTCAGAATGATAAGGTAGGATTCTATTTATTTATGAATGTATGTATGAATTTTACTTCAAATTAATGTATTATAATGATAGTTAAGCACATTATATATGAAGTGGTAAACCATATGTTGACATAATAAAATTAAGTAATTTATCATGTTTTAATAGTTTAAGATTTCCATTAAATAACTTACTAATATTATATTTTGTAATTCGATTGCTACTTAAAAACTTAATAACATTTTCAATGTGGTTGTATTCTAAGTTCATCCATAATTCAAAAATAATTTTATCTTGTTTTAACTTTGAACCTAAAACAGCATCTATCATATTTTCATAACTTTCTACTTTGTTATTTACTATACTTTGTATTGCAATTTTACCTGATACACATGAAGTATCTATTCCTGCACCATGCAAAGGTGATACTAGTCCAGCTGAATCTCCTACAAGAATTACATTGTCATATACAAGTCTATCAAGTTTTTTTATAGGACATATTCCACCTATTTTTTTTAACCTCTTATATAAGTCAATCCCCTCTTTTTGAAGAATCTTTTCTAATTCACCCCATAAATTCTTCTTAGTATTTTCAAGCAATCCGATTCCTACATTTGCTAAATTATTAGTTTTTGGGAATATCCAGTAATATCCTTTAATGTTTTCTTCCAGGCCAATTTTAAACTTACCTGATAGATTTCTAAAATCTCCTTCTAGTGTATATTGTACAGCAACAGCTGGAGCAACAGAAGAATAATTGTTAAATTTTAATGCTTTAGATGTTAATGACTCAGCACCAGTAGCATCGATTACCCAATCGTTTTCTGAAATTATTCTTTTAAGTATTTCTTTATTAATTTGATAATTTTCTATAATATTAACACCCAAGCCCCTTGCTTCATTAGCTAATCCTTTTTGCCATTGACCTTTATCTAACATCCATATGTTTATTTTACTGTCACATGGAAAAGAATAGCATGATTTCAATTGAAGATCAATTTGTCTAACCTTATACAGTACACCATACTTAGGTTCACCAAATATATTTAAAGTATCAAAAAAACCTTCAGCACAGTTTATGTTTTCACCTAATTTATTTTTTTCGTATAATGTTACTTTTAAACCAGTTTTGGCTCCTTCTATAGCAGCACTTAATCCTGCTGGGCCGCCTCCTATAACAACTATTTTTTGCATACTTTTGCCCATCCTTAATTGTAGATTATTTATATTATTTACACCAGGTGATTTTTTATTAGGTAAATATAGTCGTTTAACTAATTTTATAAAAAAAACTATAAAGGGATTTCTATATATGAGCATTAATTTAGCATTATGATATGTTTAGAATATTTATAGCGATAATGTTTAAGAAAGAATGTAAAAAAGTGGATAGTGCTATGTCTATGAGATAGAAATTAAAATCAGAAGGAAATTACTAAGACAACAAACATCTATCCCTCATTCTTAATTGATTCTCAACATAATTATAAATTTGTCCAAATAAATTTATATTATTAATTTTAAAAAATAATGTATAAAATCCTTTGATGTACAAATAATTAAATTATTATTATAACTCAAAAAGTATAAATTCTCTTTAATGTCATTCTATGTTAGCGAAGAATCTTATAATTTAAGCATTATAGATATTTCACTGCATTTAGAATGCAATTTACTTTTTGAGTAACTATAATAATATAAAACTATTAAAAAAATAAAGGAGATATATCTATGGGAATTGTAACAAATACGAAAAACAACATGCAAGCATGCATAGATGCTTGTACAAAATGTGCACAAGCATGTTATGAGTGTTTTGATGCATGTTTAAATGAACCTGATCTTAATGCAAGAAAAAATTGTGTAAGTATGCTAGTTGAATGCGCTATGATGTGTCAAATGTCAGTTGCAACAATGTCAATGGGCGGACATTTTTCTCATGAACATTGTAATATATGCGCTAAAATCTGTGATAAATGTGCAGAGGAATGTGATATGTTCAAAGATGAACATTGCAAGAAATGTGCAGATATTTGTCGTATGTGTGCAGAAGAATGCAAAAAAATGTCTAGTTCTATGTCTATGAAATAGAGCAGGTTTACATGCTCTTGGTTAATATTAAAATTACCAGGAGCTGTATTTATAAATATCATTAAAATTAGGAAAAATTTTTGTGATATAATGTTAGAAGGAGAATAAAATGATTGAATTAAAAGAAAAAAGTAAATTAATTATAAATACGGATAAAATATTTTATAAGTCATTTTTGAAAAATATTTTCCATATTCCATTTGAAATAAAATTTTGGGATGGAAAGGAAGAAAAATATGGAGAAGGCGACAGTAAGTTTAAGATAGTTTTTAACTGCCCTTTATCAAAAACAAAATTATTAAATGATCCATCTATGGCATTAGGTGAGGCTTATATGACAAATGAGATAGATATAGAGGGTAATTTACAAAATATTATAGAGTATATTTATCAAAGTAACAAATCCATTTTACATAGCAATTCTAATAAAAATACAAGGAATAATATAAAAAATAGTATAGACAATGTCCATTATCATTATGATATTGGAAATGAATTTTATAAATTATGGTTAGATGATACCATGACTTATTCCTGTGGATATTTTAAATCTCCTGATGATACATTAAATGATGCACAAAGAAATAAAGTAAGTCATATTTTAAGTAAGCTAAATTTAAATAAAGGTATGACATTATTAGACATAGGCTGTGGATGGGGAGAATTAATTTTAACAGCAGCTAAAGAGTATAACGTTAAGGCAATGGGAATAACATTAAGTTCTGAACAATTCAACAAGGTAAAAGAAAGAATAAAAACAGAAGGGTTAGAAAATCTTGTAGAAGTTGAATTAATAGATTACAGAGAGATAAAAAACAAAAAATTTGACAGGGTTGTCAGTGTAGGTATGATTGAGCATGTTGGCAAGGACTTCTTACCTGAATACTTTTCACAGGTTAAAAATTTATTAGCAGAGGAAGGAGTATCATTACTTCATTGTATTACCGGCATTAATGGTACCGGCGTTAATTCATGGATAAATGAGTACATATTTCCTGGAGGATATATACCAACAGTTAAAGAATTAATTTCATATATGTCAGAAGAAGAGTTTCACTTGACAGATGCAGAAAGCCTCAGAAGACATTATGGAAAAACACTGGAATACTGGGCGAAAAACTTTGAAAATGCATTGCCTGAAGTAGAGAAGTATTATGATGATAAATTTATTAGAATGTGGCGCTTATATTTGAATGGATGTGCTGCATCTTTTAACAGCGGCAATATAGATATCCATCAATTTTTGTTTACTAAAGGTGTTAATAATAACTTGCCTTGGACTAGAGAATATATATATTTACACTAATTACATTTTTTAATATGCTTCTCTTTATAATATTTATTTCATTAAACC
This sequence comes from Vulcanibacillus sp., assembly GCA_050175155.1. GTDB lineage: Bacteria > Bacillota > Bacilli > Tepidibacillales > Tepidibacillaceae > JBFXJF01. The sequence continues at coordinate 5,084 of JBFXJF010000027.1, forward strand.
TGCGAATACTGCAGCAAGGAAAAATTTAACCTAATAGAAAAATATAATATTTTGCCAATGAGAAAATTATATTTTAAATACCTTAAAAGTCTTTAACAATTCATTGATAGTTTAATAAATTAATAATCATCATAAATTGAAGGTTCTGATTTTTAATGTCAGAGCCTTTTTAATTGTATTAAGAATAAAAACCTTTTAAGAGGGATAGTTGATTTTGTTTTTCAACCCATGCAAAGAAAGAATATACTATAGGTTTACTTTCGAATACTGTAATTTAATTTATAATAATTATTTGTATTGTTGAATTTATTTAAAAACATATTCTCATTGCTAAGGATAAGTTGAACAAATTTTTTTTATATACATATATTAAAATTAGATTTAAATAATAATTTAAGGAAAGGAAGTTTAGTAAATTATATGTTTGATGCAAACAAACCTTATTTGGTTAGTAATAATATAATCAAAAAGTTAGAAACAAATAATGAAGCTGTTGCGACTGGATTTTTAGAAGTTGGTGTTTTTGAGGATGAAAGTGGTGTTCCAATAAGAGAGGCAGAAGTAAGTGTATATAGGTTTAGTATAAGGGGTATTAATGCAACTTAAGGAGAAGAAGTTCTAATTGTAACTCATACTACAGATGAAAATGGCAAAGTTTCTATTATGGAGTTACCTGTATTACATGGACCAAATATGAGTAATGAAACTGATTTTGTACATCTTCAATATCATATGAGTGTTAATGCATTTGGCTATTATTCTGTCACCATCATTAATGTTGAAATTTTTCTTGATATAACAACTTTTTATCGTGTAAATCTGTCACCAATTACGACGAGGGAGCCTCGAAGTGAATTTATTATAATTCCTGAAAAGCACCAAATTTAAATTAGCAAAAAATAAATATGGTTAATAAGCTGAATATATGAAATAAAAAATAAGACCAAGCTTAAGGTCTTATTTTTAAAATATAATCTTAATTAGTGTTCCATTTTTGACTCTATATCTAATGTTTTTTCAATTTCTACTTGTGTATTGTTATATCATTAAGACTGCCTAAAATATAACCATGCACATAAGGAGGCATATCCGGTATATCTTTATGAGGATTAACATTTATTATATAGTTTCTGACTACACTTGGCAGATTGTCAGTTTCAGTCAACAAAAGAGGAATATGCTTGCCTAAATGTGCAAATAAAGCACTTTTATGGAGGAAGTACTTCATATAATATCCAGTTCACTACATATTCTAACTGCAGTTATTTGGATCGGAAGCATGAAATATAGTGAATTTGCTGTCCAAGCCAGCATTAAATAATTTAGGAGATATATGAAAGCCCATGCAGTAAATAAGTAATGCGATGAAAAAATTTTCAGTACTCACATGGACTAGTCTTATTATACTTATACTTACAGGAATATATGCAATATATAGTAACAAAGACAAATTAACACCAGTTTTTCAAGAGTCTTCAGGTATTGTTTTATTTGTAAAGCTTATTTTAGTAGCAGTAATGATTGTCATTTTATTTCTTAAGGTGTTTGTATATGGTCCTAAAATGAATAGCTTTATAAGTCCAGCTACACCGCAAAATCAAGAAAATCAGATGGAAATGACTAAAACCTCAAACACTGCCAAAGTTTTATCAAAAACTCACTTATATGCTGGTATCATCATTGTTATCTTGGTAGTTATTCTTTCAGGACTACTTGAAAAATAATTACCAATGGTAATAGTTTAGGAGGAATTACTTTGGATTGGAATTCATTTATGGAAGGACTGGTCCAGTAATACAATGTAAAACAGATATACCTCTGGGAACAAGAAGTTCATTTACCGCCTGCATGTATTTAGGCAGATTTGCTTTTCCTACATGTTCCACCATTCCAAAACTGACTACCTTATCAAATTTCTTACCGCTGCTTTCTGCAAGGGTTCTATAATCCATCAGCTTTACATCTACCTGTCCTGTTAATCCAAGTTCCTCAATTCTTTCTTTTGTTTTGTCATATTGTTCCTGGCTTAAGGTAATACCTAAAGCCTTAATTTTCTCCATATTTCACCTTCCTAATGATTAATTTTAATTAACTTATTTTATTTTTTATTGCAATATATAGCTGCCCATCAGTTTGAAGTGCAGCAAATATAACATCATTAACATTTGTAATATTTCTCATCTTTAACTGATTTAACAGCCATTCAATATCTAGATTAATCATTTTTAAATGAGATATCATAATCTCACCATTGATAATCAATTCTGTCATTAGTCCCTTGTAGTTAGTAGAAATATTTAAATCCTTTGTAGTTACAGTATTATATTGTGGCTTTTTTAATACACTTAAATCTCCATTAGGCTCTAATATTGCAAATTCCACTTCTGTTATATCAAAAACATCTTTTTGTCGAAGCTGCATTAGCAGATCACCTATGTGATATCTTGATTTTGCCATATTTTTATCAATAATAGTTCCGTTTTGAATAATAATTAAAGGTTCACTATCTACAATTTTTCGGAAAGTCAAATTTTTTAAAGAAATATATCCAACAATAATAGGCAAAACACCCCATACTATAGTAGCAATTATGCTATCAATAGTATTAATAGACCTATCAACAGAAACAGAGGCAATTATTGAACCTATTGTAATTGAAACGACATGATCAAAAAATGTAAGTTCTGAACGATGCTTTCGCCCCATTAAACGAGCTATAAAAAGAAGTCCTATAAAAGAAAATATAGCTCTCAAAAAAATATTAAAATACCCACTCATAAAATTCCTCCTGATATTATAATAAACAAAATGGTAATATTTTCTATTATTACCTTAAATATTTCATATATTCATATATATTGGTATTGATATTTTTGGAACATTTAATGGTTGTTTTTTTATAAAGTTTTATTTGTAAAGAAAAAGAGATCCTCCTAATTTACTTTAGGCTGATCTCAAATTTTCTAACTAAGTCTTCTCAATAATCATAAAAAACAAATCCATATCAAATTCTTCTATTGGTTCTACATTTTCTATAATTCTCATAAACTGCTTTGCCTTGTATCTTTGAAGCGAATTATCACTTTTTAAATGCTCCTTCCACTTCTCCATAAAATAATTTTTATTTTCAATCATTGCATTAAAGGTATTTATAAAAGCTTGGTATAAAACTCTATCATCTATATGCTTATTCTCACAGCTCTTCTCAACTTTAACTATATACTTCTTATTACATCTCCAAATAATTCTTCTAAGTCTTTCATTATTGGAGTTTCATACCTTTCTCCCAAAGGTATGTTTCCTTATGGCAAAATTGTTGTATTATAAAAATGTCTTTATTCATATTTTGCCTCATATTGATTATTATTTCTTCTTTTTTGATTAATTTCTATGTTTACAGTATAAAAGGAAATTATGAAGTTATTGTGGAGATACAAAATTTTTTTCTCCGTAGAAATTTTATAGTAAAAAGGTTTTTTGAATAAATAATTGCAAAAATATCATACTAACTATAATGTTCTTGCAATTAATTACTATTAAAGGAGGCTTTTATTTAATGGAAATAGTTCATGTAATATCTGGTTCACTACATATCCTATCTGCAGTTACTTGGATTGGAAGCATGATATATAGTGAATTTGGTGTTAAGCCTGCACTCAAAAATTTAGGAGATATAAAGGCTCATTCAGTAAATGGTAATGTAATGAAAAAATTTTCAGTACTGACATGGATTAGTCTTATTATTCTTATACTTACTGGAATATATGCAATATATAGTGAAAAAGACAAATTAACACCAGTTTTTGAAGAATCTTCAGGCATTGTTTTACTTGTAAAGCTTATTTTAGTAGCAGCAATGATTATTATTTTATTTCTTCAAGTGTTTGTATATGGTCCTAAAATGCAAAGCCTTATAAGTACAGCTACACCACAAAATAGAGAAAATCAGAAGGAAATGATCAAGACTACAAACATCTCCAAAACTTTATCAAAAATTCATTTATATGTTGGTATCATCATTGTTATCCTAGCTGTTATTCTTTCACAGTTACTTGAAAAATAATTATCTAAGATAATAATTTAGGAGGTTTACTTTGGACTGGAATTCATTTATGGAAGGAAGTAAGGATTTATCAGTATTTGCTTTGGCAATACGAGCTGTTATCCTTTATATTGCTTTGATCATTGCAACTCGTATTATGGGTCATCGTCAGGTAGGAATTTTATCAGGTCATAACTATTTAGTAGCTGCTGGAATTGTCAGTTTAGCTGCCATAAGAATGTTAAACCCAGAATCGTCTCTTACTTCTGGATTAGTAATTATCTTTGTATATGCTTTTGTAAATACTTTTTTGTCTTATTTAGATATAAAATGGCCTAATATTATAGATAGAAAACCAACAATTCTTATGAAGGATGGAATACTACTTAGGAAAAATATACTTGATTGCCATGTAACATTAGATAACCTATTAGGTCAATTGAGATTCAGAGGAGCCCATAATCTATCAGAAATTGATACTATTATACTAGAACCCTATGGAAAAATAAATGCTATTAAAAAACCTGAAGCATTACCGCTTACAAGAAAACAGATGAATTTACCACCTAAAATGGCAACACTGCCTACAATTATAATTTATGATGGAAAAATAGATGAAAAAAATCTTCATAGCATGGGATTAGATCATGATTGGCTAATGACAAAATTAGAAGAAAAAGGCATAAACAATCCAAAAGATATATTTTTAGCTATGCTTGAATCAGATGGAACTGTTTATATAAGTATATAATAAAGAAGGTACGATAATGGATTTACTAAAAGATATATTTGGAACGGCTGAAGAAATTGGTCCCTTTGTATTTGCATTGCGCAGTATTGCAGTTGGAGTTCTTCTTTTTTTAGAAGGAAAAATATTACCCCACAGATCTGGTGGGCAGTTTGCAGGTTATGACTTTGCGTTTTTCTGGATGATGGGCGGAATAACAGCATCTCCATTATTTGAAGCTAAAATAAGTTTCATTAATACTGCTGTTATTATTGTTGTAATATATATTCTTCATTATCTTATATCATATATAGCTGTAAAAAATAGAACTTTCGCTAAAGTTGTAATGGGAAAAGCAATACCGTTAGTATTAGGTGGAAAGATTTTTCGCCCTAATATGGCAAAAGCTTTCTTTCCATTAGAATTGCTGTTATCTGATATGAGGAATATAGATGCACCTAATATTAGTGAAGTGGAAGCTGTAGTTTTGGAAACCAGCGGGCATGTAAGCGTTCTAAAAAAATCAGATCATCAGCCTGTAACTCCAAAGGACTTAAATATTCAAACCATGGGAAGTGGTCTTCCAACGCTACTTATCAATGAGGGAAAGATTGAAGAAAAAAATCTTAAAGAATTAGGATATGATGAGAAATGGTTAAAAGATGAATTGCTTAAAAAAGGTATCTCAAATATAAAAGATGTTTATGCTGCATTAATTGATGTTTCAGGAGAACTATACTATTCTGTAATAACTGAAAAATAAGGAGGTTTAAAAATGCTTACTGAACAAGAAATAATGAATAATGCTTTTAAGGAAATGCAATTCCATGAAGACGGAATGGCAAAAAAATATGCTAGTATGTCAGCACAAATTAACGATCCTAAATTAAAGCAAATGTTAAAGGGAATGGAACAAGGAGCACGTAATGGTTATAGTACGTTAACGCAAGCTATGTCAAAGTTTTCAATTGTTTAAATTATGGGTGAATACTTTTAAGTTGCCACCCTTTCATTAAAGGAGGATACTATATGAATAATATGGACTTTTTACATGATTCTTTACAGAATGAAATGATGTTACAATCTATGTATAATAAACATATGATGGAGATTAGTAATCCAGAAGTACGTCAGCTTTTTACTCAGCTAAGGGATGCAAAAATGAAAAATATTACTCAGCTACAGAAAGAAATTCAAACCATGATGCAGCAAGGAAATTTTTAATAATCATCTTAAATTTAAGGTTCTGGCTTTTATTGTAGCGGGTTCAGTTTTAAGGTGCAAATTTAAAAATCAACCAAAAATCACAAGCATTTTCACAATAAAAATTGAGGCTAAATTTTAAAAATTCTCATAGTTAATCACACAAAAAAACACCTAAAGTATCATAAATTCTTTAGGTGTTTTTTACATATCGTTATGTCGCATAATATTGCGCAACATTATCAGCTTCATTCAATGTTTATGTATAGTGGAGGGAAGGCACAATTTAACCCTCGACTCCATATTGTCATTGTTGTATTGTTTCATTTAACTTCTTAAAAGTATATTTATACTCAAGCTTCTCTCGTAGCGTATTTAACAATTTTTCATTTTGAATTCAGCAATCACGCCAGCATGGTCAGATGGCCAAAGTCTTGTGAACGTTCGATCAGATTGGGCTTCACCTACTAATTCGTCTTTTACTATATTCCAATCGTCCTTATTCTTAATTAAAATCAAATCAATTCTTTCAGTTAGTTTGGACTGTGCATTTAATAAATCAGCATCCTGACAGCAGGTAAACCCGTCTCCTTTACCTGCAATAAGCCAAGTATCCTCAAAACCTGCTGCGATTAGATTCCCATAAGTCGGCGTTCCACTACCATTAGCATTTGAATTAAAATCACCAATAAAAATAAGTGGCCGTTTTGTTTGTCCAGGTCCCGCCAACAATTCGTTTGCTTGGGCGACCTGCACTCGTGGAGAAAGTGGCTCAAGATGGGTATTAACCAATCTAAACTTATGACCTTTAAAATAAGCATCAATTGACGTCCAACCCCTAATGACAGTAAATGGCTGGCCGGCAATATTGACCTGTAGGTTAGTTTTAAAATCTTCTTCCTGTGTTCTGATAATCTTTAACTTACAATCCTCCCGGACCAAAATGGCTTCTCTATCCGTAAAACTAATCGTATTTCCTGAACTGTCCGGTAGCTCTGTTGTATTACCCTCGTGCACTACAGCTATTCTATAGTGCAGCCCTTTATTTGCTAATACATTAAGAAGAATATCAAGAAAATCGTATACAACCTCATGTGAACAAGGTATATTCTTGGGTGGAATAAGCTTTATCAGAACTGACTCTTGTAATCCGATAATGTCAGGCTCTTGTAATATTATCTGGCGGGCAATAGCCCTTGCCCGGTTCGGAAAATTTGTAGCCAGGAATTGACGAAAAACTTCTGTTACACGTACAGGGATTTGTTCAGGTTTTGTAGCAGTAAAGATTGGTGCAAAGTCCGCCCCCTGATAAATATTCCATGTCATAATTGAAAGAGGTACATTTCTTTCCAAATACATATTATTCACTTCTTTCTTTTCTATCTTATAATTTAGTATATGATTCGACATTTTCTTTGGTACAGGTTAATGGGAATTCTTTTCTTGGAAATTACGCTAAAGAACCTGAACTTATAAATAATTTCTCCTATTGAATTCTATAAGAAAAAGATAATTAGATTTTTTATTCAGTGTATTAAGTTGTTTCACATAATAATACTTATTTACATCTTAAATGCAAATTTTAGAGGTAAATCACATAGAAAATCACAACGATATTCACAAGCAAATTCACAACGATAATAAATTTATTATTAGTGTGAAAATATATGTGAAAACCCTTGTGAATTTTTGATGTTTTTTCTATAAAAATCGTCTATAAACAATCCTGCTGGACCTCCTCCTATAACAACTATTTTTTGCATACTTTTGCCCATCCTTAATTGTAGATTATTTATATTATTTCCTGTTAATTTTCAATTATAATTATTAGGATAAAGTAACATTAAAACCTATGTTTAAATCTGTCCATAATACGGGTTAAGAAGTGTTTTTTAATTTTAGTTCAATAAAAATAATTATTCCATAACTTCTTCATAATTGTTTTGTAAAATAAAAGAAACTATAGAGAAATAGACCTAAAAATATAAAATCTATAAAAAAGGAAGGCGTGTAAAATGAGTATTTTTAATAGAATCAGCAATATATTAAAGGGGTATGCAAATAATGCTTTGGATTCCTTAGAAGATCCCAAAATAATAGTAGAACAAGCTATAAGGGACTTAGAGGAAGTAAGAAAGGAAACAACTGATGCAGTTGCAAGCTGCATGGCAGAAGAAAAAAGGTTAGAAGCATTGCTGGAAGAAACAAACAATAAAACAGCGTTGTGGCATAACAGAGCTGTTAATGCTTTGAAGTCAGGTAATGAAGAAGATGCTAAAAAAGCATTGGATGAAAGGAATAAATTTAAAGCCCAAGCAGAAAGACTTACATTTTCTTATAATGAGCAAAAGGAGCAAGTTGTAATATTGAGAGACAGCCTTGATGAAATAAATGACAGAATTGAAGAAGCAAAGAGAAGAAAAGAAAATATTATTGCTCAAGACAGAATTAATGAAGCTAATAATAATGTGAATAAAGTTTTAACTAAAACTTCTAAAAATAATGTATTCGAACAATTGGATAAAATGGAGGAAAAAGTTAATTCTCAAAAATATAAAATTGATTCTCTAAGAGAATTAGAAAAGAAAGATAAAGATACAGATTATTCAAAATACGATAATATATCATCAAATGATGATTTAGCTTCATTAAAAAAAGAGATATTTGGTGAAGATGTTAATTCTGATTTAGAAAAACTGAAAAAAGAAGTTGAAGGGTAATAATGAACAATATTTATGTAGAGGAATATATAACAGATGAAGAAAGAGACAGGGCATATGAATTCATTAGGATGCTTCTCAAAGCTCTTCCCATAAAAAGTGATGTAAAAAAAGGTGACGTAGAAGGCGTAAATGTTATGCTTACGTATCATAAAACAAAAATGAAAAATGAAGCCAATTTTTATATTGATATAAACGATGAATTTTATACCGCTAAATATATACATTCTAAATTAAATCATTACAAAATTTCTATAACCAATAAATTAACAGTATTTATATTAAATAACAAAGATGCTGTTGAAGAATTTATAATGAATTAATTAAAAAAATGTTTTGTAGGAGGGAATAAAACCCCTCCTTTATAAATAATCCATTATTAGCCGGAGGTAAAAATGAAATATATAATAATGATAATTGCAATACTGGTTATTTGGCTAATTGCAATGTACAATGGTCTTATAAAAAAGAAAAACTATATTAAAGAAGCATGGGCAACAATTGATGTTCAATTAAAAAGAAAAACGAATATACTTACAAATTTAGTCGATACAATAAAAATGCAAACAAAGTACGAAAGCGAAACATTGGAAAAGATAGTTTCCATGAGAGTTAAAATGATGTCATCATCAAAAGATGAAGCAATGACAGCCAATGACAAGGTTTCAAAAATGATACCTTCAATTATGGCTATTTCAGAAAGCTATCCGGAATTAAAATCAAATCAGTCCTTTTTATATTTAATGGAAGACGTGAAGAATGTAGAAGATAAAATTGCATATGCAAGGACAAGGTATAATACAACTGTTACAAACTTTAATACAGCAATTCAATCATTTCCGGCTTCAATTTTAGCAAATATGTTAGGTTTCACTACAGAAAAAACATATGAAATAAGTGACGTAGAAAGAGAATATTCAGATAATTTAAGAATCAGTGAGTTATAATCTACCACCTCGTTGAAGCAGTGTGTAGAAACTGCAAGCAGTTTCTTGATACTTAAAGAAATATTAGAATTGAAAGAATAGAAGGAGATATTATGTCAGAAACAAAAAAGCCTGTTATCATATATGAGCATGTTAGAAAAAACCAAATAAAAACAGTTCTTTTAATAGTTTTTTATATAATAATCATACTTATCATGTCATACACCATAGGATACTATACAGATAATATGGCTTTTGGAATTGGCATAGGTATATTTATAGTATGTATTCTAATGCCTGTTCAAATTTTTACAGGCACAAAAATGGTAGGTTCACGTACAAATTGGATGGAAGCAGATATGTCTAACCCTGACGAAAACCGGGTAGCAAATTTAGTTGAAGGTTTATCTATTGCCGCCGGCATTAAAAATACTCCTAAGTTATATATTATACACACAAATATACCAAATGCCTTTGCAGGAGGATTATCTCTTAAAAATGCTTATATAGGAGTGACAACAGGTTTAATTGATATACTTGATGAACCAGAGATGGAGGGTGTTTTGGCTCATGAAATGTCACACATAATTCAAAGAGATATACTTGTTTCAACGGTATCAGTTTACCTTATGAGTGCAGCAATAGTATTAGGAACAATACTGTATAGAATGTCCAGATATAATGTAGTTTATGGCGGAATAAATAGATCAAGGTCAAGAGATAATGAAAATGCAGCAGAAACTTTAGCATTGATAGCATTGGCAGGATTGGTTTTATCTTATGTTATAAGGTTTGTAGCACAGCTTATAAATCTTGCAATATCAAGAAAAAGAGAATATATCGCTGACGCCAACGCAGTTAGGCTTTGCGGATATTCTGAAGGATTAGCTGATGCATTAGAAAAAATACAAAGTCATACACCTGAATATTCTAAAGAACAGGTTGATGATTTAGGCGGAGATGAGATGCTCGGTCTTTATATATTTAATCCTAAGCACTGGATATTACCGCTATTTTCAACACATCCCCCAATAGAAGAGCGAATAAGAATTTTGAGAAACATGTATTAAATATACAAAATTAACGATGTTCTTCTTAAAGCTAAAAGAAAGAGTTTCAAAAATATCAATGCTTATAGGAAGGGCATTAAAAGTTAGAAACAAGTAATGAAGCTGTTGCGATCGGATTTTTAGAAGTTAGTGTTTTAGAGGACGGAAGTGGTGTTCCAATAAGTGATGCAGAAGTAAATATATATAAATATGGTTAATAAAATGAATATATGAAATGAAAAATAAGATCTGCTTAAGGTCTTATTTTTTAAAAATTTTGATAAGATGTTATAGGCAATTTAGAGTACCTGACATATTGTATTTTAACTCTGAATATGATACCATAAAAATAAATACTTTTTAAAGTAGTATCAAAGAAAGGAACATTGCTATATGAAACTATCCTTCAAATCTAGTTTGCTTCTTAGTATGCTTGCAATCGGAATTGCATATGGATTAATTTACCATCTTATAATAATGCCTCTAATTGGTAATGAGTTGCTGCATTGTTTAGTACAAGGTATTATTTTTGGGTTAATAAACTATTTTATATCAATAAGTATATATAGAAAATATCATGAATTACAAAATGCTAATAAATTGTTAAATAAAAATCTTAATATAGATAAATTAACTGGTTTATTAAATAGGTGTGCTTTTGATACTAATATTCAGGAGTTTTGCTCTAATAATACATATTCTATTATATTTATAGATGTTGATAATTTTAGAACGTTTAACAATAAGTTTGGGCATCAAACAGGTGATATGGTTTTGCAAAAGGTAAGTAATGTAATAAGAAACTCCGTAAGAGCAAGTGATATGGTTTACAGATATGGAGGTGAGGAAATAGTTATTTTATTAAAAGATTGTGATAAAAAAATAGCGTTAGAAATTGCTGAAAAAATGAGAATTAACATAAATAAATTGGATAATATCCCCTATCCTGCCATAACTATATCTTTGGGAATAGCAAGTTATCCTGAGGATGGAACTGAAATTGAAAATATTATAAAGGCAAGTGATAATGCCCTTTTAAAAGCAAAAGAATTAGGTAAAAATCAAAGCTGTGTGTTTTCTTAATCAGTAAAAATAATTTATTAAATAACCCGTGCTTCACAAGTTCTCCATAGTTATATTGTAAATTCTACTATATAAATAAAGCTTTCAAACAAAGAAAGCATAATGGAGTATTTACATCGTTGCCATTTATATCAAAAGTTAGTCCAGGTGCTAGCAGAATAAATTAAAAATTAGGTATAAAATCCTTTGAATTTCAAATAATATTTATATATTAAAAATATAAAATATAAAGGAGAAATTTAAATGGGTATGGTAACAAATAATCATATGCAAGCATGCATAGATGCTTGCAATAAATGTGCGCAGGCTTGTTTTGAATGCTTTAATGCATGCTTAAATGAACCTGATCTAAGCGCAAGAAAAAGCTGTGTAAAAATGCTGGTAGAATGTGCTATAATGTGTCAAATGTCAGCTGCAACAATGTCAATGGGAGGCAGCTTCACTGCAGAACATTGTCAGATGTGTGCTAAGGTTTGTGAGAAATGTGCAGAAGAATGTGCTGTGTTTAAAGATGATCATTGCAAAAAGTGTGCAGATACTTGCCGTATGTGTGCAGATGAATGTAAAAAAATGGCTGGCGCTTTAGTATAATCATTTTATGCTCTTGGTTAATTCTTGGTTATATATAATTAATCAAGAGCTTTTTTTATATAAATTGAATTTCGGGAGTATTTGATGGATAATAATGAGAAAATTCGAAGAAGATATGACAGAGCTTCAAATTTCTATGATTTTTTTGAACAACCAATGGAAATTATGACATTGAAAAAATGGCGATATGAAGTTATGAAAGAATTGTATGGAAATGTTCTCGAAATAGGAGTTGGCACTGGTAAAAACATACAGTATTATCCTGATAATATAAGTGTTACTGCCATTGATTTTAGTGAAAATATGTTAGCCAAGGCTAGAGAAAAGGCTGAAAAATATAATAAAAAAGTAAATTTGTTGCATATGGATGCTCAATGTATGGAATTTCATGATAATTATTTTGATTGTGTATTTACAACATGTGTTTTTTGTTCAGTTCCGGATCCTGTTAAAGGTTTAAAGGAGATAAAACGTGTTTGTAAGTCTAACGGTAAAATTGTTATGATTGAGCATGAAAGAAGTGAAAATAAAGTAATTGGACTTTTAATGGATATATTTAATCCAATAACACTAAATTTATACGGAGCAAATATAAACAGAAAAACTGTAGATAATATCAAGAAAGCTGGCTTTACAAAGATAGAAGTGACTAATTTAAAAGGTGATATATTAAAGAAAATTATAATTAATGACTTTAAGAATTAATGGAGGTGTGATTTTATGATGGGTTATGGTTATGGAATGATGGGATATGGTTGGGGCTGGTTCATGATGATAGGAGTAGTTGTTTTAACCGTATTAGGAATTGTAGCTCTGATTAGTTATCTTCAGAATTCAAATAAGAGTAGTAATCATTCAAGCAATAGTGCTTTAAATATTTTAAATGAAAGATATGCTAGAGGAGAAATCACTGAAGATGAATATAATCAAAAAAAATTACTAATAAAAAAGTAATTTAATATATAAATTATAACCCCTTATACTAATAAATCAAAATTAGTTATAAGGGGTATCTTTTTAGTTTGATGTATTATTTTTTCATATTCTTTTCCAATATTTCCGCAATATCATTAAACATACTGTTATCATAAAATTCAATTAATCCGTTATCAACAGCTAAAGCAATTTTATGGTCAATTGGAAGCTTTGCCAAAACCTTAATATAATGCTTATTAGCTATTTCTTCAATATGGCTGTCTCCAAAAATATGATGTTCTTTATTGCAATCAGGGCATTTGAAATATGACATATTCTCAATCAAGCCAATGATTGGAACATCCATCATTTTTGCCATTTTAACTGCTTTAGACACAATCATGGAAACTAATTTGCACTAATGATCGTAGGATTCCTTATTCAGTGGCCGACAATTATTACTTTGATAATGGCACCAATTCTGCTCATTATGTATACTAAACTTGCAAAAAAAGAAGAAAAGAAGATGGTGGAGCTTTTTGGTGATAAATATGTAGAATATCGTAAGCGGGTACCAGCATTTATTCCAATACGATTGAGACATAAGGTAGGTGATTTTAATGAGTTATAGAAAAATGAATGGATTTACAAGGTTGATTACTGTTGTTGCAGTTCTAGTATTTGTATTGACTTTAATCATAGGTCTTACATCTTTTCTTTCAGGCAGCAATGAGAAAAAAGTATCTAATGAAAAAGTAGCTGAAGAAAATATATCTGTACAGCAAAATGAGGAAGAACCTGTTGAGCAAACCCAGTCAGATGGTTCTGATAATGCAGTAAAATATATGACTATCAGTCAAAATGGGAATATTGATATTTTCGTAAATTATTTAAACCCTTCGATAGGGTCTAAAGATGTGCTAACATTTGAAGTTTCACTGGGAACACATTCTGTTAGCTTATCAAAGTACAAGGATATAAGAAAATATGTAGAGCTAGTAACAGACACCGAAATTGTAGTAAGTGAAGGATTTGAATGGGAATTGCAAAATGCAGAAGACCACCATATCAGCGGTTTATTGAAAATAAAAAATGATATTGATGGAAAATCAATTGTCAGAGAGGATACAAAATCATTTAAACTGGTATTTAAGAACATTCCGGATACAAGTGAAAGAGAGCACATATACGAAGGAGAAAAGCTTAAATAATGAGTAAGAAAGATAAGGGGTGATTATATGTTTACGTCCATCTATATGGCAATTGTAATTAATAGCAATTCAATATAACTTCATTAATTGTATCCGGAATCTGCTGAAAACTTTACAAGGTTAAGAATAAATAATTATAGGATGTATCATAACTTCTCCATAATTGAATGATATATTTATTAAAACTTAGAACTAGTGATATCTAGTTCTTTTTATAATAATTTAACGGAGGTTTAATATGAGTAATATTATTCATATTGATTTTAAATCAAAAAAGACAATCTATTTATACCTTTCTGTATTTTTGACAACTATGGCTTTTTTATATATGAGACGCTACTTACAAGGTTATTTTCAACACTATTATCACCAGGTTTAGTTTTTATTATAGTATCCATGGCTATTCTTGGCAGTGGCATTGGAGCTATTTTAACATATAAGTATATAAATATAGATAATTCTATAAAGTTGCTAACAAGGACTTCAATTTTAATGCCTATAATATTTATTACAGTTATATCAATTATGTATTTTCTGCCTTTTAATCCAACTGTATCAATTTATTTACCAGCTTCAATTTTACCATTCATAACAGGTGGTATTATAACTTCAATTGTATTTAAGGAAATGGCTAGCCAAAGTAGTAAATTATATTTATTAGATTTGCAGTAAGTATCAGCTTATACTGTAAAAAAAAGAAATCATTAATAATATCTTCAGTCTTTTTGATTTTAATGAGTGTACTAT
This sequence comes from Vulcanibacillus sp., assembly GCA_050175155.1. Classification (GTDB taxonomy): domain Bacteria; phylum Bacillota; class Bacilli; order Tepidibacillales; family Tepidibacillaceae; genus JBFXJF01. The sequence continues at coordinate 20,298 of JBFXJF010000027.1, forward strand.
TTATTAATAACCGTCTTATAGAAGACATTGAAAATAAATTTTATGCTTACTTCACAAATCCTGGGAAACTAGTAGGAAGCTATAAAGAAACAGCTGGAAACACTGAAATTATTTTTTCTAATTGGGATGCCTTATCTAGAACAGATGTTATTAAGGTTGAAGGAAGAGATGAATTGTTGATTGCTACAGATGGAGGTGCTGCTGCACCTATTATTAAATTTAACGAGGATTTAAAATCAGTTGAACATTTAAGGTTTGATGCAAATTATATACCATTTGCATTTGGAGAAAATGATAGTTCCCTTGTTATTGGGTCAGGTGGAGGAAATGACGTACTTTATGCGCTGTTAGGGGGTAATAAAAATATTGATGCAGTAGAAATAAATCCATCAACTATAGAAGCAGTCAATAAATTCAAAGAATTTAGCGGCGACATATATAATTATCCTGGTGTTAATTTGTATGTTCAAGATGGAAGATATTTTATTGAAAACAATAGAGAAAAATATGATAATATATATCTTTCAAAGGTTATGACAAATTCTATTGAAAATACAATGTATTCATTGGCTGAGTACTATATATATACTGAGGAAGCAGTAAATCAGTATTTTGATCATTTAACTGATAATGGAAAATTAACCTTTGTAGCGCATAATACATTTGATTTAACAAAAGTGATTAATACCGGTATAAAAGTGCTATTGGACAAAGGAATTAAGGAAGAAGATGTTAATAGTTATTTTATTATAATTAACGGGGCTAGAAGAGGTCAAAATAGTGCTCATGGCAGTATTTCAATGCCAGTAGTAATTTTTAAGAACACACCTTTTAGTTCTTCAGAATTAAATTCAATTGTAACTATGTCTGAATCTCAATATAGAGATATAATCCAAATGCCCGGTTATGAAATTGAACCATATAAGTCATTACGGGAGGGAAAGATTAATTTTGAACAGTTGATAAGCGGTTTCGGACATAATGCAAATCCTATTACAGATAATAAGCCGTTTTTTTACAACTATACTAAGCTTATTCCTTTAGAAATGTTTTTAATATTGACAGTTATTTTAGTATTTACAGTATATATTAAAAAGAAATATATTATAAGCTTAGAAAATAAAAAAGCTTCATTATATTTTGGAGCATTGGGTGTAGCGTATATGTTAGTAGAGATACCGCTAATACAAAAGACAGTATTGTATTTTGGGAGCTCCACTATTGCTTTTAGTTTTATAATATTTAGTTTATTATTGAGCAGTGGGATTGGCAGTTTGGTAAGCGGAAGTAAAATGATTGAAAAATCAACAAAAAAAACACTCATTTCATTCTTTTATCAGGTGTTATGGTTATATTAATTCAATTTAAATTAAGTGATATTTTACTCTTAACAAACAACTTGAGTTTAACTTATAAACTATTAGTTATATTTATATATTTATTTCCAATGGGATTTTTCATGGGGATGGCATATCCTTCTGGGATTAAAAAAGTGAACAGTCTATATAAACAGGAAAGTTTAGTTCCTCTTATGATTGCGATAAACGGGATTTTTTCTGTATTTGGATCTACATTAGCAGTAGCTATTTCTATGATGTTTGGTTTTAGTGCTACAATATATTTAGGGGCATCCGTTTATTTAATGCTATATATTTTAAACCCATTGAAAGTTTTTAATAATTACTGAAAATGATATTTAAATAAGAATTCATATAATAAAAATATTTGTAATAAAAAATCAATAATACGAGTAATATTAGATTTATTGATTTTTTTATGGAAAAATGCATCATGATACTATATAATATTTAAATAAGAGCTAACAAATATGAGTATTTGGAGGAATATTATGAAGATAAAAGTCTGTGTAGGTTCATGCTGTACATTGCTGGGTTCAATGAGAATTTTAGATCAGATTGATGATTTAAAGGATATTATAAATAATGATGCCGACAACTATAGCGATGAAGAATTGGAAGTAGAAGTAATTAAGTGTTTAGGATTTTGCAAAGATAAGATAGAACAGGCAGCACCTGTAGTAGTTATAGATGACGAGACTATGTTTAACGCAACAGGTCAGACTGTCATGGAGAAGATTGTTAATAAAATGAGAAAGTGACAGAAAGAAACTTGGAGGACTAATTTTTATGAAAGAAAGCTATGTTAATTTAATTAACATTAGGAGACAGGTATTTACAAAAATTGCCAAATTGGCATATGATGAAACTGATTTAAGCGAATTAGAAAAATCATCATTTGATATTTTACCTGGAGAGGTAGCTGTATATAGAGATAGTATATTTAGAGAAAGAGCAATAGTAGATGAACGACTAAGACTGACATTGGGGTTAGATGTAAGAAAACCAACGGAGTATCATCGTGTTACTGATGGAATTTCTGAAGCAAATGTTGGTGAAACTCAATTTGTTGAACCCCTAGTAAATGTCATTACCTTTGCATGTGAGGCATGCCCGACTAAATCTTTTTATGTTACGGATAATTGCAGAAAGTGCCTAGCCCATCCTTGCACTAATGTATGTCCAACAAATGCAGTTTCTATTGGTAAGGAAAGGGCAATTATTGATCAGGATAAGTGCATTAAATGCGGTAGATGTAAGGAAACCTGTCCATATAGCGCAATTGTAAAGTATGAAAGACCTTGTGCTGAAGCGTGTGGTGTTAATGCAATTGATAGTGATTATTTAGGCAGAGCTCAAATTAATGTAGATAGATGTGTATCTTGTGGGAATTGCATTATTCAATGTCCTTATGGAGCGATTTCGGATAAGTCTCAAATATATCAGCTTATCAAAGCGCTAAAGAAAAATAATCATATGTATGCAATAATTGCTCCGTCATTTTTGGCCCAGTTTGGACCATTAGCTTCTCCAGTTCAAATATTTGAGGGTATTAAGCAGCTCGGATTTAAAGATGTGGTAGAGGTAAGCCTTGGAGCAGATATTACAACTCTACGAGAAGCAAAAGAATTTCTTGAAAGAGTACCTAGTGAACATCCTTATATGGGAACAAGTTGTTGCAATTCTTGGACAATAATGGTTAAGAAGTTGTTTCCGGATCAATACCAATATATATCAGATTCTTCTTCTCCAATGGTAGAGACTGCTAAGTATATTAAGAATAAGGATCCTGAAGCAAAAATTACATTTATAGGTCCTTGTATTTCTAAGAAGTTAGAAGCATTAAGAGAAGATGTTAAAGATTATGTGCATTTTGTAATAACCTTTGAAGAACTTATGGGTATGTTTGTTGCTAAAGGAATAGAATTAACAGAAATAAAGGTATCAAAAGAAATACAGGATGCTTCTACACTCGGTCGCGGCTATGCCATAGCAGGTGGAGTAGCTGAAGCAGTAAAAAATACCGCTTTGAAAATTGATCCTTCAAGAGAGATAAATGTTGAGGGGGCATCATCTTTGCATGAGTGTGTAAAACTTATGAGGTTGGCAAAGGCAGGGAAAAAGAACGGTTATTTACTTGAAGGTATGGCGTGTTTAGGTGGATGTATCGGCGGACCAGGAACAATAGCTTCATTAAATAGAGTCAGGAAGGCAGTTACTGAGTTTAAAAATAAGTCAGAATATGAAACTCCATTTGATAATAATATTATTGATGGGAAATTAAGGGGTAAATAAGACGAAAAAGTAAAGAGATCTTTAATAATTAATAATTATAAATTAAAGTTTTGACTAAGTTTAAGCCAAGACATTTATATATAAAAAAACAGTATTCAATAAATTTTTGAATACTGTTAGTCTATGTGGAGAATAAGAAATTATTATTTAAGGTTTATTTAAAAAATTTATAACTTCTCCATATTTAAATGCTATAAGGAGATACAGAAGATATTGATAATGCAAGTGGCATTAATATTTAAATTCATTAAGTTATTTGGTCGGTTTTAAGGGATCAACGTCATTTAATTTGAAATATTTTGTGTGATTAATTTTTAGAAGGAGGTTTTATGTAGTAATAAGTTTTTTATTTACTGCAAATATTGTATCCAGCATGTGGTTTGAAATATTACAGTTTATTAATAGTGAAAGTTTTGGTTATGCTGACCCCATATTTAACAACGATGTGAGTTTTTATATTTTCAAATTGCCTTTAATTAATACTGCAGTTGATTTTATTATAAACATATTATTCCTTCTAATTGTTGTAACTGTGCTGTTTTATGCATATCTTGCAATTAAAGACAGCATTAAAAATGTATCTGAACAATTTGAAGAAATGAGATTCAATAATCAACAATTTGATTTAAGTGCAGTGTTAAACAAAAAATTTGCAACTAAAATTATTAATGAATTGTCCTTCATAGGAATATTTGTATTTGCATTTTTAGCTGTCAGATTTGTGTTAAGAAGCTATGATTTATTGTATTCTCAGCTAGGAAGAGTGTTTGGTGCAGGATTTACTGATATTAATATAACACTAAATTTATATAGAATTCTTGCAATTGGATGCTTGATAGCTGCAGTTACATTTTTTATTGGTGCAAGAAAAAGAAATTTAAAATTTGCTTTGACAGTTCCAGCTGCATTAATAATTATTTCTATAGCGGGAACAGGACTTGCTGGTATAGTCGAAAATTTCATTGTAGAACCTGACCAGCTTTCCAAGGAAACAAAATATATGGAATACAGCATCAAAAGCACTCAAACAGCATATTCCTTAAATGATGTAATTGATATAGAGTTTCCTGTAAACAATAATTTAACTATTGAAGATATAAACAATAACCAGGATGTTATTGATAACATAAGAATTAATGACCAGGAGCCATTAATTCAAGTTTATAATCAATTGCAGGGTATAAGACCATATTATGTGTTTAATGATGTGGACGTGGATAGATACATAATTGATGGCGATTACAAGCAGGTTTTCTTATCAGCAAGAGAATTAGACCAAAATCGCTTAAATGAGCAGGCAAGAACATGGATTAACCAATATTTGAAATATACTCATGGTTATGGAGTAACATTATCACAGGTTAACGAGGTTACAGCTCAAGGACAGCCTGAAATGCTTGTAAGAAACATTCCACCAATAACAAATACAGATTTTAAAATAACTAGACCAGAAATTTATTTTGGTGAAAAAACTAATGAATACATAATAGTTAATACAGATGAAAAAGAATTTGACTATCCTTCAGGCTCAGATAATGTTGAAACACTGTATGAAGGAGAAGCAGGCATAAGACTATCTTTTGTTAATAAGCTGTTGTTCAGCTTGAGAGAAGGAAGCTATAGGCTATTAATTTCAAATAACATAGATTCTAACAGCAAAATATTAATAAACAGAAATATAATAGAGAGAGTTTATGAAATAGCTCCATTTATGTATTTTGATCCAGATGCCTATGTTGTTGTAAACCAAGAAGATGGAAAGCTTTACTGGATAATTGAAGGATTCACTGCCAGTGACAGATTTCCTTACTCTCAACCAACAGATAAATTTATTGAAGGCTGGAATGTAAATTACATCAGAAATTCAGTAAAAGTTGTTGTAGATGCATATGATGGTTCAATTGATTTTTATATAGCTGATGAGACTGACCCAATAATTAAGTCATATGATAAAATATTTACTGATTTATTTAAACCTATGAGTGAAATGCCAAAAGGTTTAAGAGATCATGTGAGATATTCACAGATTTATTTTGATGTGCAGTCAGATATGTATAGATTATATCATATAGAAAATCCTACAGTATTCTTTGGAAGAGAAGACTATTGGGATATTGCAAATGAAAAATATATGGATAGAGGCGAGGATCCTGTAGATTCAAGCTATGTAATGTTCAAGCTGCCAGAGGAAGATAATGTTGAATTTCTTTTAACAACACAATACACACCTCAAAACAAAGATAATATGATTGCAATGTTGGCTGCAAGAAATGATGGAGAAAATTATGGTGAGCTTGTATTATATAAATTCCCTAAGACCAAGACAATACCAGGACCTAACATGATTGAAACTAAAATTGACCAGGATACTGTAATTTCATCACAGTTAACATTATGGAGCCAGGTTGGATCAACTGTTTTAAGGGGTAACACTCTAGTAGTACCAATAGAAGATTCATTGCTTTATATAGAGCCTATTTATCTTAAGTCAGATACTGAAAGCAACTTCCCTGAAATGAAAATGGTGGTTGTATCCTACGGTGATAGAATAGTAATGGAGCCTACATTAGACCAGGCTATAGAAAGAATATTTGGAATTTACACTGAACCAGAACCAGAAAAACCAATCAGCGAAGAATATGATAATACTAACATCAATGATTTAATAGTACAAGCAACTTTGATTTTCAATGAAGCAACAGAAGCTCAAAAGAATGGAAACTGGGCTGAGTACGGAGAAAGATTAGAAGAGTTAGAGGACATATTAAATCAATTGAATTTATTAAATAATGGAATGTGACAATGGGACGTCAGACTGCGAATTTATGTTTTTGCGCAGTCTGACGGTTTTTTATTTTCAAGAACCGTCCCGATTATTATTTGACGGAGAATTATAAAAAACATCTGTTCATATAGGACAGATGCTCTATGCTACTGAATATTTTATAATATAAATAAAAGAAAACCCAAAAATATTTTTAAAATCTTCACAATTTCTCCATAACTTTTTATTAGTATACATATATAGAAAACACCCCCCCCAAGGGTATGGTACTATAAGAACTGTATATATCATACAATTAGGTAAATAATTAATTTATAAGGAGGAGATTCTATTGAATAAAGAGAAAGAAAATGCTGTAACATCTTTAAAGACAGCTAAAGGACAAATTGAAGGCATAATAAAGATGCTGGAAGATGACAGATATTGTGTTGATATATCTAATCAAATAATTGCAGCACAATCGCTTTTAAAGAAATCAAATGTGTTGATTTTAAAACAACATATTCATCATTGTGTAAAAGAAGCAATTAAAGAAGATAAAAATGATGAAAAAGTTGACGAAATAATAAATATTTTAGAAAAAATAATACAAAAATAAAAAGGAGTGGTATTAATGTTTAAATTCATAAAAAACTGGCTAGATAGATTAGCTAAAGAGAATGAAAAGAGCTTTGGAAGTGGAAGGCTTGATTGCTGTGATTTAAATAAACCGAAAAATACAAATATACAAGCTTCTAATAATGCAAATAAGAAATGAGGTGTAAATATTGGAAAAGAGTCTTAAAGTTCAAGGAATGACCTGTGCATCCTGCGCTAAGACAGTTGAAAAAGCTACTAAAAAGCTTCAGGGTGTAACAGATGCAAATGTAAACTTTGCAACTGAAAAACTAAATATTACATTTGATGAATCTAAGGTTACTGTAAAGGATATACAGGCTGCTGTAGAAAAAGCAGGATACAAAGCTTTAACTGAAGCTGTAACAAAAGCAATGAAAATAGAAGGAATGACCTGTGCATCCTGTGCAAAAAATATAGAAAAAGCTACCAGAAAGCTTAATGGTGTTACAGAATCAAATGTAAATTTTGCTACAGAAAAGTTAACAATAAGTTATGAACCGACCTTAGTAAAGGTTTCTGAAATAAAGAAGGCGGTTGAAAAGGCAGGTTATAAAGCAATTGAAGAAGAAACTTCAGTTGATGCTGATAAGGAAAGAAAAGAAAAAGAAATAAAATCATTATGGAGAAGATTTGTAATATCAGCAATTTTTACAGCACCGCTTTTATACATGGCAATGGGTCACATGTTTGGAGAAATGCTTGGGATAAAATTGCCTGAAATTATTGATCCAATGATGAATCCTTGGAACTTTGCAATCGTACAATTGATACTAGTTACACCAACTATGATTGTTGGATATAAATACTTTACGGTTGGGTTTAAAACATTGTTTAAAGGAAGTCCAAATATGGATTCACTGATTGCAATAGGCACGGCTGCAGCGTTCGTATATGGAATTTATGCTATTGTACAAATTTATGGTGGCAATGGTGACTATGCAAATGAATTATACTTTGAAGCAGGCGGTGTAATATTAACACTCATTACATTAGGTAAATATTTAGAATCAGTTACTAAAGGAAAAACATCAGAAGCAATTAAGAAATTAATGGGTCTTGCACCTAAGACAGCAATAATAATTAGAAATGGCAAGGAAGTTGAAATTTCAATTGAAGATGTAGAAGTTGGAGATGTTATAGTTGTTAAACCAGGAGAAAAAATGCCTGTAGACGGAGAAGTAATTGAAGGAGCAACTGCAGTTGATGAATCAATGTTAACAGGAGAAAGTATTCCAGTAGAAAAAAATATTGGAGACAGTATAATTGGTGCAAGTATCAATAAAAATGGCTCAATAAAATATAAGGCAACAAAAGTTGGTAAAGATACAGCACTGGCTCAAATTATAAAATTAGTAGAAGATGCTCAGGGTTCAAAGGCACCTATAGCAAAATTAGCTGATGTTATTTCAGGATATTTCGTACCAGTAGTAATAGTTCTTTCAATAATATCAGCATTGGCATGGTATTTCTTCGGAGGACAGTCAACAATATTTGCTTTAACAATATTTATATCAATTCTTGTTATTGCCTGCCCATGTGCATTAGGATTGGCTACCCCGACAGCTATAATGGTTGGAACAGGAAAAGGCGCTGAAAACGGAGTATTGATTAAGAGTGGTGTTGCACTTGAAACAACACATAAAATTAAAACAATCGTATTTGATAAAACCGGTACAATAACAGAAGGAAAACCAAAGGTAACAGATATAATAACTGCAAATGGAATACAAGAAAATGATTTGCTGCAATTAACAGCATCTGCTGAAAAGGGTTCAGAACATCCACTTGGTGAAGCAATAGTAAAAGGTGCTGAAGAAAAGGGACTAGAATTTAAAAACCTTGATGCATTCAATGCAATACCTGGTCATGGAATTGAAGTTAAAATTGACGGCAAAAATATATTGGCAGGCAACAGAAAGCTTATGGTTGAACGCAACATTTCATTGGAAAACTTGGAATCAACATCTAACAAGCTTGCAGAAGAAGGTAAAACACCTATGTATGTTGCTATAGATAATAAGATAGCAGGTATAATAGCAGTAGCAGATACAGTTAAGGAAAACAGCAAAAGAGCTATTGAAAAATTGCATCAAATGGGTATAGAAGTAGCTATGATTACAGGTGATAACAGAAGAACAGCAGAAGCAATAGCTAGACAAGTAGGAATAGATAGAACATTAGCAGAAGTATTGCCGCAGGATAAAGCAAATGAAGTAAAAAAACTTCAATCAGAAGGTAAAAAGGTAGCAATGGTTGGAGATGGTATAAATGATGCTCCAGCCTTGGCTCAAGCTGATATCGGTATAGCAATAGGTTCAGGAACAGATGTAGCAATGGAATCTGCAGATATAGTATTGATGAGAAGTGATTTGATGGATGTGCCTACAGCTATACAGTTAAGTAAAAGCACAATAAGAAATATAAAACAAAATCTGTTTTGGGCATTTGCCTATAATACATTAGGTATACCTGTTGCAATGGGAATCCTATCTCTATTCGGAGGCCCACTGTTAAATCCAATGTTTGCAGCAGCTGCAATGAGTTTAAGTTCAGTATCAGTATTAGCAAATGCATTAAGATTAAAGAGATTTAAGCCGGTTAGATAATTAATAAAATAATTGTTTAATATATAAAATACAAAATAATGGAGGATATGAAATGAAAAAGAAAATATTAATAGAAGGAATGAGCTGTCAACATTGTGTAAATCACGTAACAGAAGCTTTAGGAGAAATTTGCGGAGTAAAATCTGTAAATGTAGATTTAGATAATAAGAACGCTGTAGTTGAATTGGCACATCCGGTAGACGATGCAAAGTTTAAGGAAGCTGTTGATGAAGCAGGTTATGAAGTAGTTGGAATAGAAGAGTTATAATAAGTATGTAATTAAAAAGTGGCTTTGATAGATAACTATTGAAGCCATTTTTTTAAACACGCTCTATCCCTATAAAATCTTCACAATTATAAGTTATAATTAAAACCCTCAGGTCTTTAAATATAATTTTTCTTTATAATAACTATATTATTTAATAATATTATTAGACATTCTCATTGCTAAAGATAAAGTGAACAAAATTTTTTATTTGCATATATTAAAATAGGATTTAAATAATAATTTAAGGAAAGGAAGCTTAGTAAATTATATGTTTGATGCAACCAAACCTTATCGGGTTAGAAATAATATAATTAAAAAGTTAGAAACAAATAATAATGAGGCTGTTGCGACTGGATTTTTAGAAGTTAGTGTTTTTGAGGATGAAAGTGATATGCCAATAAGTGATGCAGAAGTAAGTATATATAGATTTAGTATAAGAGGTATTAATGCAACTCAAGGGGAAGAAGTTCTAATTGTAACTCATACTACAGATGAAAGTGGCAAAGTTCCGATTATAGAGTTGCCTGTATTACATGAACCAAATAATATCAACAACGAAATTGATTTTGAACATCTGCAATATCATATGAATGTTAATGCCTTTGGCTATTATCCTGTTACTGTAATTAATATTGAAATTTTTACCGATACAACAACTCTTTATCGTATAAATATGTCACCAATAACGACGAGAGTACCTCGAAGTGAATTTATTATAATTCCTGAAAAGCACCAAATTTAAGGTAGCAAAAAATAAATATGGTAAAAAAACTGAATACATGAATAAAAAAATAAGACCAAGCTTAAGTAAGGTCCTATTTTTAAAATATTATCATAATTAGTGTTCACATCACCCTAAACCGTTAATTTCGTAATCTATAAATTCATCAACATATATTCAAACCATGAAGCGTGTCGCTGTTCATCATGGGATGCATGCATAAAGTGCATCTGTGTCATATGATCAACTGCCCTATATGCAATATCCTGATAAAAAGAAGATGCTTCCAATTCGTTATAAATAGTTGGTTTTTTCCATAATAATAAGTTACAGTATGATTATTACCCAAAAACATGGTAATTAATTGGTAAATTCATTTTATTGAACCTTGAAAAGCACAGGCAAAATGATTAAATAAATGTTTGAAATTTAGTAATTTATCTTGAAATTCCAATGTTTT
>JBFXJF010000028.1:0-30039 GCA_050175155.1 Vulcanibacillus sp.
AGCTACAAGTCGGCGAGGACGCTCTGCGCAGACGCCCATCAAGTGGTTTGGGGACATTCCTACGGTGTGTCCCCACAACATCCCATCTTGATTAAGCGGCGAAGCGGAGTGTGTGAGCCGACGCTACGCTATTCATCAGCCAGTTGATATTCTTTGACTGGTGACCAGTGATTTTGGACTATGGATAACTTTATCCCATCTTGATAAAGCGGCGAAGCGGAGTGTGTGAGCCGACGCTACGCTATTCATAAGCCCCCTAATATTTCTTGATTACTCATAATTTATTATGTTCAAAAAATGCAACAAATGCAACCACCGTCCCTGAGATAAGTGTGATACTGAAGGCATCTTATCGATGTTCTCGTGTGAAGAATCTATCAGTTTCCCGTTTTTCACATTTTTCACCCCCCGCCGCCCTATTGACAAATCTATAATAATGAATATACTATTATTTACAATATAAAAATTATATTAAGTAAGGAGGAGTTGTGAAAAGGATACTTTGTGCGGTCTTAAGTATAATAGCGGCAACAGCGCTCTTCGGAGCGAATGCCAAGTCAACCGACATCATCGGCGTGCCCTCCTCGGACATTCTTGGAAACGGGGAGCTCAACCTCTCATTTTACAACTCTATATCAATGAAACCGACAGAGGACAAGGTGGGATTCGACTATAATTTATCCCTCTCTTACGGTATCCTTGACTTTATGGACATAGCCATTCACATGTACACTTACAAAGATTATGCCCTACAGATACAGACAGCTTTGCTTAAAGAGAAAAAACATAGCCCCGCAATAACCTTCGGAATCAAGAATATTACCTATCAGAGATACATAGACGAGGGAGGCGGAGGAAGCACTGTTAACTCCGGACTTGCCGATTATGCTTATGCCAATCGTTCGTCCGACATACTAAGCGCCTACCTTGCGATGACAAAGGATTTCGGCGGTTTCGGCAAATACACTCTCGGCATTGGCAGGGGCGAGTTCATCGGCTATGGAAGAGGCAGATACCTCTCATCAGTGGCATTCTTTGATGCAACAGACCTTACAGGCAGTATTGCCAATGAGTTTATGTTCGGCTTCTTCTTCGGTGGCGAACTTCCCGTAACTAAGAATTTTTCCTTAAAGGCGGATGTGGACGGAAGGGATGTAAATGCAGGCATGCAGTTCAACTGGAGAGAGCTTGCAGTCAATGCGGCTATAACCCATCTGGAGCTCTTTACTGCAACAGACCCAAACCTCAGACCAAGAGTAGAGGTGGGAATAAACTATACATTTGACCTAATGAAGAAGAGCGCGCCTGAAATGCCGAAAAATGAAACCAAAACAGGCAAACTCACCATGCTTCTTGCCTCTGTTGAGGATGAGGAGCCATTGGACGGAGTAGTTGAGTTCGTCAATGCTCCCTTGTCACCCGTATTTGTGGGAGACGGAAAGAAAACAGTAGAGCTTCCAGAAGGCAGATACACTGTCAGGGTAAAGTCAGACGAATTCATCACACTCACAAGGGAAGTGCAGGTTAAGGCAGGAGAGGAGACGACGGTTTACTTTGACATGGAGGCAGTGCTGACAAGCGGTATAGTAACAGGCAGGATAGTTGATAAAACCACAGAAGAGGCGATAATCCCAAATCTTGAAATATCAGGAGTTGACAAATCAAAGATAAATGTTGATGTGCAGACAGGCATCTTTACCGTTGAGCTTATGCCCGGCACATACACAATGTATGCAAAGAAGGACAATTACATCGATTGGATACAGCCGATAGCCGTTGAAAACGGAAAGACGCTCATCCAGAACATCTACATGCTCAAAAAGGGCGGCAGGGTCTCTCTTAAAAATGTCAACTTCGAGTCAGGCAAAGCAGACCTAACAAAAACATCCTACCCTATACTTGATGAGGCGGTTCAGCTCTTAAAAGCTAATTCCGAAGTTGAGATAGAGATACAGGGCTTCACCGATGATGTGGGAAAGGCGGACGCCAATCTTGTTCTCTCGCAGAAGAGGGCGGAGACAGTTAAATCTTATCTTGTTCAGAAAGGAATAGCGGAAAACAGAATAAAGACAAAGGGATTCGGCGAGGCGATGAACATCACAGACAATGAGACAAAAGAGCACAGGGCAATAAACCGGCGTATTGAGTTTATCATATTAAATAAGTAGTAATAAGGTGAGTTATTGAGAGTGTGAGAGCTTCGGTAACTTAAACTTAAATAAGGGGATGTTGGTAAAATGAAGACGAAGAAAATAGACACGGAAGCGTATGCAAAGCGCAAGCGCCAAATGCAATTTTTCAAAAAATGGGCAATCGCAATAGGTTTTGTGATATTCGTCATCGTAGCATTTGCTTTTGTGTGGGTGACTTCAGGAGAAAAAAATGCAAAAAATGGAACTGAAACTATCGGTAAAAACCATTATGACAACATCTCCGAATTTGCATTTGTTTATGTGACTTCGTGAATGTTAAAATAAAATTTATATTGTATTGTAATATTAATAACTTTGTAATATAATAAAATAATGGATGAATTTGCTTTAAGAAATAATTTTTATATTAAATATGGAAAGAGAATATTTGATTTAACGGTAACTATTCCTCTATTAATTCTTTTTTCTTCCTTGATTTATTTTATTGGATTTTTAGTCAGAATTCAACTTGGAAGTCCAGTATTTTTTAAGCAAATTAGACCTGGAAAAGATGAAAAACTGTTTACACTTTATAAGTTTCGAACGATGACAAATAAAAAAGATGAGAATGGACATTTATTACCTGATCAAAAAAGAATAACCCCGTTTGGAAAATTTCTCAGATCAACTTCATTAGACGAGCTACCAGAACTCTTGAATGTAATAAAGGGAGATATGTCATTAGTTGGACCAAGACCTCTATTAGTGAGATACTTACCCTATTTCAGAGAGAATGAAAAAAAAAGAAATAAAGTCTTACCTGGTATTACTGGGTTAGCTCAGATAACAGGAAGAAATGTGTTAAATTGGGATGACAGATTCAAATTGGATTTGCAGTATATTAGTAATCAATCTTTTGTACTTGATTTAATAATAATATTTAAATCAATTTTAGTTGTTTTTGAACGAAAAGATATATTAGTAGGTTCTGAACATATTTTAAAGGATTTAGATGTAGAAAGGAGTATGAATAGAGTATGAAGAACAAAAATGAAGTAATAATACGTAAAATCAACAAAATAGATTTAGAAAAAAATAAAATAAGAATTGTAAATCTGTTGATTGATAATTATAAAATAAATTTCCCAGATAGGCCATATCAAAAAAAATTGTCATTAACTAATTATAATGAGATGAATTATTATTTGCAAAATAAATCTGCATTAATATTTGCTGCCTTCGATGAAAAGAATTTAATCGGTTTTTTATGGGCATATAAGAAGAAACTTCTTGGTGAAACCAGAGTTCATGTAGATCATATTATTATTGAAAATAAGTCTCGAGGAAAGGGGATAGGCGGAGAATTGATGCGTTCAATTGAAGAATATTCAAAAAAAATGAAAATAGGTAAAATTGAATTAATGACTAGCGTTGAAAACAAAAAATCAATAAATTTCTACAAGTCAAAAGGATATTCAACAGAGAGAGTTCTTATGACAAAGGAAATATTAAAAAAATGATTATTGACAAGAAAGCTACCGATAGTTCGAGGTTTCTAGTTAGAGATATATACTACAAGAATGGTAGATCAGCGATGTATGATCTTCTAAAGCAAATGATGAAAAGTGGTATGCTGGACACATTATATTTGCCGGCATATATAGGTTGGTCTCCGAAAGAAGGAAGTGGAATTTATGACCCAATAATAAAACTAAGTAATCTTAAAATTGATTTTTACAAAATTACAAAAAAGATTGAGATTGACTTCAATGATTTAAAAAAGAAAGTGGTATTTATAAATACCGAAAAAACTGCAGTTCTTATTGTTAATTATTTCGGCTTTTATGATGTAAATATAAAAAAAATATATGATTATTTGAAACGCAAGGGAATTTGGATAATCGAAGACAATGCTCATGGGTATTATACTTATATGTTGCATAGAAAACATTTCTCAGATGCAACTTTTTATTCATTTCATAAGTTGTTGCCGTATGAAGATGGAGGTGCCTTAAGAATAAATAATCCTTTATTACATAAACTGAGCTTCAAAGGAGTTAAGGATAGTTCATCAAGTGCGAAACCTTGGTTGTTCGACAGTTCAGCAATAATAAATCAAAGAAGGATGAATTATAATCATCTTATAGATGTTATCAAACATTCAAAAAGTGATAAGTATTTTATACCACTTAAACCGAAGATGACAAATGACACCGTACCACAAACATTACCTATCATAATAAAAAAAGGTAATAGAGATATCATCTATGAACTGATGAACAAATCCGGATATGGAGTAATTAGTCTATATCATACAATGATTGAACCAATTAACAACGAGGGATATAAAAATAGCCAATACATATCGAAGAGAATATTAAACCTACCTGTTCATCAAGATGTTGACACCCTACATTACAAATCAATGATAAAAACACTTATAAAATACTGTAAAATGACATCATCTCCGAAAGGGGTTTAAGTGAATATGCTTAAAGTATTCTCACTTTCTGAATATAATCAATGGGATCAAATAGTCAGAAGTTTCAAAGAATATAATGTTTTTTATTTGAGTGGTTATTCTCGAGCTATTAATAATAATCGTGATGGTCGGCCATATCTGATTTATTATGAAGACAGTAATCTACGAGCTATAAATGTAATTATAGAAAGAGATATATCAGAGTGTTCGCAATTTAATAGTAAAATAGAATTAAATAAATATTATGATATAATATCACCTTACGGTTATGGTGGATTTTTACTCGATGGGGCACGCGAAGGGTACAAAACAGTAGAAAAACACTATAAGGAATTTCTAAATGAAAAAAACTATATTTCTGAATTTGTGAGATTTGAATTATTTTCAAAATATTGGGAGTATTTTGAAGGAATAGTCGAAAGCAGAACACAAAATATAGTAAGATCATTAGATGAGCCATTAGATGTAATCTTTGAGGATTTTGAGCATAAATGCAGGAAAAATATCAAAAAGGCTGATAGAAAAGGATTGAAAATAATAATCAACAACGGGAATGCAGAAATTGATGATTTTTACAGAATATACATAGAAACTATGAAAAGAAACAATGCTGATAAGTATTTCTATTTTAAGAAGGATTATTTTGAGGAAATTAACAAATTGAGTGAGAATCATATTTATTTTAATGTATTGTACCAAGACAAAATAGTATCAACAGAATTAGTATTGTTTGATAATACTAACTGTTATTCATATTTGGGAGGTACAGATAATGAATACTTTGACTTGAGGCCAAACGACTTTGTGAAATATGAGATAATAAAATGGGCGAAATCTATAGGATTAAAGAGATTTGTGCTAGGAGGTGGATATGGAAAAGATGATGGAATATTTCGATATAAAAGAAGTTTCGCCCCGAATGGTGTATATGATTACTATATCGGTAAAAGGATTATTAATAATGAATTATATAATCAGTTAGTTACCTTAAGAAAGAGTGAAATTGTTGAAGAGAAAATTAATTATTTCCCATTATATAGAGCATAAATGAGAATATTAGTCTTTGCAGGGTTTTCAAAATCATTAATACACTTTCGAAAGGAATTATTATCTGAAATGGTTGTGTTAGGAAATACTGTTATAGCAATAGGTCCTGAGTCAGGATATGAAGATCAACTTAAAGCGATCGGAGTAGAATTCCATCAGATTGAATTTGATAGACTATCACTTAATCCACTATCAGATATACAGCTAATAGTAAATTTGGTAAAATTGATGAAAATTGTGAAACCGGATTTATATTTTGGTTATACTATAAAACCTGTTATTTATGGCTCGATTGCCGCTTATTTATCCGGAATTAAAAAGCGATACTCTATGGTTACAGGTCTTGGATCAGTATTTATTGAGGGCAAAGAAAAGAAAAAATATGTTAAGTCAATTGTAAAAATGTTATATAAAGTTGGCTTTGGTTTTAACGATAAAGTGTTTTTTCAGAATACAGATGATATTGAAGATATGGTCAAAATGAAATTAATCAAAAGAGAAAAATGTATTCAAGTAAATGGTTCCGGAGTCAATTTGGATTATTATTCTCTATCAGAATTACCTAAAAATGACATTTTTCTGTTTATTGGTAGTTTGATGAGAGATAAGGGAATAATGCAATACTTGAAAGCATCAGAGATGGTTAAAAAAAAATATCCCAAAGCAGAATTCTGGATTGTTGGACCAAAAGATAGTCGCATATCAGGAATATCTGATGAGACATTAAACCATTATATTGAGAAAGAATATATAAAATACTTTGGTGAAACAGATGATGTAAGACCATTTTTAGACAAATGTAGATATTATGTTTTGCCTTCATATAGAGAAGGCACCCCGAGGTCTGTATTGGAAGCGATGGCTACAGGAAGACCTATAATAACTACTGATTCTCCAGGGTGCCGAGAAACTGTAAAAAATGGTGTAAATGGTTTTCTTGTCCCTATTAAAAATCATGTTGTTTTGGTAGAGAAAATGTGTTGGATGATTGAGAATCCAAAAGAAGTAAGTAGAATGTCTAAGGGGTCGTATGAAATTGTTAAAAATAAATATGATGTTCAGGGTGTTAACAGACAAATGCTTAAATATCTGAAAATAATTCTATGAAAGTATACAATACTGTAACTGTAATTAAGGAGTAAAAATGAAAGTCGCAATACATCAGAACAAGGAAATATTTTCACACTCAACCTCGTGGGTTCCAGCTTGGATAGATTATTGTGAAAAAAACAAGATTGATTATGAAGTTATAGATTGTTATAAAAATGATATTAAAAGTATTTTAAAAGGATTTGATATTCTATTGTGGTGTACTACTAATTATTCTTTACAGGAAAAACTTTTCTCTAAAAGCATATTGTATAGTGCGACTCAGATGAATTTGAAAGTGTTTCCGAATTTTAACACTATATGGCATTCTGATGACAAAATTGCTGAGACATATCTATTGTCATCAATAGACGCACCTATACCAAAATCATGGATATTTGTTACTAAGAGATCTGCTGAAGCATTTTTTGAAGAAGATAGGCAATTCCCACTTGTGGCAAAACTCAAATGTGGTTCAGGTTCAACGAATGTAGTCTTAATTAAAAATAAAAGTGAGGCAAAAGTTTACATCAAAAAGATGTTTGGAAATGGTATTAATTCTTCACCGAATCCCTTTTTTAAAGCTAAATCAAATATTGCATCAGCAAATAATCTTTCTACATTTATTAGCAGGCTGAAAAGAATACCTGATTTTTTAGAAAGTTATAGAAAAGCCAGTCAGTTTCCAAACGAAAAAGGTTATGTTTATTTACAAGAATTTATACCAAATGATGGATACGATCTTAAAGTAGTCGTTGTAGGGGATAAATTAAGTTTTTTGGCTAGAAATGTTAGGAAAAATGATTTTAGGGCATCTGGAGGTGGGACTTTGATTTATGATAAGTCATTGATAACTCCAGAAATAAGAAGAATTTCGTTTGATATTTCAAAGAAATTAGGATTTCAGTGTATGGGATATGATTTTGTAATTGATAATCGTGATAAGACACCCAAAATTGTAGAAATCAGCTATGGATTTTCATATGAAGCTCAAATCGGTTTAGGTGGGCATTGGGATAATAATGACATTTGGTATGAAGCACCTTTGAATGCACCTAATGAAGTGCTAAATAATTTAGTAAAAAATAATAGAACTAAAAAGGGGAATAATTGAAAATTGCATTTCTTGGCGACATAGCTTTATTTGGCAAATTCTCTGTTGGAAATAAGGATGTTTTTAACTATTTCTATGATGTGTCAACGAAATTGAATGAATTTGATTATGTAATCGGCAATCTTGAAACTCCACTGTACAATGGGAATAGAACCTATGGAGCAAAGTCAGCGAATATTAAAGCAGATGAAAGGAATATAGAATTGCTAAAATATCTTAACATAAATGTAGTAAATTTGGCAAATAATCATATATACGATTATGGAATTGATGGATTTAAAAAGACCAGATATCTCCTTGATAAATATGGAATAGGATATTTCGGGGTGAATAATATCCAACACAGAATTGTAAATTATGAAGAAGGTGTGAAATTGGCATTTAACGGGTTCTGCTGTTACTCGACAAATGGCGTTGGATATCTTACTAATGGTATTCTAGATGGGGTAAACGAGTTAAATGCATTCAGAGTTGAAAAAATAATGCTTAAGAATCATAGAGATGGTTATTTGAATATTGCAAGTTTCCATGCTGGCGAAGAGCATGTGAATTACCCAAATTACGACCACATAATAATGGCTAGAAAATTGGCACAAAAGGTACCGTATGTCTATTATGGACATCACCCCCATGTTATGCAGGGTATGGAAAAAATTGGAGAATCACTGATAGCATATAGTCTTGGAAATTTTTGCTTTGATGATGTATATATTGATATATCAAACGGACCTCTTATAAAACAGAGCGTAGAAAACCGAAAATCGTTCATTTTATCTTTGGATATAACAAATAATAAGGTGTCTAACTATGGAATAATTCCAATATTTTCTGGAGACACCATGTTTGAAGTTGGAAAAGATTCTACAATAAAAGAAGAGATTGATAAATATAGTGGTTATTTGTATTATGATAAGAAAAGATACATCAGAGAAAGAACTACGCTTCGGAATGATTATATTGCAAGAAGAAAGAGCGCAAGGAATCTTGAGTGGTATTTGAGGAGAATGAAGATAAATACATTGATTATGTTGATTAATGCCATCAAAAACTGGAATAAATACAAAAAAATGGTGCAGATGTATTCTTATGAGGACGAATAGATGAGAATAAGAACGAATATCTTTAAAGAAATAAAGGAAGAGCAACTGCTTCTCATCGCGATAATATTTTCCCCGTTTACTCAATTAAGATATGGCTTTATAGGGATTTCTGAGCTTGCATTCATTTTATTTATTTTAAAAATTGCTTTCAGCAGAAATATAAAAATCAATATTAAAAATAGAAGCGATTTTTTATTTTCAAAGTTCTGGCTGCTATTTTTTATATTCAGTCTGATAGGCTTGTTCTATAACTACATAGTTATGAAGCATGTTAGTGGTATGTTATCATCTATGATTTTTGATCTATTTTCATATGTTCTGATCTTTTTGTTGTGCATTGCAATGGAAATATATATTGTGAATTTCAAAGAAGTGGATATTAAAAAATTACTTTACAGAGTATATTTATATATAAGCATTATAATGCTTATATTATTCGGCACTAGTAGATTCACATCAAATTTATTTGGATATACTCTCCTATATTATCACTATTTCAGCCCATTTGCAAATAACATACATCAGGTATCCATGGTAATGGCCCCATTACCTTTTTTAGGGTTGAAAGTTCTTATTGAGGAGAAGAAAACTGTTAATAAAATCTTTCATCTACTGCTTATTATATCAAACATATATATAGCCATAGAAACAGGATCGTTAAAAATAGCAATTGGATTTTTAGTTGGAGCAATTTTTATAATATACTTTTTAATGTACAATCGAAACAAACATAGACTTGAAAAACTTCTGTTTATATTATCTTTCAGTGCCGTTCTGTCGATTGTCATATATTATAATTATGAATACATTGCCAAAAATATTATGGAATTCTTCATTTCAGAGGATTCCGGTGCAGGAAGACAAATCCTGTGGGAATACTCCTTTGAGAAAATAATGCATTCTCCCATTGTTGGTTACGGACCTGGCTCACATGCGCTATATTACTGGGATTATAATGACGCCCATTCAACACTTATTACCGTAGCGTTACAAGGTGGGTTGCTCGCTTTAGCATTTTACATATTATTAAACATTAAACTCTTTATATCTCTATTTAAAGAGCAATATTTGCTGGGAGCATTTATGAGTATTTTAGTCTATGCAATTGGAGGCGATGTTATGAGGAGAATTCCAATATGGGTTTATCTAGTGTTATTATACTACAACAATGTAAAAAATAAAAAAAGTCAAGCATTTTAAGCAGAACGAATTAATTATGATGGAGTAAATTAAATGAAATTTCGAAAAAACGCATTGAATATTATAAAGAATGTTGCTTTTTCATATGCTTCAAATGCAATATCAGTAGCAATAACAGCTATTTCTTTAATATTAATTCCCAAGGTATTAGGAGTTGAACAATATGGTTATTACCAATTATATATATTTTATTCAATAAATATAGCTCCATTTTTACATTTTGGGTGGATTAATGGAATTTATTTAAGATATGGTGGAAAGTTATATGAAGATTTGGATAAATCTTTATTCTTCTCACAATTTTGGTTGTTTACGATTTTTGAGATACTAATATCAATTATTATTATTTTATATTCAATTTTATTTATAAACGATAACAGCAGAAATTTCATATTTATTATGATAGCGTTAAGAACTACAATATTTAATCCAAGAGAAATGTTACTGAATATATTACAAGGAACTAATAGAATTAAAGAGTATTCATGGACAACTATAATAGAAAAAATATTTTTCATTATCTTTGCTGCAGGTTTTCTATTGATTGACAGTAAACATTTTCATTTAATGGTTATAGCTGATCTAATTGGCAAAATTTGTTCAACTTTAATAGCCGCATATTATTGCAGAGATATAGTTTTCAGAAATGTAAAAACATTAAAAATTGATAGACATGAAACATTTCAAAATGTTAGTGTTGGTATAAAAATGTTAATTGCCTCTATTGCGGGATTGTTAATTGTGGGAATTGCAAGATTTGCCATTGAGAGAGTCTGGGATATTGAAACATTCGGTAAATTATCACTAGCGTTAAATTTCTCCAATTTAATAGTAATATTCTCGGGTGCTGTAGGAATAGTTTTATTTCCTATATTAAAGAGAATTAATTCAAATAATTTATCTAATATATATACATCTATAAAAACATTGTTGATGGCAACACTTTTAGCTACTCTTTGTGTCTTCTTTCCAATGAAATTAATACTTGGAGTTTGGTTGCCTAATTATAATAATAGTCTTTCATACATGGCGTTACTATTTCCAATTGCTTTGTATGAGAGTAAAATGAGTCTCCTTGTAAATACTTACCTAAAAGCACTTAGAAAAGAGAAAATGATGCTAATAATTAATCTTTTATCAGTCTTATTGAGTATTATAATGACTTTGATTTTTGCAGTATTTTGCAAAAGTATTTTAGTCTTAATGACTTCAGTTTCATTAATAATTGCCTTTCGGTGTATCATTGCTGATATTGTTGTTTCAAAAACTCTTAAAACTATATTCTTGAAAGATATTCTTATTGAATTCACTATGACATTACTATTCATGATTATTGGATGGAATCTACCATTATTTTGGGGATTTATAGCGTACTCTATTTGCTATATACTTTACTTCAATAAAGAAAAAAATAAAATATTTAAAGAATTCAACACTCTTAAAAATTATTTTATTGCAGCAAAAAACTAATCTCACAACTGTTTGATAAAGGATCTTCTAAAATGATGAGTGAATGTTAAATCAGTTAAAGAAGTAAAACGAAGAAAAAAGAGATTGAAGGAATATAAACGGCGGAGTAATTCAGCGAGATTGACCTCAAGTAACTGATAGAGATACTATCAAAGAGCGGTTAAAAAAGCAAGGGTTTTGAGATTTTGTCCAAGCATTATATCTTATGGATTTAGCGAGTGAGAGATTGGTTTTTCTTTGAGCGAGGATGTTATCTTTTAGACCGATGAGAGCTTGTTGAGGAGAGACATAAGAGAGGGTGGAATGAGGTTCGTTTAGTGTAGTGTTCAATTTTTACCTCCTGTAAGATTATTATAACTATTCCGCCGATAAATGCAACCGAGGCGGCTCAATATACAGGGGTTACCCCCTGTATATTGACAAACCATCATTCATAGTGTATTATTTACACTATATGAGGACACTATCGCTGAAAAACTCGGAGTTCTGTGTAAATAGTAAAAACGGAGGTAATAATGAGTGAATATGTTTTATTTATTGATTTGCTTGGATTCAAAAACTCAGTAAAAAAAGATGAGAACAAAGCAAGAGATTTGTTGCTTGAATTTTACGAAATAATATTTAATGAAATAGTGAATGAACAGAAAATAAAAGGAAATGCTTTTTCTGATTCATTTATTGCAAATTCAACTGATTTACAATTGCTAATTAATTTCGCGTGCAGAATATACAGACGATGTTTCAACTATTCATTTTTAGAACCAACAGGAAGAGTTGTTGATAAAGATCCTATATTACCTCGTGGTGCAATTAGTAAGGGTGATGTTGATATAAAAAATTTAAATGAATTAGAAAATTTGAAAAAGAATTTTATTGTAAGTAATGCCTTGGTTCACAGCGCGGAGATTCACGATAAAGTGAAAGGGGCGAGATTAATAATATCTGCAGCTGGTTATGATGAAATAAGTGGAATTGAAGAAGGAATTGAACCTATTATTTTTCAAAATACAGAAATAAAAGTATGGGAAAGCCACATATATTATGATGTACTATGGTTTCATGATAAATCACAAATAAGTGAAGATGTTCAAGCAACAAAATCATATATTGAACGATTAAAAGAAGCTAGTTTAAAAATCCTTGCCAAAGTCAAACAGAGCCAAAATGAAGAATATTTATCGCAATACACTCAAACAGCAAGAATACTTTTACTAGATTATTCAAATTATATTGAATCAAATTCAGACGAAGTGATAAAGTACATAGTCAACGAATATGAAAGCGAAGTATTTTGGGAAATGTGGCTATTGTTGCTAGAATGCATACACACAAAAAGCAATGAATGGTTATTCGCTAATGAAACTGAAATGGTCTTGTTTATCAAGAAAATTGTTCAGTCTACTGGATGGTCAAATTTACTAAAATATATTAATCAAAAAGGAAACGAGTATGAAAAGAAAGTTGTTGAGAATTTTATAAATGAAATGAAGTGTGGATTATAGAAATATAAGTATGTAAAAAAATTGGGGACGATAGGTTTTGTCAATACTTTTAAGCGACGCAAGGTTTATCCTTTTACAGTTTTATATTGTTAACAGATAGTTGATGTAGCTATAGGTCATTAATTTGGAAACCAGTCGGGATGATGTTTGACAATTCGACATTCGCAAAGTAATCATGAGGGAAAGAAAATAGGTATTGGCGGATATTAAATTATTCCTTATTGACAAAAGTTAACTTATAGGTTAACATAAAAAAATAAAACGGTAACAATAAAATGAGGAATAATGAGAAAAGAAAACGATAAAAAGATGAATTTCAAATTCTATTTAAGAAATTCCGAAAGTGGAGATTCATTTGTCGAAAACAGATTAAATCTGCAAATACTTTCCCAGATTTTCGGTATAATGAAGAACAAAAAGATAACCAATGCCGAATTGGCAAAGAGAATGGGGGTGTCTCGCGCTTACATTACAAAACTTTTTAATGGAAACTGCAATTTTACCATTAAGACATTGATAAACATAAGTAAAGCTCTTGACTGTAAGATTGATATCAGTCTAACAAATGTTAAGGTGCATTAATAGTAAACATATTTGCAGTTTGAAAGAATGTGATAGTCCAAAAGAATTTAAAAAGGAACGGCCTCAAACAATTTATTAGTTTTTAAAATGAGTGATTCTATAGTTACATATAACAGATTTGCTATTATTGACTTTGTATATAAATTTATATAATATAATATTATGTCTGTTAAAAAAATAAAAGTTGAAGGATTTAAGTCAATAAAATCTCTTGAGTTAGATTTAACTGACCTAAATGTACTTATTGGTGCCAACGGAGCCGGAAAATCAAATTTTATCAATATTTTTGAGTTCATGAGAAAAATTGTTGAGTCGGAACTACAAACATATATTGCACAGAAAGGTTCTCTTAATAATATCTTCTACAAAGGGATAAAAAAGACAAGTAAAATTTATATCAATTTTTCTGCTGATAGAAATGGTTATGAAATAGAATTGTTACCAACGGAAGAAAATAAACTTATTTTTAGCAAAGAAATATGTAGCTATGAGACTGATTATGGAAAGGATTATCATGAAGATTATGGCAAAGGACATTTTGAAACTAATGCTATAGGAATTTCGGAATCAAGAGTGGTTAGATATACATTTGCAAAAATATTGAAAGAGATGAATGTTTATCATTTTCATGATACAAGTAATACATCTCCCATTAAGCAAAAGCACAATATAGATGATAACAGAGGATTGAAAAGTGATGGCTCAAATATTGCACCATACCTTTACCTTCTCAAAGAGAATTTTCCTAACGATTATGATAAGATATTTAAAACCATCAAATCGATTGCACCTTTCATTCAAGAATTCAGATTAGAACCTGATAATATTAACAAATCATTCATTCAACTTGAATGGAAAGAAACTAACTCTGATTATTATTTTAACGCTAATTCATTTTCGGATGGGACATTACGATTTATTTGTTTAGCAACATTGTTGATTAAACCGGATATAGGGGATATTAAAAGAACAATTATTATTGATGAACCGGAATTAGGTTTGCATCCGAACGCTCTTGGATTATTAGGAAGTTTAATAAAAAGTGTATCAAAAATAAATCAAATAATTATTTCAACTCAATCTGTAACTTTATTGAATCAATTTTCCTATGAAGATATTATAGTTGTTGAACATGATAAAGAAAATGGAACTCTACTAAAAAGGCTCGAAAAAGAAGAAGTTGAGAAATGGATTGAAGATTATTCTATTGGTGACCTTTGGGAAAAGAATATTATTTCCGGAAGACCATAATGAATTTGTTCATTTTTTTAGTATAGGGCGGCGGGGGGTGAAAAATGTGAAAAACGGGAAACTGATAGACTCTTCACATAAGAACATCGATAAGATGCCTTCAGTATCACACTTATCTCAGGGACGGTGGTTGCATTTGTTGCATTTTTTGAACATAATAAATTACGGGTTACGGGTTGCGAGTTACGAGTTAAAGAAAGGGAAAAGAATAAGAGAGTTGCGAGTTACGGGTTTAAAAATCAAGAGCCACTAATCAAAGGAGAGTAATGGCGGACAGAGAGATTTTCAAGAGGCCATTATCACACAATTGGCAACTTCATTTATATTGTATTGAAAAATCGTCATTTATATTGTATCATATACTTTAGATGAGGACATTATAGTTGAAAAATTAGTTATAATACATTTTTAAAAATAATACGGAGGAAGAAATGTTTAAAAATAAAACACTTTTAATCACCGGAGGGACGGGGTCGTTCGGGAATGCCGTTTTAAAATTATTTATGAATACTGAGGTAAGGGAGGTACGGATCTTTTCTCGCGACGAACTAAAGCAGGATGAAATGAGGCAGAAGTACCGCAATGACAAGCTCAAGTTTTATATTGGAGATGTAAGAGACCCAAACTCGCTTACTGATGCGATGAACGGGGTTGACTATGTCTTTCATGCGGCGGCATTAAAGCAGGTGCCTTCCTGCGAATTTTACCCGATTGAAGCTGTCAAAACAAATGTAATGGGTACGGAGAATGTGCTGAATGCCTGTGTAGAGGCGAGTGTGAAGAAAGTTGTTGTCTTAAGCACAGACAAAGCAGTTTACCCAATAAATGCAATGGGCATTTCAAAGGCACTGATGGAAAAGGTGACAATCGCAAAGGCGAGAGTGACAGAGTCAAAAGGGTGCATAATGAGCGTCACAAGATACGGCAATGTAATGGCATCAAGAGGTTCAGTAATTCCACTCTTTATTGAGCAGATAAAAAGAGGACAGCCGATTACAATAACCGACCCTGAGATGACAAGATTTCTGATGTCTCTTGATGAAGCTGTGCATCTTGTGCTACACGCCTATGAGCATGGAAAATCAGGCGATATTTTTGTTCAGAAATCTCCTGCATCAACAGTTGCTGATTTGGCTGAAGCTGTAAGAAGGATATTTGACCCTAAAACCAAGATAAAAATCATAGGCACAAGGCACGGCGAGAAGAAGTATGAAACACTTCTTACGAGGGAGGAGATGGTGAAGGCGCAGGAGGGAGAAAAGTACTTCAGGATACCTTCTGATGAAAGGGATTTAAACTATGACAAATACTATACTGAGGGCGAAAAGCAGATAACAAAGCAAGTCGGGGAGTATAACTCAGACAATACAAAGATGCTGAAGATTGATGAAATAGTCGAGCTTCTTTTAAAACTTGATTATGTGCAAAATGAACTGAAAGGTAAGTAGTATGAAGAATATACTGATAACAGGTGCAAAAGGATTTGCCGGAAAGAACCTAACTGCTTTGCTTAAGCAGGATAAAGAGCTAAACCTGCTACTAATTGACATTGAAAATACCGAGAAGGAGCTTGAGGATTATCTTGAAAAAGCCGACTTTATAATACACCTTGCAGGAGTCAACAGACCCAAAGAAGAGAAGGAATTTGAGGATGGGAATTACCTTTTCACGAAAAGAATTGCCGATTTGCTCATCAAGAAGGGCAAAAAAGCGCCAGTAATTATGTCATCATCAATTCAAGCGGAGCTTGACAATCCCTATGGGAAGAGCAAGAAAGAGGGTGAGGATGCTCTGATTGAATATGGAAAGAGGATGAAAGCAGATGTTTACATTTATCGTCTGCCAAATCTCTTTGGAAAATGGGGGAAACCAAACTATAATTCTGCTGTTGCAACCTTTTGCTACAATATTTCAAGAGATATTCCAATACAGGTTTCGAGCAGAGATAATATTGTTGAGCTTCTCTATATTGATGATATGATGAAAGAGTTTTCCGATGTAATTAATGGAAAGAAAAAATATGAGAGTTACTACTACAAGATTGATAAAAGCTATAAAAAGAGCTTGGGTGAGATAGTTGATTTGATTTACTCTTTCAAGAAATCAAGGGAAGAGAGAAGTGTGCCTGATATGAGTAATGAGTTCGTTAAAAAACTTTACAGCACCTATCTTAGTTATCTTCCAGAGAATCAGTTCAGTTATCCTCTTAAAATGAATATTGACAATAGGGGCTCATTTACAGAGTTCATAAGAACAATAGATAGAGGGCAGGTCTCCATCAATGTTTCAAAACCCGAAATTGTGAAGGGCAATCATTGGCACCATTCGAAGAATGAGAAGTTTTTGGTGGTGAGTGGAAAGGGCGTAATAAGATTCAGAAAAATCGGATCTGAAGAGGTCATTGAATATAAAGTAAGCGGCGATAAGCTGGAGGTTGTTGACATCCCGACAGGTTATACGCATAATATTGAAAATCTGGGTGATGTTGATTTGGTGACAGTGATGTGGGCTAACGAGGCGTTTGACCCTGAAAAACCTGACACTTTCTTTGAAGAGGTTTGAAATGAAAAAGATGAAAGTAATGACAATTCTCGGCACAAGACCTGAAATAATCCGCCTTGCAGAGGTTATTAAGGCAAATGACAAGTTCTTTGAGCATATACTTGTTCACACGGGGCAGAATTGGGACTATAACCTGTATGATGTCTTCTTCAAGGAGCTCGGACTAAGAAAACCGGATTATTTCCTTGATGCAGTAGGGAAGACGCTTGGCGAGACAATGGGCAACATAATCGCAAAGTCCTATGATGTTTTGCTTAAAGAGAAGCCGGATGCCGTGCTTATACTGGGCGATACGAACAGCGCCCTCTCTGCCATTTCGGCAAAACGCCTGAAAGTGCCTATTTTTCACATGGAGGCGGGCAACAGGTGCTTTGACCAGAATGTGCCTGAAGAGATAAACAGAAAGATAGTTGACCATATAAGTGACATAAATCTGCCCTATACGGAACACAGCAGAAGATACTTGCTTGCAGAGGGATTTAGGAAAGAGCATATATTTGTGACAGGGTCGCCGATGACTGAGGTGCTTTATAAAAATAAGGGAAAAATAGAAAAGAGCAAAATCCTCTCAAAGCTGAAGCTGAAGAGCGATAAATATATTCTTGTGAGCGCGCATAGGGAAGAGAACATTGATATTGAGAAGAATTTCAGGCAGTTGACCGAATCACTGAATTACATTGCTGAGACGCTTAAGATGCCTGTGATATATTCAACCCATCCGAGAAGTTGGAAAAAGATAAAAGAGAAGAAGATAAAGTTTAATCCTCTAATTAAAAATCTGGAGCCGTTTGGGTTTTTTGATTACAACAAACTACAGCTGAATGCCTACTGCGTTTTGTCAGACAGCGGCACACTTAGCGAAGAATCAGCAATTCTCGGTTTTCCTGCAGTTCTCATAAGAACAAGCACCGAGAGGCCTGAGGCGGTTGACAAGGGAACAATAGTGATAGGCGGGATAGAGAAGAATGGAGTTTTAAGGTCTATTAACCTTTCAAGGACTGACAGGGGAGACGGCTCAATACCACCTGATTACGGAGATATGAATGTCTCGCTAAAAGTCGTAAAAATAATTGAGAGCTATACAAAGATAATCAATAAGATGGTTTGGATGAAAGATTAGTGTGTATTGAAAGAGTAAAATTCGCAAAGTAATCATATAGGTCGGCGATATAGGGCGGCGGGGGGTGAAAAATGTGAAAAACGGGAAACTGATAGATTCTTCACATAAGAACATCGATAAGATGCCTTCAGTATCACACTTATCTCAGGGACGGTGGTTGCATTTGTTGCATTTTTTGAAACATCATAAATTATGAGTAATCAAGAAATATTGAGGGGCTGATGAATAGCTTAGCGTTGGCTCGCACACTCCGCTTCGCCGCTTTATCAAGATGGGATGTTGTGGGGACACACCGTAGGAATGTCCCCAAACCACTTGATGGGCGTCTGCGCGGAGCGTCTTCGCCGACTTTGAGCTTTCACTTTCAATATTTGTTATGGGGACACACCGAAGGAATGTCCCCACATTGGCTGGGGTGGAATGTGTGCGAACACACATGATAGAAGCTTCGGGTTGCACCAGAACTTTGTGAAGATTACTGTAAAGAATAAATATTAATCAAAAGTTATCACTAGTCCAATATCACTAGTCCGAATACAAAAAAAAAAAACGAATAGAAGTAAAGAGAGTGCCATGCACCGCTCTCAACAAAACTAAAAAATGTAAAGATTTCATAGCTTGACAATTATTAAAAAATGTGCTATAAGTAAACCAAGAGTATAGATATGGAACAAAAAATACAAAAAATCAATTTATTGCTTTCAAAAGGAGAACCATTATTTGCTTCATACCTGAAGGAAATGGGATACAGCAGTCAGTTGCTTAGTAGGTATGTAAAAAGCAAATGGTTGGAGATGCCTTACAAAGGTGTTTACATAAAACCGAAGTCTGCAATATCTATC
Organism: Vulcanibacillus sp.; assembly: GCA_050175155.1. Lineage (GTDB taxonomy): Bacteria > Bacillota > Bacilli > Tepidibacillales > Tepidibacillaceae > JBFXJF01. The sequence goes on from JBFXJF010000028.1 coordinate 19,494, forward strand.
GGAGGACTTTTAAATGCCTTGGTATATCAAAAAAGGATTTCAGTGCATATAGCAGGGCTGGATGCTCTTAAACTGTTTGGATACTTTGAGCAGATTGCTTTTGTAAATAAAACAATAACAATATATTCAGATAAGAGAATCTATATTCCAAAATGGGTTAAAAAGTTTGAAAAAGAAAATAATATAAAGATAAAATTAGTTTGCACTAATTTGTTTTCAGACGGAATGTTCATAAGCAAGAGTGAATACGATAGATTTATTTTGCCTGTATCTATTCCTGAAAGAGCAGTATTTGAAGCATTGAATGAAGTAAAATCATCTGCCGAATACTATGAGTTTTTAAAAGTTTTTGAAATAATAGCAGATTTAAAAAGCGATTATCTGGATGCTTTACTGTTAAAATGCAATTCAGTAAAAGTCAAGAGACTGTTCTTGTATGTTTCTGAATTGACGGGCAAACCGTATTTTAAAAAACTAAACTTGAATAAGTATGATTTAGGAAATGGTGTCAGAACTCTTTTTTTAGATGAAAAACAAATGAAATATAATGCGAAGTTTAAAATAATGGTGCCGAAAGAGAGGCAATCTTGATTGTGAGTGAAGAGCTATAGAGCGGCGGGGGGTGAAAAATGTGAAAAACGGGAAACTGATAGATTCTTCAGGATAGAGATAAATACTGCGGACTTCAGAATGTGTTTTTAGTAAACGATGACTGAATTAATGGTAAATTTTCACACTTGTTATGGGGACACTACAAGAAGTGCTGTTACCTATGAAATAGTTGAAATGGTATAAATACAATTACTTAGACATCAAGTAATCTACCAGAACGTTTCGCACACCTTGTGCCGAGAGCAGTAAACAATAGAAAACATGTACAAAAAAATGGGAGAAGCATAAGGATTGGTGTAGAGAGAGGGGAGGGCTTGACAAATTTCAACAAACCTTATATAATAGTTTAAGTTTGCGAAAAGTTATTTGCCGCATAACTATTTGCAAAATAAAACATATGAAAAATACTTTGGAAAGTTTTATCACAGAAAAAAGAAGCAACGGGATTTATACCTTCTCAATTGAAGAAGTGAAGAACTATTTAGGTTCAACATATAATAATGTAAAGCAAGTATTGTATGGGTACAAAAAAAGAAATAAAATAGCTTCCGTGAGACAGGGATTCAATGTAATAATTACACCTGAATATTCAAAAAGTAAAATATTGCCTGCTTATCTGTTTTTAGATGATATGATGAAATGGCTAAAACGAGATTATTATATTGGATTGTTTTCTGCCGCTTCTGTGTATGGAGCTACTCATTATCAAATAATGGAAAATTATATTTTTATCAGCGGGCCTCCGATGAGAAATATAAAAAAAGAAAAACTATCTTTGAAATTTATTACTATCAAATATTTCAACAAACAACAAATACGGGAATTGAAAACAGAAGCAGGGTATGTCAACATCTCCACTCCCGAATTAACTGCTCTTGATCTTATGGGATATCTTGAAAACAGCAGTTTAGAAAGAAATATAGAAATAATAAAACAATTTGCAAACAAAATAGTCGCGGATCGTTTGTTTAAGGCGGCCAGTGTCTATCCGCAGAGAGCGGCTATACAACGTCTTGGGTATGTTTTCGATGAATTGCTCAGGAATAAAAAACTAGCTGATTCACTTGCATCTGTAATAGACGAAAAAAAATGGAATTATATTCCGTTATCTCCACATAACGAAAGGAAAGGAATAACTATAGAAAAATGGAAAATTATTAAAAACATAAACCCTGAAATAGAAATATGATTCCCAAAAGATATATTATTCAGTGGAGAGCGAAAGCCGATTGGATAGCAGATTATCAGGTGGAGCAGGATCTCGTTATATCAAGAGCGATTTTGGAAATATTTTCCAGCGAATATTTACATAATAGATTGGCATTTAGAGGAGGAACTGCGCTCAATAAATTATTTTTTATAGAATTGGCAAGGTATTCTGAAGACATAGACCTTGTTCAAATGAAATCTGAACCTATCAAAGAAACGATAAGACAACTGCGGGAGAAACTCTCTTTTCTTGGGATGGGAGAGTTAAAGCAGAAGGAGAGCAACAACACTCTTGTTTTTCGTTATGAATCGGAAATTCCTCCCATAATTCCCATGAAATTAAAAATAGAAATAAACTGCAGAGAGCATTTTAATGTTCTTGGATTGAAATCAAAAAAGTACTCGGTTGATTCGGAATGGTTTAAAGGAAATGGTTTCATAAGAACATACTCGTTGGAGGAGATGCTGGGAACAAAGCTGCGCGCGTTATATCAAAGAAAAAAAGGCAGAGATTTGTTTGATTTATACAAAGCATTGATTTTATTAAAACCTGACATTGATAAGATGCTTTTTTGTTACAGTAAATATATGGAGTTTTCTGTGGGCAAAACACCTTCTAAGAAGGATTTTGTTAAAAATTTGACATTAAAAATGAATGACAGGGATTTTTTAAATGATGTCAATGGATTGATTAGAAATAGTGATTATAATGCAAAGACAGCAGGAGAATACATAATGAAGCACTTGGTAGAGAAAATGTAGATGGGGCATAGGCTCAAGAAGCCTTGAGCAGTGGGCAAGAAATACAAGAAATTTAATAATTTTGAGAAGAAAAGACTTCAGGACGGTGGTTTCAATTGTTTCACTGTTGATAGAGAAGTTGCGAGAAAGGAGTTACTTATCACTAGTTCAGTATCGCTGGTCCAACATTAAAAACAATTAAGAATGAATAGAAATAAGGAGATTGCAGAACTTCGTTCAGTTGCGGGTTACGGGAAAAGACATCGCGAGTCACTAGTCACCGATCCATTATCCGAAGAGAAAGAAGAATTAATAGAAGCATAGAAATTGCTTCTTCGAGGACTCATCGCAATGACAAGATGGTGGGCTGGTAAAAGAGAGTATCGGAAGCGACGAGAGGAAGCAGATGCAAACAGCAAAAAATAAATCAGATGACAAAATCAAGGAAATTGTCGCGGGTTATCGTTTTAATCGTTGCATTAGGATAGCTTTCCACAAACTTCTTGTTCGATTTCTTTGCTCTTCCGTATTTGAACTCAAAAGCATGTATTGCACCTCCGCGTTCCTCTATATAATCCACTTCGTTACCTTCCCAGGTTCTCCAGAAATATTGATTGCCGTGAATATTTTTGTATGACTGTCTTTTAATTCTCTCGTTAACAAGAAAATTTTCCCAAAGCTTTCCCAAATCGTCTCTTGTTGTCAAATCATTAAAATTCGATATTATTGCATTTCTGATGCCATTGTCATAGAAGTAGTACTTTGATTTTTTTGTTATTTCATTTCTCAAATTGCCGCTGAAAGGCCTTATATTGAGCAATATAAATGATTTCTCAAGAATATCCAAATACCGCGCAACAGTTTTTGAGTCAATCCCAAGTTTTTGACCGATTTCCAGCAATGAAACCTCGCTACCTATCTGAAATGCCAGAAGTTTAAGCAAGTCAAAAATCAGCTTAGAGCTCTTTACCTTTTCAAAGCTTAAAAGGTCTTTCAGAAGGTATGATTCTGCCAATTCGGTAATCCGCGCAATTTTTTCTCTCTTTGAGGATATTGAGACGATTTCAGGGTAGAGACCAAAAATCAAAGCATCGTTTAGTTCGGTATTTTTAAGATCAAAAGTGTTCTTTTGACCGCTTAGTTCAAGGAAAGAAATAGGAAATAGACGAATGGTCTTCTTCCTTCCGGTCAGCGGTTCGCCTAACTGACCTGAAAGCTCAAATGATGATGAAGCTGAAATGATTATTTTTATATTCGGGATATTGTCCGTAATGAGTTTGAGATTCCTTACGATATTGTCGATGGCATTTGCCTCATCAATCGCTATCAGGTCAAGACCTTCGCAAAACTCGCCAAGCAGGTCAAGATCCGAAGATGAAAAAATTCGCTGAACTCTTATATTCTCTCCCGTCACATACTTCATTTTTCCTTTGAAGGAAGACATGAAATTCCTTATCAATGTGGTTTTACCTACCTGACGGGGACCGGTTATCACGAGCACCTTACCGTGAATTAGCTCTTTACTAAGATTGTCGTAAAATCTTTTTATCATGAATGTATTATAACTACATCCAAAAAAAAGTCAAGATATTCGGAATATAAATCCAAATATCTTGAATTTAAATGAGAATCTACTGCGTAGGCAAATGGTAGTGGCGGGGGTGGACAAAACAGACAAATAGTATGCGGGTACACTGGTGGGCTGGTGTACTAGTACGTTGGTGGGGGGGGGCTGATGGCGGGCTTAGCGTCGGCTCGCACACTCCGCTTCGCCGCTTAATTTTTAGGGACGGTAAGTTGCAAAAATCACCATTTTGGGGCAGCAGGTAGCGTAGCGTCGGCTCACACACTCCGCTTCGCCGCTTTATCAAGATGGGTTACGTAGCAAGGGGTCAACCACTTGATGGGCGTCTGCGCGGAGCGTCTTCGCCGACTTTGAGCTTTCACTTTCAATAAGTTATTTAATTGATTGTCCTCATGAGAAGCATTGAAAAGACGAGCGCTGTGGACAGGCTTCTCATTCGGAACTGTAAAGACAAAATCTTTAATCATAAGGAGTATTGTGTTAAGTGCGGAGATGCACTGGAATTTTTGAGTCCGCTAGACAAGACAAAATCTTAATCAAAAGTTATCCCTAGTCCAACATTACTGGTCAATAATCAAGAAATGAGCTATAGGGCGGCGGGGGGTGAAAAATGTGAAAAACGGGAAACTGATAGACTCTTCACATAAGAACATCGATAAGATGCCTTCAGTATCACACTTATCTTAGGGACGGTGGAAGGAGTTGTTTTTATACAGTATTTCTAAAAGATTATCTTCAAAGTACTTAGGAAAATATTTCTTTAAATTGCTTTTGAGAGTTGTTCGCCAACCCGGAATCATCTTGTTGAATATATTGCTTAGATCATTTTCCAGTCGTTCTTTTTCAATCAGTGAAATAAGCTGTTTTATTTGATTGATATCTCTTTCTCTTTTAATTTTTTTTCTTTTATGAAGAATCATCAGTTTTTGAATTGCAAATGCAGTAGGGGATGGTATAGTTATATTAAATCTATCAAATCTTACAAGAATAGTATTGCCATAAAGGATGTTTAGATATCGTATTTTTTGAGCATTTATTTTCCATTCGGAGATTTCATACGGTTTATCATCATCTCTACCGGTCAAGTCAGTTAAGAATTCTATATTTAACTCTTCATTGAAAAAAATCATATAACCGGCTTCACCTTTAAAATCAATTGTAAAGCCGTTAGATTCAAATAAATCTCTCAGGTTGGGTTTCTGAACTTTTCTGCCCTTTTTTACAAGAATATCAATATCTCTCGTTCTTAATGGTGTCAATTCTTTGCCGTTCGAGTATTTTTCTCTATATAACAAAAATGCCCAGCTTCCGATTAATGTGACTTCTTTTAACACACCCGTGTCATCTAAAAGAGAGATGATTTTATTGAATTCTTTTGCCATTTTTCTTCAAGCTCTTGTTAATGAAAATGATTTCAGCATTGATAGAACGGATTCTCTGCTTCAACTGTTTTTTTTCTTTTTTTTCTCTCAATATTTCATTAATCTTTTTATTGTCAATCTTTCCGCAGTATTTATAGATAACCTTTCCTTTATTCCGCCTCATTTTGTACAGATATTTGTTACCCGATATGCACTTTATAGAATAACCCCACGAATACTTGTCATTCAGCTCTTTTTTAAGCCTTTTCAGGATGGATTTGGAATTTTGTAATTCTTCTTTTAGAACATTTATACTGAACATAATTAACCTACAACAGTCATATTATATCAATGTGTAGGTTAAAGTCAAGATGGAGCATAATAAAGCCAAATATATTGCGGCGGGGGCGACTGTGGTCGGAAATCCGGGGAGAAGGGTGAAATAAACCAGTTACGAGTTGCGAGTTACGGGAAAGAAGTATCGCGAGTCACTAGTCAAGAAATGCTTGGGGGCTGATGAATAGCGTAGCGCTCATTCGCACATCAGCCTTAGGCAGCTATATCATGATGGAGTAGAGTTGGAGTGCTGAAAACAGCAGTCCAACAACTGAGCGGCCCACATGATGGGCTGCCCCGGCTGACATCCTCATGAGCTTTGAGCTTTCACTTTCAATAAGTTAATTAATTGCCTATTGCAGTGGGGACACACCGAAGGAATGTCCCCACATTGGCTGGGGTGTAATGGAGTCTGCGACTCCATGATAGACGCTTCGGGTTGCACCAGAACTTTGTGAAGATTATTGTAAAGACAAAATCTTAATCAACTCCCCGTATTTTGCTCATGGCACATGGCTCACGGCTCAGGGCTGATTGAGGGGCTGCCGAATAGCGTAGCGTCGGCTCACACACTCCGCTTCGCCGCTTAATCAAGATGGGATAAAGTTATCCCTAGTCCAACATTACTGGTCAATAATCAAGAAATGAGCTATAGGGCGGCGGGGGGTGAAAAATGTGAAAAACGGGAAACTGATAGATTCTTCAGGATAGAGATAAATACTGCGGACTTCAGAATGTGTTTTTAGTAAACGATGACTGAATTAATGGTAAATTTTCACACTTGTTATGGGGACACTACAAGAAGTGCTGTTACCTATGAAATAGTTGAAATGGTATAAATACAATTACTTAGACATCAAGTAATCTACCAGAACGTTTCGCACACCTTGTGCCGAGAGCAGTAAACAATAGAAAACATGTACAAAAAAATGGGAGAAGCATAAGGATTGGTGTAGAGAGAGGGGAGGGCTTGACAAATTTCAACAAACCTTATATAATAGTTTAAGTTTGCGAAAAGTTATTTGCCGCATAACTATTTGCAAAATAAAACATATGAAAAATACTTTGGAAAGTTTTATCACAGAAAAAAGAAGCAACGGGATTTATACCTTCTCAATTGAAGAAGTGAAGAACTATTTAGGTTCAACATATAATAATGTAAAGCAAGTATTGTATGGGTACAAAAAAAGAAATAAAATAGCTTCCGTGAGACAGGGATTCAATGTAATAATTACACCTGAATATTCAAAAAGTAAAATATTGCCTGCTTATCTGTTTTTAGATGATATGATGAAATGGCTAAAACGAGATTATTATATTGGATTGTTTTCTGCCGCTTCTGTGTATGGAGCTACTCATTATCAAATAATGGAAAATTATATTTTTATCAGCGGGCCTCCGATGAGAAATATAAAAAAAGAAAAACTATCTTTGAAATTTATTACTATCAAATATTTCAACAAACAACAAATACGGGAATTGAAAACAGAAGCAGGGTATGTCAACATCTCCACTCCCGAATTAACTGCTCTTGATCTTATGGGATATCTTGAAAACAGCAGTTTAGAAAGAAATATAGAAATAATAAAACAATTTGCAAACAAAATAGTCGCGGATCGTTTGTTTAAGGCGGCCAGTGTCTATCCGCAGAGAGCGGCTATACAACGTCTTGGGTATGTTTTCGATGAATTGCTCAGGAATAAAAAACTAGCTGATTCACTTGCATCTGTAATAGACGAAAAAAAATGGAATTATATTCCGTTATCTCCACATAACGAAAGGAAAGGAATAACTATAGAAAAATGGAAAATTATTAAAAACATAAACCCTGAAATAGAAATATGATTCCCAAAAGATATATTATTCAGTGGAGAGCGAAAGCCGATTGGATAGCAGATTATCAGGTGGAGCAGGATCTCGTTATATCAAGAGCGATTTTGGAAATATTTTCCAGCGAATATTTACATAATAGATTGGCATTTAGAGGAGGAACTGCGCTCAATAAATTATTTTTTATAGAATTGGCAAGGTATTCTGAAGACATAGACCTTGTTCAAATGAAATCTGAACCTATCAAAGAAACGATAAGACAACTGCGGGAGAAACTCTCTTTTCTTGGGATGGGAGAGTTAAAGCAGAAGGAGAGCAACAACACTCTTGTTTTTCGTTATGAATCGGAAATTCCTCCCATAATTCCCATGAAATTAAAAATAGAAATAAACTGCAGAGAGCATTTTAATGTTCTTGGATTGAAATCAAAAAAGTACTCGGTTGATTCGGAATGGTTTAAAGGAAATGGTTTCATAAGAACATACTCGTTGGAGGAGATGCTGGGAACAAAGCTGCGCGCGTTATATCAAAGAAAAAAAGGCAGAGATTTGTTTGATTTATACAAAGCATTGATTTTATTAAAACCTGACATTGATAAGATGCTTTTTTGTTACAGTAAATATATGGAGTTTTCTGTGGGCAAAACACCTTCTAAGAAGGATTTTGTTAAAAATTTGACATTAAAAATGAATGACAGGGATTTTTTAAATGATGTCAATGGATTGATTAGAAATAGTGATTATAATGCAAAGACAGCAGGAGAATACATAATGAAGCACTTGGTAGAGAAAATGTAGATGGGGCATAGGCTCAAGAAGCCTTGAGCAGTGGGCAAGAAATACAAGAAATTTAATAATTTTGAGAAGAAAAGACTTCAGGACGGTGGTTTCAATTGTTTCACTGTTGATAGAGAAGTTGCGAGAAAGGAGTTACTTATCACTAGTTCAGTATCGCTGGTCCAACATTAAAAACAATTAAGAATGAATAGAAATAAGGAGATTGCAGAACTTCGTTCAGTTGCGGGTTACGGGAAAAGACATCGCGAGTCACTAGTCACCGATCCATTATCCGAAGAGAAAGAAGAATTAATAGAAGCATAGAAATTGCTTCTTCGAGGACTCATCGCAATGACAAGATGGTGGGCTGGTAAAAGAGAGTATCGGAAGCGACGAGAGGAAGCAGATGCAAACAGCAAAAAATAAATCAGATGACAAAATCAAGGAAATTGTCGCGGGTTATCGTTTTAATCGTTGCATTAGGATAGCTTTCCACAAACTTCTTGTTCGATTTCTTTGCTCTTCCGTATTTGAACTCAAAAGCATGTATTGCACCTCCGCGTTCCTCTATATAATCCACTTCGTTACCTTCCCAGGTTCTCCAGAAATATTGATTGCCGTGAATATTTTTGTATGACTGTCTTTTAATTCTCTCGTTAACAAGAAAATTTTCCCAAAGCTTTCCCAAATCGTCTCTTGTTGTCAAATCATTAAAATTCGATATTATTGCATTTCTGATGCCATTGTCATAGAAGTAGTACTTTGATTTTTTTGTTATTTCATTTCTCAAATTGCCGCTGAAAGGCCTTATATTGAGCAATATAAATGATTTCTCAAGAATATCCAAATACCGCGCAACAGTTTTTGAGTCAATCCCAAGTTTTTGACCGATTTCCAGCAATGAAACCTCGCTACCTATCTGAAATGCCAGAAGTTTAAGCAAGTCAAAAATCAGCTTAGAGCTCTTTACCTTTTCAAAGCTTAAAAGGTCTTTCAGAAGGTATGATTCTGCCAATTCGGTAATCCGCGCAATTTTTTCTCTCTTTGAGGATATTGAGACGATTTCAGGGTAGAGACCAAAAATCAAAGCATCGTTTAGTTCGGTATTTTTAAGATCAAAAGTGTTCTTTTGACCGCTTAGTTCAAGGAAAGAAATAGGAAATAGACGAATGGTCTTCTTCCTTCCGGTCAGCGGTTCGCCTAACTGACCTGAAAGCTCAAATGATGATGAAGCTGAAATGATTATTTTTATATTCGGGATATTGTCCGTAATGAGTTTGAGATTCCTTACGATATTGTCGATGGCATTTGCCTCATCAATCGCTATCAGGTCAAGACCTTCGCAAAACTCGCCAAGCAGGTCAAGATCCGAAGATGAAAAAATTCGCTGAACTCTTATATTCTCTCCCGTCACATACTTCATTTTTCCTTTGAAGGAAGACATGAAATTCCTTATCAATGTGGTTTTACCTACCTGACGGGGACCGGTTATCACGAGCACCTTACCGTGAATTAGCTCTTTACTAAGATTGTCGTAAAATCTTTTTATCATGAATGTATTATAACTACATCCAAAAAAAAGTCAAGATATTCGGAATATAAATCCAAATATCTTGAATTTAAATGAGAATCTACTGCGTAGGCAAATGGTAGTGGCGGGGGTGGACAAAACAGACAAATAGTATGCGGGTACACTGGTGGGCTGGTGTACTAGTACGTTGGTGGGGGGCTGATGGCGGGCTTAGCGTCGGCTCGCACACTCCGCTTCGCCGCTTAATTTTTAGGGACGGTAAGTTGCAAAAATCACCATTTTGGGGCAGCAGGTAGCGTAGCGTCGGCTCGCACACTCCGCTTCGCCGCTTAATCAAGATGGGATAAAGTTATCCATAGTCCAACATCACTGGTCACCAGTCAAAGAAATATTAGGGGCTGCCGAATAGCGTAGCGCTCATTCGCACATCAGCCTTAGGCAGCTATATCATGATGGAGTAGAGTTGGAGTGCTGAAAACAGCAGTCCAACAACTACTGCCAACCACATGATGGGCTGCCCCGGCTGACATCCTCATGAGCTTGTAGCTTACGAGTATCAATAAGT
>JBFXJF010000029.1:0-26451 GCA_050175155.1 Vulcanibacillus sp.
CTTGTCAGCCGGAAATTTTAGATTAGCACAAATATTTATAAAATTATTATATCTTAAAAATTCATTTTTCTTTTCAGTAAGCAATATTTTATTATTTATAGATAAAGTTATTTATAGGTTCTAGTTATGGGTGGTTTTCTGGCGACTATGGGGGAGGTTCTATATTGCCCATGGTGGGGGTTCTATATTTGTCATGGTATCATCTGCTTTTTCTTGTTTTAATTTAATAATTAATCCATTGTTTTTTAACTCTAACATTGCGTTTGCGACTTTTGCTATGCTGATTTTGCATATATTAGCCATTTGCTCATACGAAGGAAATTCTTTAGTTTTAAGCTCACTACATGTACTCAAGTACAAATATACTAACACGCTGTGTTTCGATAGCTTAAAATCAAAAATATCGTCTCGAATAGTAACTTTAATTTTTTCATTAGGTAAGTCTGTATGAAAAATATATTCTATCTGTACATCCTTACTCTCTGACGTATTTTCACTTTCAATTATAACTTTATCCTGGTTAAATATCTCTTCAGCTATTTTAACTTCATCTTCTTTAGCTTCTAACATCTCTGATTGATTAGCTTCATCACACAGCTCATGAGCTGCAGATACATCTATTATTAGATCATTATTGTCTTCAGGTACTATTAAATATAAATTATTCCTTCTTCCTCCATTTTCTCTATACTGATTATCTTTAATAATTAAATTTTTTTCTATCAACTCTTTAATAGCATTTTTAACACTTGTTTGGCTTATGCTACATGCAGCTGCTATTTGTTTTAAAGATGGATAGCATTCGTTTTGATTATCAGAACAAGAGCATAAATACATATATACTATTATTTCTTTTTCAGAAAGCTCCAGGTCGAAGATGTCGCTTCTCACTTTAAAATAATAATCTCCCGATGTCATAAAAGGTGTTAAAGAGTAAAGATTTGATGTTTGGCTTCCGTTCTTTCTGAATCTAACTTTTTTATCAAGTATTTTTGCATCTACAAGATTAATAATTGCCTTTCTTACTGTAGATAAAGAAATTTTACATAGTTCTACTAATGTACTTCTTGATGGGAAGCAGATACCCTCACCATTTGAGAATTTTTTTAATCCGGCATATACTATTTTACTATGTACATCTATTTGGCTATTGAAAATATAATTTGACATTGTTATTGTATTAGACATTTTACCCTCCGATTAATAAAAAATATGATTGAATTTATTGTATAAGAATGTTATTATAATAGTAATTTGACAACTTTATTGTATTTGCATTTTTAAATTACTGTTCGCCGCTATGAGCAGTAATTTTTTTGCATTTACAAAGTAAAAGGCGCTTAGAATTGAGTTCTAAGTGCCTTTTGTTGTCAAATATTAAATTTTACTTATATTTTTATTTTTTTAATATAAAAATTGCCTTAAATTTAAAATGGTATATCCTCATCATTTACCGGATGGAATTCATCATCTGGTAAATTATCAAAGAATGTAGTATCAGGCTGTGAGTTATTACCTTCATTATCTTGCTTTTTACTTCCTCCTAAGAATTCAACTCTATCCGCTAATATATCTGTCGTGTACCTTTTTTCTCCTGATTGTGTTGTATAGCTTCCTGTTGAGACTCTACCGTGAATCGCACATTGACTTCCTTTTACAAGATAGTTTGCACAATTTTCAGCTTGTTTACCAAATGCAGTTATACTAATAAAATCTGCCGTTTGCTTTCCCTGTGATGCCAGTTCCTGTTTCTTATCTTTTGACATTTCCTTATCTACAGCTAATGTAAATTTTACAACAGCCATTCCTGTTGCTGGTATGAATCTAAGTTCTGGATCCCTGGCCAGCCTTCCTAATAAATTTACGCTATTCATTTCTAAATCCTCCTATAAAATAAATTTAATAAAAAAACACCTTTTTCAAAGTGTTTGATATTTATGCAATAAGTTAATTTCATAATTTGTTTTTATAATCTTAAAACTATTCTTTCTTTCAACAAATCATCTAAAATTCCTCCTTCCAAAGCCTCTCTTACATCGGAAATAGAATATCCTTTACTCTTTATAACCTTTAAAGTAGTGTTCATTTCCAAGTTTTCAATATCTTCCTGGATGATCTTTATTTTTTCATCTACCTCTTCAATTTGTTTTATAATATTCTCTTTTTTTACTATGAGTTTTTCTCTTATCTCTTTTTGCTTATTTAATTTTTCATATAATGTCATCTTTACCTCCTAATCAAATCTTACAACTCTCCTAAAGTATTTGAATCCTTTATATCCGTCTACCGTTACGCCTGTTCCCCATTGACTATGAGCATACAAATTATTGTTATCTTCATCCTTGCCAATATAGATTCCGGCATGGTTTATTCCGGAAGAATTTGGCATCTGGAGGAATGCTAAGTCACCTATCTGCAGCTCATCACTGCTTATAGGGTATGATTGTCCCCATTGATAAGCTGTCCCTCCACTGGATAACATATTTCCTATGCCAGCAGTCTTATAAACCCAATCCACATATCCGGAACAATCAAGTCCAAGTGGTATATATTTTCCGGTTGTCTCATTTCCGGGAGAAGTTACCAATGTAGGTTTACCCCACTTGTCGTTCCATCCTGCAGAACTTTTTCCACCCCAAAAATACTTCACTTTGCCTACTATACTTAAAGCCGTTTCATATAATTTTTCTTGTTTTTTTGATGAAAATTCTGGTGCATTTTGAATTAAGTTATTAATTTCTTCTTGTGTTAATTCCCCATATTGCTGTGCTAAATAAGGAAATTGTTCTGTAAAGTTTGATACCAGACGTCTCGACCATGAACATTGCTCATCATTAAAACTTAATTTGCTCATAACAAGCTCCATATCGTTGGTATATACAGTTATAATTTTTCTTACTCTACTATCCTCTTCTCCGTTTTTATCAATTACATAGTAAATTTCCGTAGAAATCTTAATAGTGTACATTTTCTCATATGCTTCTTCTATAAATTCTTCTTCTTTATTAGAATAAGCCAAATCCTGTTTAAACTCTATGGCAGCAATAGCAAATATTTCTTGAAAGTTAGTATATATACCTTGTATGTCTCCTATGTAAACAACTCTGGAGCTGTCATAGCTATCATCATCTCTTAATTCTTCAATTTCTTCCATTAAATCTTCATCTAATGATTCTACTTTTCCCTTATACTTTAAAGCTATTTCATCTTCTGCTATGAAATAGTTTTGACTTATTGCCGATACAATATTTCCAGAAACGGAAGTAGTAACTATAATAAAAAATACAAGAAATGCTATAGCAATTAAAGCAACTGGATTTGCAAATGCAATTACCGGCTTTAATAAACTTCTAACACCATTAAAAATGCCTTTTAAAGAATTTGCGGTGTTCTTTTGAAATATATGTTTCTGAGCAATCTCCTTCCTTGCATTCTTTAAAAGTATGCTATTTGCTCTATTATCAGTTTTTTTAGAACCTGTCCTAATTTTACTTGACTTTGATATGTTGTTTTTTATATTTTGATATTTCGCATTCTTATTATTTCTAATACGTTCTTTGATATAGCTTCCTGAGCCATGCATAACTTTACCAGTTAATTTAGCTGCATCAGAAGATTTTATTGCTAAATTCTTAGTTAATTTGACTGTATCAGTACTATACCTTATATTTTTGTCTGATTGCAGAAATGCTTGTACACCTGAACTTCCATCATTATCTTTAAGATTGTCTGCAATTCTGTTCTTTGCATTAATTGTTAATTTAGTACTATCTTTTAGAAGTTCTTTCCCTCCATTTTTCATTAAATATTTCTTATTTATCTTTGAAGTAGAATTACTATTTTTATTTAGATTATTATGGTTATCCCCAGCTGTATCCAATTTCACCTTATGACCAATATTTGAACCTCCAAAAATTCTTGCGAAATTGTAATTTGAAGTAGTTTTAATATTTGCCTTTTTAACCATAGGAGATTCTTTTTTTGCTATATACCGTTCATTTACCTTTTTAGTGGTTATTTTATTTGTTTCATATCTACTATCATTCAAGATATGTTTGATATTATTAATTGTTTTTATTGCTTTAATTGGAGTTTTAGCAATATTTATAGCTTCATTTGCTTTATTAGATACATATACATAAGCTTGTACACCTGTAGTTTGATCTTCTTGTTCTGACAAATAATCTTTTATATTATTAATGGTATTTCCCTTTGTATTTACACCTTTTAACTTACTACTTTTAATGTTTAGTTTCTTAACATTAACACTTTGATTATTTGAATTTCTTGGCTTAACAGTTTTTGAATTAATATATTTTCTAACATATTTTTTATCAACATAATTCTTGCCCTTTAGCCTGCTTTTAGAAGTATGAATTTTAGATGTAATTATGCTTTTTGTATTTTCTTTTTTCATACATTTACAACCTCTTCAACCTTAGTTGTCATCATCTTATACAACTTTGTATCCTTAGGAAATTCATCTACAAATGGAATTATACTGTTACCAGAAAACAACAACCCTTTTCCAGTATCAGCATTAGTTATATATGTTAATTGAGCCGCTGAAATATTAAGCATTTTCTCCAACTCAACTCTGTCCATTGGCGCCTGATTAAGCATAAGAATAAAATCTGAATTTGACAACATTCTACGGGCTAGTTCACTTTGTAACAAGTCTTCAACATTTTGTGTAATACCGGTTACAACACCGCCCCATTTTCTTGACCTTTTAAACAATTCAAATAAGAAATTAGCTGAATACTCATTTGTAAACAGCAAATAAATTTCATCAAGATAAACCCATGTATGTTTTCCTTTCTTTCTGTTTTCTGTGATTCTATTCCAAACTTGGTCCAAAACAATTAACATACCCATTGTTTTTAATTGTTTTCCTAAATCCTTTATATCAAAGCATACAAATCTATTATTAATATTGATATTTGTCTTATGAGAAAAAACAGAAAGATTACCTGTAGCATATAATTCTAATGCTACTGATAATCCTTCAGCTTCTGGTTCTTTTTGTGTTTTTACTACGTTATAGAAATCTACCAATGTAGGCATTTTACTATCATCAAAGTCCTGCATATATTCTTGATATGTAAGTCTTACACATCTGTCAATTATTGATTTTTCTTTTCCAACAAGTCCATTTTTACCGCCTAAAATAACCTCACAAAGAGAAATAATAAAGTCTGATTTAAAAGAAAGAGGTTCTTCATCGTAATTTGCACTCATATCCATTGGATTTATATAACCTGTACTATTTGAAGAAATATTAATTATTTCACCACCAAAATTTTTAACTAAGTTTGAATATTCTCTTTCCGGATCTATAATTAATACATCATCATCGGTATTTAACAAAACATTTATCATCTCTCTTTTAGCACTAAAAGATTTACCGCTTCCAGGTGTTCCTAAAATAAATCCATTTTGATTTTTTAATGTTTTTCTATCAAACATTATTAATGATTTTGAAATGGCATTCAGCCCATAATACATTCCGTTAGACTGTAATAACTCTTGTGAAGTAAAAGGAATAAATACTGCAGTAGCTTCAGTAGTTAAACATCTGTCAACCTGAATATCATTAATGCCTAAAGGTAAAACGGAATTCAGCCCTTCTTCCTGCTGATAATTAAGCGTTCCTATCTGACACAAATATTTACTTGCTGTTGATTTTATAATTTCTGTATGCTCATCTAAAGTGTTTTTGTCATCATCTAGTATCAAAATCATAAAGTTAACTAAAAAAAGCCTTTGATTCTTATTCATTACATCCTCAAGAAGTTCTTCAGCTTCTTTTAGGTTGTTTCTTAATTCATAAGGTATAAAGGCATCTAAATAACCATTCTTAACACTTTTTCTCTGATATTCAATTTTATTTGACTCCATACCAGTTATTTGTCTTTGTATCATTTTAAGAGCAAATTCAGGTTCCACTGGACTTATGTTCATAGAAAACATCATATTAAAGCTAAAGTTAGTAAGCTCAGTTAGAAAACTATCACTTAAAAATGATGGTAAATTACGAATAAACAATACTCTTGCCTGTGAATTCCCTAAATATATGCTATCCCTTTTAAATTCAAAGCTATCCGGTGCTATTTCATCTTTAATATTTAAAAATCTTTGCTTTAAAATCAAGGGATTATATTCAAAATTCCCTACATTATCTCTTCTGTACACGTCATGCAATATTTCTAATCTTTTATTAATCGATAACACCTTACCATAGCTACCCATACGTCTTAACAAACCGATAATTTCATTTTCTATTCTAATGAAATTATTTCTAGCTTCAGTTATATCATTTGCTTTTATACTTATAGTTATATATTTTTCTTTTTCAATATCATTACGCCCCTTTTCAACTTGTTTTATCAGCATTTCATTATATTCTTTTCTATATGCATCTAGGTGATCATTATTTTGTTTTAAAATTATTTTGTTCTCAAATTCATCTTTGTTAATCGATTTATTGTTTATAGTAATTTGTAATTTCACTGATGAATTAAAATAATTCAAGAATTCACAGTATTTGCTAAATATATCTATTTGATCATCCTCTCTTGCTATATGATAATTAATATCTAAAAATTGAAGGGTTTTGGAATACTCACCTTTTCTTGTCTCGATTATTCCATCTTCATATATACCTGCAATAGGAATAGTACCCTGTGCAGTATTTAATCTTCTTTTTCTCTTTTGCTTATCACTCTTAGATTTTTTGCTAGCATTATTTTTGGTTTGGATACTTTCGGTATGTTTTTTCTTAAAAATCATTTTCTCTTCTTCCTTTCATTAGATTCCTTTATGTTTGCACAAAGAGCTTTATCCTGTTCTGCCTTTATTTCAGTAAAAATATTTTCAATCATAAATTTGCGCTTTTGTGGTATAAACAGCTTAAAATTCAAAATAATTAAAGCATACTTTTCAAATGGTAACCCATTGTATTTAATAAAGCCTATTAAAAATAATGGTGCTGCTGTCAACATCACTATCCAACTTGCAGCTTCTTCACCAATATGTGGTTTTATAAAAATGTACATTGGTACATTTATCGCTAAAGTTATTACAAAACAAATAATTTGTCTTAATGTTAAGCCAGCAAAAATTGTTTCTTTATAACTTCTTATTTCTTTTGGTATCTTGATTTCTATCATTAGTTCACCCCTACAATTTGTTTAGCCCAATTTTTAGATTGAGATAAAGTATATAACAAGACTATGCTAACTGTAATCATACCCCATAACCCTATTTCAGTATTTTCACTTCCTGCAGCAACGACAATAGTATCAACAAGACCTGAAAACGACATGGTGGCTATTAAAATAACAATACCCTGCAAACATACCGAAATATATTGTTGTATAAACCTTTTCGCAGTATTACTATATTCTTCATTTGGCATAGTCGCTAAAGGAAGTGGTGCTAATGCTGTGTAAATGTATATTTCAATAATTCGTCCATAACATATAACCTTGATAAATATTTTAACAATAGACATAACAAAATTCATAGGCATTAATTTTACCTGGTACATGATTAATTCCAAAGTTCCCATTCCTTCTAATTGTGTCTTTAATGCTTCTATGTCAATTACTGTTTGAATTGTAGCCGGTGAATTATATACTAGAGATATTAAATCTGATATAGCTTGATATATAAAATTTAGCAACTCAAAGCTGCTTTCCATTATCACTTTTGCCATAATAACTCTGATTAAAACTTTTATTATATTTTCAATCTTTGCAACTTTAAATGTTATTGTTTTATTAAAAAAATCTAACATAAAGAACAATGTTAATAAACTATATCCGATTGGCAATATGCAACTAAAAATCCCTTCAACCATATTCCATAACTCTGGTATTGAACTCTGTGGTCTTGTAATAATATCTACAATTGTTCCTATGTCAGCATTTAATCCATTAAAGAGCTGATCTGTTTCTAAAACTATCTTATCTATATTCATAAATACCTCCAATTTACGTTAAGGACAGTTGTTATGTAACTGCCCTTAACAATGCTTTTATAAACCAAGCAAAGCGTTATATGCAACTGATATACCAAATACCATAAGACCGGATACTAGAAATAATATGCCATTTCTTTTTTGACCTGCATCATGATCCGAAAGTGAAAATGCTACCTGAACACCTCCCCAAAATGCTACCAGAAGTCCAACTCTTCCTACCCAGGATGCAACCCAAGTAACCATATTGTCAAACTTATCTACACCTGCTGTAGATGCAAGCACTGCAGTATAATTTAAAATATTAATTATTATTGTTGATACAACAACTTTACCAGTTAATGATAAATCCCTTAAATTTTTCATATTATTGTTTCTCCTTATAAATATAATTTTCTTCTATGTAATCTTGTAACTCTTCATCCAAATTATTTGAATTCTCATCTTCAATAATGCTATTGAATAATTGTTGAATCTGCTCAATTTCCAATTCAAAATCTTTAATTTTATAACGCTCAATAATCTTAATGCGTTCATCTTCTTTATCTTTTTCAATTTCGATTTCTCTTATTTTACTATAATCAAAATAATTTTCACTTGAGGTTTCGTATAAGCATTTGTAATTTTTATGCTTTAGCAAATCAAATTTCTTTGAGTAAAAGGGAAGCATTCCTCTTATTAGCAAAATACAGTCACTATCTGGCATCCTTCCTATTTCATCAGGCTGCATAAGCTCACGGCCATGAATCCCATAGTTATATGATGTACTGCCTTGTCTACCTTTGGAAAAGTTGATGTTTCTTGTATCTATAGTTTCCTTACCAAGTCGTTTGCTAATATATTCAAGAGTTGATTGCTCTTGACCACCTAAAAATAATGTAGAATCACAGTTACCGGTAATACTCTCCCAATTATCCTTGTAAATCTCTTTTAACTGAGCCATATTTTGAATTATTATTGAAGCGCTTATTTCCCTACTACGCATAGTTGCTATCTTCTTTTCAAAATCTGGTATTTGACCAATATTTGCAAATTCATCAAGGATAAATCTAACATGATTTTTCAATTTTCCATCTTCAGTTTGAAAATCCGCTATATAATACAACCTTTCAAATAACTGGCCATACATCATTGATACAAGAAAGTTAAATGTATTATCACTATCAGGAATAACAACAAATAATGCAGTTTTTTCATTAGCAATACCCTCAAGTTCTAAATCATCCTTAGCGATTAGCTTTGATACTGACTCCATATTAAAAAGTGAAAGCCTTACTCCAACAGATATTAAAATACTTTTAGTTGTTCTGCCGGCACCCTGTTTAAAAATATTATATTGCCTAACTGCAATGTGATTAGGCTTTTCTTCTCGCAATTGTTTAAATATAATGTCCAAGTCACTTTCATAATCTTCATCATCTTCTCTAACACTTGCATATCGTAACAACTCCATTACAGTATTAAAGTTTTGTTCCTCTGGAACAAGTTCGTACCACATAAAATAGAAAATTGCCTGTAATAAAGCAATCTCTGATTTCTCCCAAAACGGATCATTGCCTCCGCCGGTTTTAGGATTAGTATTTTTTATTAAACCATTAATAACTTTCATTACATCATTTTCCGTTCTTATATAAACGAAAGGATTATAGCGGCTACTATAATCCATATCTATAAGATTGAATACTTTTATTTTATATCCTTGCTTGTAAAGAAGTGAACCCGTTTCCCTTAA
The DNA here is from genome assembly GCA_050175155.1 of Vulcanibacillus sp. Taxonomy (GTDB): domain Bacteria; phylum Bacillota; class Bacilli; order Tepidibacillales; family Tepidibacillaceae; genus JBFXJF01. Next base: position 9,717 of record JBFXJF010000029.1, read on the forward strand.
AATCTCACCCTTTGGATCAGTTATTACATAAGAGGTATTTGCTTGCATTATATTAGGTTTAACGAAAAATCTGGTTTTTCCAGAGCCAGAACCACCAATTACCAATACATTGAGATTTTTTCTTGTTTTTTTAGTATTTAAGCCCATTTGTTCAGTTTCTGTAAATATGATGTTTCTATTTTCATCTTTATCAATTACTTTTTTTATTTCTTCTTTTTCAGCCCAGCATGCAGTACCATGTTCTTTTCCAAACATATATTTTTTATCTGCTGTAATTAAATAAAAAGCAACAGACCAGTAAAATAAACTTACAAACATAAATATCTTTAAATCTTGCTTTTGCGGCATAAAAATAGGAGCTATTTTAATATGCTTTTCTATGTCACTTTGAAATCTGCCTAACATTGTATAATCAAAATGTTCATAGCCATTAAAAACAGCCCCTATATGAATTGTTATAAATGATATAAATACAAACATTATTGTAAAAAGCACAACTAACTGAATTTTATACTTTCTACGCCTTTGTTGATCCGTCACTATCTGTCTCCCCTTTCTTTTGTCTTGGTTTTGTCTTTTGTTTTCTGAGTGGTTTTTTTGGCCCGCACCTCCTTAATATTATCGTCTATCTCTTTCATTGTCTTTCTGTCAGGTTTATCTTCAGCTTTTTTCTCATCTTTTATTTTTTCTTTGCTTAAATTATTATCCTTAGCTGCCTCTTTAAGTTTATATAATCCTTCATCGCCATAAACATATTCCGGACTAGAAAATGCCCTACCAACCTCATTGATACGTCTTTGAATGTCATCCAAGCCGAAATCCTTTTTGTTTAATATTTCTTTTTTACCTTCAACATTAATCTCAACCACCAAATTATCTTCTCTTGAATTTTCAGTCATCTTAACATAATTATCAATATTGTTCTTATCAACTAGATAAGTAATTATTGTTTCTTTTTCTTCCTTGTTAATTTGTATGTAGTCATTTGGATTTTCTTTATCAATAATATATAATCCACTATCCTTGCCAATAATATATTCATCCAACATGCTGATATCTACACCTTTTTCGATACCATTAATTTTGTCATCGGCCATCTTTTCTAATAACTTATTAACTATTTCAGCTTCACTCTTCTTATATACATAGCTTACTTTATTGTCATTAGGACTTATATCAAATATAGCATAAGTTAATCCTGTAGCTTTAGCCTTTGAAGCAAATATAGCTGCATCTTTATCATTTAAATCAAGAGTAACCAACTCTTCACCACTTGCAATAAGTCTTTTTATATTTACTTCTCCAGTATTCAATTTTCTATCAAGCTTGTTTAACAATGAAAGAAATAAATATTTTAATATTTCTCCACCTAGTTTTGAAATATCTTTGAACCCTTCTTTACTTAAGTCTGCTGCAAATCCCATTAAAATTGCTGAAGTATCTCCACCTGTATTCATTATCTCTCACCCCTGTCATTATTTTTTTCTTTACTTTTATTTTCCGGTGCCTGTTTAGACTTTTTATATTCATCTTTCGCTACTTTAACATCTTTCATTGTTTTCTTGTTTTGTTTTTCAGGCTTTTCTTTTTTCTCAATTATATCTCCTTGAATAGTTAATGAGCAGCTTGGCTCTACATATATTGAATACTTGCTATCTTTTTCAAATGCAATGTATTTAAACTTATCACAGTTTGCATTTTGAAATTCTTTTAATGTTCCTTCACTAACATTATTAAGTCCTTTGACGCCTTTAATTTGTTTTATTTTATTCCAGTCAATATTGCCTTCAACTTTCTGTAATATGTTAATATTATTTTCTAATATTAAGTTTTTGAGTTCTTTTATTTTATCAACTGGAACAATTATGTTCATTCCAACCTTAACTCCGCTTTCTTTTGCTATAAAAGGTATGTCCAACTCTTCAATTTGATTCTTTATATTCAAATAATCTTCATTAGATATCCTTATATATCCTCGTGTACTTTGCTCATCCATTAGTTTTAGTAACTCTGACTTTTTATTTTTTACCATATCTAACTTTTTTGAATTTTCTAGCTGCTCAGTTTTTTCATTGGTTTTTATTCCAGTGGTTTCTCTATATTCAGCTTGTAGTCTTTCAAGTTCCTCTTTTGAATAAACAATTACCGGACTCTTGAACTGAACTATAGTTTCAATGATTTTTTCAATTTGCTCTTGTCTTGAAAGATAGTTTACCGGTCCTTCTGTTACACCTTTTTGAGCTGCATCATCTATGTATAGTTCTTGTACACCTTTTATATTTATAGAAGTCATGAACCTTTCAATTTTTTTATCATCTTTTATCAGGTCTGTTATAATTTTTGATATGTTCTCATCAAGTTTGCTTAATTGTTCAAATGCTGATGATATCTCTTTTGTAATTTCAATGTTATGTTCATCAAATGTATTTACAAATATAGAGTTGCCATCATCTTTATTAAAGATGCCTATAAAATTTATTGTGTCTTCTTTAATATTTTCATCAAACTCGTTATATAAATTATTATCTTTATTATCCATACTATTATCTCTCCTTTTCATTTTCATCTTTCATTTTAGTTTCCAATTTTATATCTTCAATAAGCTTATTTCTTTCATGCCTGTCAAGATAATACTGTAAGCCTTCTATATCATTTAACTCTTTAAAAATATTTTCTAACTCTGCATCAACTACATTTACTTTTTCTCTAATTTCATCTCTTTGTTTAATAAAATTTTCATACTGAGTTTCATCTTTCAAACCAAACTTTTCCAATCTACTTTTACAGTTTTCAAATTTTTCTAATTCATAAGAATTCTGCTTTTTATACACTCCCTTCATAAATGCATGCTCATACTCATTATGATATTTTTTATATTTATGATATAATTCTATTTCAGTACAAACAGCATCCATTTTAATCTCAAGTGATTCTAGTTTTTGTTTTTTTGTTTCTTCTTGCATTATTTCACTGCTTAAATTATTAATTTTTTTCTGTACATCACCCCTAGTATGCAAATTATATTTATTTAAAAAATTTAATTTATTTGATAAATCTTTAATACCATTAATTGCTTTTTTCTGTGCATATGTATATTTTATTGGTCTTGCAGTTTTTTCAAATGATGCTTGATTATTATTAAAAATAATTTTAAGTAATAATATAATTAATTTGATATTAGTTTCTAACGATGCTGATCTATATGCCAATTTTCTTATCTGCTGTTCAAGGCTATTGCTATTAACTTTATATTTTCTATTTTTTGATTTAAAGCTTCTGATGTTAAGTTCTTTAAATTTAATTCTTTGTTTTATATTTTCTTCTGTATAATCTTCTCCTAAAGTTCTCCCTCTGACTGCTTTCCCCATTCCTTGTTTTTTGAAGGTCATATATTTTACATTTTCATGTTTTATATAATACCCTTCTACTTTCATTTTTTGAATGAAGTCTTCAAAGCTGTCTGAAGAAGAAATAACAAAATCAATATCTTCCCTTACGATATCTTTCCAAGAAGTTTTATTTTGACTTTCTAGCCATTCCTTATAAGACCGATATTTAGATTTTTGTTTTGGCTCTATTACACTTAATCCATGTTCACGACACATCAAATCAGAATATATTCTAATGTCTTCCAACGAATGACGACACGCATTAAACTTTCTTCCATCAAGTCCGACTGAATTTATAACAATATGATTATGAATATGATTCCTATCAACATGTGTTGTTAGTATGTATTGATAATTACTGTCAAGAAATTTTTCAGCCCATTCTTTGCCAGCTTGATGTGCTGTCTCTCCATCAACTTCACCGGGAGCAAATGATTGAATAAAATGAATTCCTTGTATACCATCTTCCTTTTCATATTGTTTTTTCAAAGCAGTCATTTCTTTTATTGCAATATTTTCATTCTGACTACATTTATTTGAGCTTATCAAAATCCTTTCATTAGTTTTATTAGGATTTACAATGTATTTTAATGATTTATTTAATGTTTTATGAATAGTAATTTGTTTAACAACTGCCATATCTTATTCCTGCTTTTCAGAAATATCATTATAAATATTTAAAAGAACATTATTAATATTCTCTAAAGATGTATTCAAATAGTTTATTTCATAATTGCTAATTCTGCCTCCTTGGTTAAGCTTCTTTGCAATTTGATTTATATTGTTTCCAATTTTGCTAATTTGAGCTGATAACTCAAATAGACTTGTGAGGTCATAAATGATTATTTCTTTTTTAAGTGCTGCATTTCTTAAATACCGTCCAATTTGCATCTTTGACAATCTAACCTTTTCAATTACTTTTTTATATTCATCTTCATTAACCCAGAATTTTATTTGTATATTTCTTTTTCTGTTCTCAGTCAAATTATCACCACCAATTTTACTTTATAATTAATTCTGCTTCCGCAGGGGTATTAGGGGTATCCCCTAAAATATCGGAAATGGGTACCCATTTCCAATGCTTGCTATTCTTAAAATGGAGTTTTAAGAATAAAAGCTTCCTGAAAGAAAAAAAAGAAAGACATCACTGTCTTTCATCCTTAATTTGCCTTATTAAATCATCTTTCCAAATCTTTGTTTCTGTTCTTGTTTTTTATTTTTATAAGCTGTTCCTTCAGTTCTGAGTTTTCTTCTCTCAGTTCTGTAATATCTTTTTGCATAGTTTTAATTATCAAAGATTGATTTTCCCAATCTCTTGTTAATAATTCTATTGCTTGCATCTGCGATTTGATTTCTTTTTGCTTATCTGTAAGACTATCATATCTCATATTTTGATTTTGTTTTTCTTCTACTACAATATTATTAATATTATTTACTCCACTTGAAATATTTGAGACTCTTTCCATTATTAATACATGCTGTGTTGATAGCCCACCGCAAAGATTTACGTTCTCTTTTGATAAATCCGCATAGTCTTTTGACAGTTTATCTTTCGTCTCATCAGTTTTTTCATCATGCCTTTCTAATAATTTTAATATTTTACCTCCTGAAAATATTTCAGCTAATACTACGCCTATTAAAGCTGCTCCACCTGTAACTAATGCACTTATGATTTGCTCCATTATAAATTCCTCCAAATTTCTCATCTCCTTCCATTATAGGTTTTATTTTTGAAGTTTTCAATTGAATAAATTAAATTACTGTTTAAATAGTAATCAACCTTAGATATGCATATTTTATTATTTAAAACATTTGGATCTGTTATTTTAAACAAGAAAATATAATTCGACTGAAAAGCTAACATACATTCATACCTTCTGCATCTAGTAGTGTCTTGTACTGTATATCTTAAATTTGAATCTAATTGTAGCTTATTTATGTCATCTACATAAAACATTACTCTCTCTCCTCTCATGAATTTTCAAATCATTTGTAGCAAATTTATAAATGTGCCTGCACATATAAAAGGACCTAAAGCTATGCGAGTAATAGATTTTTGTTTATTAACTATTATCAAATAGGCCGCAGCGCAACCTGCTAACAAAAATGAAAAGAAAATTATCTCGAGCATTTGCGAACCATAGATTAAACTAAGTGCAGTTAAAAGTTTTATATCACCTCCTCCGATTCCACCATCTGTAATAATGGCTATAAATAAAAAAACTGCAAAAGTGATTGCAGATGAGGCAATATACATTTTGCAGTTTTCTAAGTTTAGTATTAAATTTAAAATTCCCAACAAGGTAATAATCATGTTCAGACTGTCAGAAATTATTTTTTGTTTGTAGTCTATGTATGCAATTTTTATAAGCAATATTATTGTTATTATATATATTAGCTCTTGCAATTATTCAGCTCCTTCATATTTAAATTTCACAAAGCAAAACTACTTTTTATAATTAAAGAATAAAATAACTAGAGTGCATGCAATGATTATTAAAGTTGAACAATTTATTTGCACTGTCATTTTAATAATTGGATCAAATTTATTTACCCCATCAAATATATTAAAATATAATTTCATAGGTTATCTCCCTTTATTTAATTTATTTCTATGATGTCATTCTTTTTTCTTTCAGGAAGCTTTTATTCTTAAACCACTTAAACAAAGAACTGCAAAAGCAATTGCAACTAATGCTGCATATACTTTGCAGTTCTTGAAATTTATTATTACATTATGAATTTAAATTCATAACTTTTTTAATTTGTCAAATTCACTCTGCCATCCATTAATGCAGATCCATTTGTAATTAGGGAACGTCCATCCCAATTTTCTTTCACATTATAATCATAGTCTGTAGCGCCTTTAGTACAATCTACTTTTATGCTAATCTCTGTACCCTCGGCTAGTCTTGCAGATGTAAAAAATTTTCCTTGCCATGTTTCTGTTCCGCCACCTGAAGATATTTTCGTAAATGCAATATCTTGCTTTTTAGTACTGCCTTCATAAATATCAGCATTCACACTATCAGGATTACCCTTGCTATCTATCTGGAATGTTACATAATACCCAGCTTTATAATTAATCAAGTTGCTTACAAGCATATCCTTTGTGTACGGAAATATTTCATCTGTATGGTTTACAATACTTGTTATTCTGAAATTCATCAGTCTCAAAGCAATTATATTCAGTGATAAATCATGATAAACTTCTTTTGTTATTGCTCCCGTATTACTACCATAGTTTGTTTTTGCTTGGAACTGCAAAGTATAATTTCCTGAAACTGTTATACTGCTTGGCACTTCCAAAGTACCCTTCCAATAAACACTTTCACCTGCAGCGCTGTCTTTTGTTAAGGATACTATTTTTCCGTTTAATGTTGCTGTAACCGCTGTTACCTCTTTATTAGTTGTAGCTGATAAGCTCAATACATCCCCTACTAATATTTCAGTATTTGGACTTATATAACTTCCATTTATGCTTATATCAGGTATTTGATAATAGGTCTTTGTAACATATGTTGATAGTTCTGAATTTATCTCATAAGGAGGAATTTTTGGTTTATCAGTTACTTTGAGAGTTATTTTATAAGCTCCCCAATCTAACCCTTGTGCTTTAAAACTATTTGTAAATGGTGTTGCTGTTGTATAACTTTTTACAGAAGCAGGAGCAGTAGAACCTATTGATCCAATGTTATTTACCTTATAATTTTCTAAAGTCCATTCATACACAAAGCCTAAGTTATCAGCTCCATTAGGATCTGTTATAGTTGTGTTAAATCTGGTCAATTCCTCATGAAAGAAATTACTTGTAGGCCTTGTCACAAACCTTGCTGTTTTATTTGCTGAAATTGTCACTGTCCTCGGGAATGTCCATGCAGGACTCTGATTTGAGACTAAATTAAAATCAGCAGTTGGAGCATGATTTACAGGAACCACTTTAAATGTCTGCGTATATACATCAGATGTTGCTTTCTCATCACCCCATATACCCGAAGAATCTTTAACCTGTAAAGTTAAACTGTAATTTCCTATTCCAGTAGCTATTATCTTTGAGTTTATTGCAGTTTGTGGATTAGCAACTGTATATGTACCCAATAATATGCCTTCCCTATAAAGCTTCCATTGCCATTGGTCTATTGTGTCACCATTAGGATCATATGAAGTATCTGTTATACCTAAAGTTGTACCTTGAGCCATTACGCTATGTGATAATACAAACTGCGAAATTGGAGGCATTGCTTGACTAGTGAGTAATACAACCGTCTCATCGCTCCAAGCACCAAGGCTACTCTCTCCATCTATATCCCTAACTCTTAATTTTACCAAATAATCTTTTGTATTAACCCCAGAAGTCAATTTACCACTATGCCATGTATCTTCTCCGACCAATTTCCATGACCACTCGTGAGTTATTAATCCCTTGTCAGTTCTATTTGTATGGTCTAAATCATATGATGTATCTGTGATAGCCAAGTTAAAACCTGTTGTATCTAAAGTTGCGTACTCAATATTAAAATAGCTATCCCCTGGATTTCCTTTTGCTGAATCAGAACTATCCCTCATCCTAAAATATGCTCGAACCTGTGTATAACCTGCCCCAGTAACATTTATAGTGTCACTTATTGGGTCAGATGTATAAGCATAGCTGTCATAATTCTTTATTTCGCTCCACGTTCCATTTTTATACCCTTGTATACATAACTCTCCCACATTGTACCAGTAATCATCACTTGCATATGGCGTTTTAAAAGCTATCTTAGTTATAGTTGAACCCGATGGTGCTGAATATGATGGTTGCCATTGTGCATAATCCCCACCTTCACCACTAAAATCAATAGCTGTTTGATTGCTATATGCAGTTGTTGTACTTATTATCTTCTGCATCGCCATTGTAAATTGTGCAATTGGTCTCCTGTGAACAAATATTTCAAGAGGTCCGTTCATCATATTAGATGTTTTTCTATACTCGTCGAACCTATTATCTGTACCTACAGGATTATCTTTCGTTTTATACTCGGTAATAAACCTTCCTACCTTGTCAAACGATGTTTTTGCCTCTGTTAGCCATAAACCATCATAAGCTACCTTGCCTAAGTCATTTTGAAAATAATCATAATCATGTACATATTTCCAGTTATGCACATCCATTTGAATGTCTTGTTCATAATCTTCATAATAAGTCTTATAATTAATTTCTTCATTCAGTAAAATGTATTGTGTTGTAGGTTTTGCTGCGCTTCTTACTGTATTAAGTATCCATACAGCTAAATTCTGTAGGGCTGTATCCATGTTCGTATTATAAATAAATGTACCTCTTCCGTCATTATCAGCTATAAAGTTATTAATCTGTGTTTTATTTGTATCTGTACCCAACTCAGCAAAGTATAGCCCATCACCCAACATTCTTGATAGAATGACCGGATATTTATCTGACGTTGTTTCTAACTCCGGTAATCTTATATCTGAAATATTTATTACAAATTTTGATGCATCACTTCTCCAAGTCGGTTCTTTCAGCACTTCGTCTAATGTTTTTATATTTCCTGTAGTTATTTTTAAATTATAGAAGTATGCATGCGCTTGGCTATGTGTAAATGGACCGTATCCCCCTGACAATATAGGATTATTGTTATCTTCGTAATCAATCTTCAAAACACCATTTCTCCATACTTTTATATTGTTTCCTTTAACATCAATTTTAATATTTACTGGTGTATTTGGACTCCAATTAAAATTATCACTTGCAATTTTTATAGGATAGCTGTCGCTAGTCCCTTTTTTATACAGCCCTGAACCACTTGAACCATTAAAGTATCCCCCGCCACCGTCCATGACATAAACATAATAAGCATTATCTGTATTATAGTAGTTTTTACTGTTTTGCTGTCTGAATGTCCATCCGATACTATCATTATCTGTTGATGGAGTTTGTTGCATAGCAAATTCAAATGTATAATCTTTTTCTGAATTATCGCCACTCCAAAACCCTGTCCACCCATAATTTGTATCCGTAGAATTAACTGTACTGCCTATAGCAGTATTACCTTCTATTGAGTAGACTCTCCAATTGCCACTGTCATTTGGATAATTAATCCAATTATTAAATATGGCATCTGCATCTTGCTCATCCGTAGATATCGTACTAGTTTCTATAGTCTCAATTCTTGTATCAATGAAATCTGCATTATTTGCTTCTAAATACATTTTAACATAGTTATTAATCTTCGTATCCAACTCAAGCGTTTTATTACTATCAGCCTGTCCTACCGTAAAAACAACGTCTACCTTATTAGAAGGTGTAACTGAGAAATCAACATTCGGAGGCATATTGTCAACTTTGATAACTTTTGTAATTATGTTACTTCTTCTATCTGCTGTAGTTACAAATTGATTTATTGTTGTCTGCCCAAAAGTATCTTGTACATAAAATTCAAATTGATAATTACCTACATGAGATACTTTAACAGTAGCTCTTTTATTTGTAAAATCTATTGTCAGTGGTCCTTTCCAAGCTTCATCAGTATAGCTACCATCATTATCAGAGTCAAATCTATATCTAACCCTATGCAAAGCATTAGTTAATGTATCACCATCATTTGAACTTGATTGAAGATTATAAACTACCAGTTCAGCTCTCTTACTATCATCAACATCCCTATAAGTAGTTTGAACTGTATCAAAGCTAATAATAGGTTTTGTATCTTCTGCTACTGTTATAATTTGTTCAGTAACAGGTGATTTTTTACCGTATATATTAGTTACTTGATATTTTATCTTATATCTTCCTTTTACTTTAAAAAGCAAATCATCTTGTAATGCATCATTTAATTGTAAATATGTTGTTGAGCTAACTATATCATTGGTTAATTCACCTGTTCCGTTTGCTACTTTGATGACGTTAGAATTTTGCCCATCAAGCGGTGTAATCTCCCAGTAATCTTTTGAATGGTCTATTGCATGAAGCTCAGTTCCGTAATAATCATTAGCATAGCTGCTATTTCCATTTAACTGATACTTTCTATTTTCTTTTGTTGTAAATGGTGTATCTCCATAAGTCATACTGTCTTTTATTACCGCTGTAGGAAGTGGATAAATCCTAATATTATCACTGAAACTATAAGACTGTCCTACTTCATCAGTCACAGTTGCAATTAATTCATAATATCCGCTATCCTTAATTTTTATTGTTCCGCCATTGTTGCTTAATGAATATTCTGCCCTTGTATTAATATCATCAGCTATTAAATTATTTATATCACTTTCACTTGCTCTCTTAATACTCCAATTTACGTTTAAACTGCCTATCTCTTCGTCTTTTAATTGAGTTGTAAGAGTTGTAATATCATCTGTATAAGCCCACTCAGGGATATCAAATGTAATATCAGGTAGCCAGTTCACTGTAAATTCTTTACTTGATAATGCTATTCTAAAATCGCTTGGAGTAATAAATTTATCTATTGTAGGTTGCCCAAACTTCTCTGTTACTTGCAGATTAACCCTAAACTTACCACTTACACCTTGTTGAAAATTAACATTAATAGATGTATCTCCTACATTATATGTACCATACACACTTTCATCAGCGAAATTACCATCCTCGTCCATATCCCTATATACTACGTATTCATACTTATCTATAATGTCATCATCAATAGAATAAGCTGATTGTTGTATTTCAACTAATGTACTAATAGGATTGTCATAAAAGTTAGGATTTGCACCGCCTACATTAAATAGTGATATAGGATTTTCATCTGAAGTAATCTCTATAATTTGTCTTATTTCACTTGCCCCACTATTAGGGTGTGTTGGGTTAGCATCACCAAAGTTATTATGTACTTTTAAATAAACCTCATATCTGCCTGGTTCCTTAAATACTACATTCTTTTCCTCATTGTTAGATGTGTCCGTATCAATTTTAATACTGTCTGAACTCTGCCCATCTAAAGGAGTTATTACCCATATATTTCTTTCTGTTTGTACAGGGTCTGTTCTTGGACTTAGGCTGTCTCTGCTATGTAATTTTACATGCCTATTTTCTTTTAATGTTCCTTCGGCTGTAACTCTTGCAACAGCAATAGGTGGAATTATTTTAATTTCTTTTATAATTGTATCTTCAAATCCTGTATAATCTTTTACCTTAAGAGTAATGTCATATGTGCCTTCTTTTGTGAATGTAAGATTTCCACCAGAATTTCCACTTAAGCTGCCGCTTACACTAGCTACTGTACCATCATCTTTATTTATAGTTGGTTTTGTCCAAGTCCACTGAACTATATCGTTATTAGGGTCTGTTGACATATCCTTTATAGGAATACTTTCATTTGGATAACCAAACTCATAAACTGAGAAGTCTGCAACTGGTGGCTGTGGCTCTGTATTCACATATACTGTTCTTGTATATGTATCACTTTTCTTTCCGTATCCACCACCGCTATCTCTTACATATATTTCTACTGTGTAATTATCACTTTCTGTGAAAACCATATTTCCGCCATCGGAATTAAAATTAACTGAATCAAAATATTCAGGCGTATAATCTTGCTCAACTTCTCCAGTTACTAAATCAGTATTTGAGTATAATATCAAATCCCCATTGCTATTCTTGATTGTCCAACTAACATATTCTAAATCATCTTCCGGATCGCTTGAACCATTAGTCAATGTAACCGGTAGTGAAACGTAATTGTTAGAACTCTTGTCAAAATAAGCATTTGGTTCTTCGTTTATTACATTATAAGTAATAGTTTTACTTTCAACTGCCATATCTGAAACATCAGCTGAGTTTGTAGCTGTTACACTTGCATTCACTTGTATTTCATTATCACTTACGTCTTCTGGGTATATATTATAATCCTTACTATACTGTGAGCTTGTTCCGTTATAACTCGATACATCTCCGTTCACGCTCAATGTATAGTCATAATCAGTTATGTCTAAGTCAGATTGAGTACCACTTGCATCTAATTCAACATCTATTGACTTACTTCTGTTATTCTCAAATTCTTTATAATTCCAAACTATATCATTAGGTGCATCTATTTCTAACGATGCAGTTACATCTGTTTGTATTAATCCGTGGTCTATTTTCCATTGAAAAGGATCTTCTAAGTATGCTTTATCTACATATTCTACCACGAAATGTATATATGTTTTATATACTGAACCTTTTACCTCTGCATTTGATGTAGATAAAACTAGCATATCGACAACTAAATCTACGTCTGTTGTACCATCAGATTTAGGTGTAAAATTTCTACCTACAACACCTGAAGAGTCTAAGGATGTATAATAATCCATTGTTTCTGGTGTTCCTACTGTTATACCGGTATCATCAGCGGGAGTTTTATATACTACAACCCTATTTATTTCTTTATCTATAGGTACATTAATTGTAGTAAACACTATATCGTACAATTGTTTATCACCTGTAGACATATCTGGTAATTGTTTTTTACTAGCCGTTCCCCACTCTTGATAAAAATATCCATCATTCCAATCCTCATACCAATATCCAAAATACCCAGGTATTCCATAATATGATAAAGCTTCTTCCGGAATATCTTCCGCATATGCTTTTGTATTTAAATTAATAGGAGTTGGTATACTTAAAACCGTTAAAAAAGTGAGGGCTAATGCCATCACTCTTTTAAATTTATCCCTTCTTCTCAACTTGCATCACCTACTTCATAGGAAATATCAGAACATCTTCTGTTTCAGTTCCGTAATATCCTTTATTTCTCAACACAACCGTTTCTGCTTGTTCAAAGTTTTTTTCCATTTTTAAATATATAAATGTAAAATCTTCATTTGCTTCTATTCTTTCATCTGTACCTGGCATATTTGGATATGCATTGACTACTTTCTGAGTACCTTCATCGGAGGCACTAAAATTTGAACATGGTATAACATTATGCATTTCTTCAACTATATTATTATCCTTATCCAAAAAAGCCGCTATGTAGTCAGAGCTTTTTATCTTCTGTGTAGTTTTACCTTCGATTATAAACATATTATAACGCCCGCCTAAACCCCACCAAACCGAATATACTTCTGGCAAAATTGAATCATCATATCCTAGATAATAATAATTTTCTATTATGATATCCCCAAATTTAATCGGTAACATAGACCTATCAGTTTCTATAATTTTGTCTGGTTCATACGTAATCTCCCCAGTAGCCCTATTTATTGAAGTAAGCTTGTCTTTAACTTCCTCTGATAAACCTTGCTCTTCAAAAGTTTCTTGTTCTAATTTTGAAGTGTCTACATATCCTTCTTCTGTCCTTGCATCTCTGATAACTTTGTACTTTAAAGCATTCACTAACATTTGTGCCGCTTCTGCTCTTGTTGCTTTACCGTTAGGTTGAAATGTATTGTTTGTATATCCATTTACAATACCATTCTCACTTGCTATAATCACATAACCCTTGTCAGCATCTTTAATTGTAGAGTTGTCCGAGAATTTAGTCGTTTCACTTGCTCTACTTTTAGCATCTTCATCAAAACCTAATGCCCTAACAACCATCTTCGCCATTTCAATCCTATTTATCTTTTCATCAGGCTCATAGCTGTAACCATATTCCTCTCTGTCTATAATATGGTTCTCTATTGCAGTATTGATTACATCTTTTGCCCAATGCTCTTCGGTATCTACAAAAGCATTTCCCTCAACTGTATCCAATTCTAAAGCTGTTACAATAACCTTTGTAAATTCTGCTCTTGATATGTTTTCTTGAGGCTTAAATGTTCCATCAGGATATCCATCTATAATATTTTTATCCACAATTTCATTTAATGTATCATAAAACCAATCCGTATTTTTTACATCTGTAAAATCATTTTCTACACCATACACAACTATTGTTAGTAAAAGTGCTATTACTAATATCAAAAATGTCGCTTTTTTCATTATTTCCTTGCCTCCTAGTCACTTGTTATATTTTATTGTTTGTTTGTATATAATACCAAATATAATTCTCTTTTACTATCTACATTCTACCATATTTTTGTAATTTTTGCAATGATATTTTATCAATAATCGTTGATTTTTCAATGTATAATCGTATATGCTAATATAAATGCTTATATGTATATTTGTATTTTTCTTCTAGTCAGCTTATTAAATTTTTTAACTTTCTGATCCTGTCAATATCTTTTTGATTTATCATATAATTTATTAATCCATATATATTTTCTCTTTTCATTATCTCTATCGCTTCTTCCATTGAATGTTTTTTTCTATAGGAACGGTTTGATGTTAATGCATCATAAACATCAGCCGTTCGTAATATCTTTGCTTCTATAGAAATTTCATCATCTTTTAATCCTATAGGATAACCCGTCCCAAATGGTGTTTCGTGATGTTGTTTAACTATATTATATATGCTTTGGGGAATCTTATATTTTTTTAATATCTGCACGCCTAAATTCACATGTTGCTTTATATGCTCAAATTCTTCGTTTGAAAGATTACCTTTTTTGTTCAATATACTCTGGTTTAATTTTATTTTCCCTATATCATGTAATAATCCTGCTACCAGTAGCCTACGACGTTGTATTCCTGTAAGCTTCATTCTATTAGCAATCTTGTATGAAAGAATACCTACTCTTATACTGTGTCTAACCAGTCTTAAGGTATTTACTATTTGCATTAAAACTCTCCTTTATAAAAATGATGCTGCATTAGCTAATAGCATCATTGTCTCTCATATATATTAATTATTAATCATACACACTTGTAAGTTGACTCCCCGAAAACTTATTTATCTGTATATCTGTTACTAAAAAAGTGCTTTTAACTTTAAACTCTAATGTAGCAACCACACTCGGATGTTCAATTTCATAAGTTTGGTTAATTACATGAGAAAGATAATTTGAAGGATAACTGTTTATTACCTCAAATTCTCTAATTATCGGTTTTTCATATAACACACTGTTCTCCAGTGGCTCTAACGACACTTCATCAAGCCCTAAATTACTGGCTAAAACATCTTTGAAAACTTCTTCAGCCTTTTCTTCATCAATCAGAAAAATTCCATTTGCAAGACTTTCTCCTTCAGTCAAATTGCCATCATTGCCTTCTTGAATTTGCAATGCAGCAGCCTTAACAGCTCTGTTCATTGCATATTTGATTTTCTTTGTCTGTATATTTAAATTACTATAATCAATGACTAAGGTTGATATCCATATAAAAGCAAATATGAAAATTATCAGAAATATATACGCATTACCACGTTGATTTTTAAGGAATTTTACCATTGTTCACTCATCCCCTGTATTTTTGTACCTATCCAATACTTACTCTCTCCACCAACTTTCAGGTTTGTATAATAAAATCTATGAGGTTTTTTATATATAACCTTTACTTCTATCAAATTACCTCTTATTACATAAGTGGAATTACTTCCATCGCCTGCGGCAGTTGGTGTTATCGTAATTTCTAGGCTATCCTCTGTAAAACCTGAGTCTATTAATTCTTGCCTTAAATGTTCTTGAAGGTCAGTAGTATACTGACCTTCTATCAAAGCTTCATCAAGTGACTTATTTGCAATCGCTGTCATTTGATTAATTTCCAACAAAAACGAACCACCCATTATAATGTAAAGAAATATCCATAGAAATATTGGTGACAAAATTATAAATGCAAGTATATTGCCATCTCCTCTTTCGTTTTTTAAATATTTAAACATTGACTTCTCTACGTTTTTTAAATATTTAAACATTGGTTTTCTCCTTTTGTTCCTTTGTCTTAATCTTCTGCTTCAAACAAAGTGTCAATATTGTCTAATTGACTAACTGCATCTGTTCCTTTATCTGTAATTCCTGACATTATTCCTGGCAAAGCTGTTACCGCTATAACTACTACTATTACAATTACTATTATTAACTGCAATATATCTCCTCTCTGATTATTTAAAGCCTTTTTAATTTGATTTTTTAAATTCTTCATATGTTTCTCCTCTAATATATTATTATTTTTTATTATTAATCGACTACAATGGTATCTGTCGAATTAAACACGTTAACTATCTTACCGCTCCTACTATGCACAGCTTCGTCAAAAGCCGGCACAATACTTACTGCAATTGCTATAGTAACCATTACAATTACAATGTAACTTAAAACGGCTGTACCTTTTTCATTAAATAACAATTTCTTTAACTTCATAATCTCTTCCTTTTTTTAGAATATAGAACCATTTAACATTTTTATTGCATAGTTAGAAATGGATAACCGGCTATAAAAGCCAATGCTGCTAATGGAACCACTAAAAGTAATGTACTAATCATTGCTTTTGTATTGTTCTTTTTAATGTTATTTAAAGCTCCCAATTCCTTTGT
>JBFXJF010000030.1:0-24287 GCA_050175155.1 Vulcanibacillus sp.
GTAAATTAAAGGACAAATATTACTTGCCTTTGGACAGAGAATGCATGCATGAGTGTGTATTTTCAGGAGACTGGCAGAAGAAAAACGGAGTATCCACATTGGATATTGCAAAGCGTCTCTTAGACTTTGGATATCATCCACCAACTATTTACTTCCCGTTAATCGTTTCTGAGGCAATGATGATTGAGCCTACAGAATGCGAATCAAAGGAAACTATGGATGAATTTATAGCTGTAATGAGACAAATAGCAGATGAAGCAGAAAATGATCCTGAATTAGTTCATTCTGCACCACACACAACAATAGTATCAAGACTTGATGAAGCGACTGCAGCAAGAAAGCCAATTGTTCGCTACAATAAATAGGTGAATTATGGAAAGAGATTTAGTAATAATAGGCGGAGGTCCAGGCGGTTATGAAGCAGCAATAAGAGGAGCTCAGCTTGGAGCTAAGGTAACACTCATAGAAGAAGACAGAGTTGGTGGAACTTGCTTGAACAGAGGATGCATACCTACTAAGGCTCTTTATAAGAATGCTGAAATAGTGAATTCCTTAAAAAACATGGATGAATTCGGTGTGCAATTAAGCGACTATAGCTTTGATATGACTAAGGTACAAAAAAGAAAAAATGAAGTCGTGAATAAGCTGGTAATGGGCATAGACCAATTATTAAAAGGAAACGCAGTAGAAGTTATCAATGGAAGAGCATCATTTAAAGGAAATAAAACTATTGAAGTTGTTACTGAAAATGGTGTTGAAGAAATAACTGCAGCAAACATAATAATTGCAACAGGTTCTTCAACTTCATCAGTACCTGTTCCTGGGATTGATTTACCTGGAGTAGTGACAAGTGATGATATATTAGGCTTCGAACAAGTTCCTAAAACTCTGGCTATACTGGGCGGAGGCGTAGTTGGAGTTGAATTCGCCGGAATTTTCGCTTCTCTTGGCAGCCAAGTAACAATTATAGAATTTCTACCTAAGATTTTGTACAGATTAGAC
Organism: Vulcanibacillus sp.; assembly: GCA_050175155.1. Classification (GTDB taxonomy): domain Bacteria; phylum Bacillota; class Bacilli; order Tepidibacillales; family Tepidibacillaceae; genus JBFXJF01. The sequence continues at coordinate 1,003 of JBFXJF010000030.1, forward strand.
GATGAGCTTTCTAAAAAACTTACTGTTTACCTGAAAAAACAAGGAATTAAGGTAGTAACAGGTTCAGCATTAAAAGAAGTTCAAACTACTGATGAAGGACTGAAAATTATTGTAGGTAATGACAAAGGAACAACAGAATTTGTTTGTGATTATTTATTATCAGCAGCAGGCAGAAAGCCTAATTTGGATGGTTTAAATCTGGAATCAGCAGGCATTGAATATGATAGAAAAGGTATAAAAGTTGATGGAAATTACAAAACATCAGCAGAAGGTATTTATGCGGTAGGAGATGTTATAGGTGGAATTATGCTTGCACATGTAGCATCAGAAGAAGGAAAGGTATGTGTTGAAAATATTTATGGACACAACTCCAAGATAAATTACAATGCAGTGCCATCCTGTGTATTTACTTTCCCAGAAGCAGCATCAGTTGGAATGACAGAAGATGAAGCAAAAGAAAACAATGTGGAATACATTGTAGGCAAGTCAATGTTCGGAGCAAACGGCAAAGCGCTTACAATGGGTGAAGGTGAAGGATTTGTAAAGGTAATGGCTGAAAAAGAAAGCCATAAAATAATTGGAGTTCACATAATGGGACCTCATTCAAGCGATATAATTCATGATGGCTCATTGGCTATTCAAAATGGACTCACAGTTGAACAGATAAAAGAATCCGTATTTGCACATCCCACACTATCTGAAGTATTTTATGAAGCAGTTTGCGGCTGCATAGGCGAAGCTATTCATACAATGCCTAAGAAAAAATGATAAACATAAATATTATATATGTTAAGCAGGTGAAAGCCTGCTTTTTTTTGTATTTTATGCTGCAAAAGAAATTAGTTGTTATTTAATATTTAATATTTAATATTTATTTGGAAGCGTTATATATTTTCGGGTTGATTATTTATTAATTGACATGAATATGTTTTTTTGATAATCTTATATAAAAAGTAAAGGTCGTCTACCTAAGAGGAGTTAAAATATGATATTAATAGTTGATTTTGGTGCACAGTACAGTCAACTCATAGCAAGAAGAGTTAGAGAAGCCAATGTGTATTGTGAAATAGTGCCATACACATATTCAATTGATAAAATAAAGGAAAAGAACCCTGATGGAATTATTTTATCAGGAGGACCAGCAAGTGTGTATGTTGAGAATGCTCCAAGCATTTCAAAGGAAGTGTTTGATTTGGGAGTTCCTGTTCTTGGCATTTGCTATGGCGGACAATTTATAGCACAGGAATTCGGTGGAAAGGTAAATAGAGCAGATTCCAGAGAATATGGAAGGGTTAAGCTTCATATATTGTCAGATGACAAGTTGTTCAATGGAATAGCACAAGACACTTTGTGCTGGATGAGTCATACAGATTATATAGAAAGAGCACCTGAAGGCTTTGAAATTACTGCAAGCTCTGAAACATGTCCCGTATGTGCCATGAAAAATGAAGATAAGAAAATTTATGCAGTGCAGTTCCATCCTGAGGTTGAGCATACTGAAAAGGGAAGAGAAATAATCCAAAACTTTTTATTTAATGTAAGTGGAATGTCTAAGGACTGGAATATGGGAAATTTCGCAGAAGAATCCATTGCAAGTATAAAAGCTCAGGTTGGAGATAAAAAGGCATTGTGTGCCATGTCAGGCGGTGTAGACTCATCTGTTGCAGCAGTAATGGTGCACAAAGCAATTGGTTCAAATTTAATATGTGTATTTGTTGACCATGGTCTATTGAGAAAAGATGAAGGAGATCAGGTAGAAAAGATATTTAAAGAAAAATTCAACATGAATTTAATCAGAGTGAATGCAGGTGAAAGATTCCTGGGAAAATTAGCAGGAGTTACAGAGCCTGAACAAAAAAGAAAAATAATAGGCGAAGAATTCATCCGTGTATTTGAAGAAGAAAAACAAAAATTAAAAGAAGAATTCGGTCATATTGATTATCTTGTTCAAGGAACAATTTATCCTGACGTTATAGAAAGCGGAACAGCAACAGCATCAGTTATAAAAAGCCACCACAATGTTGGAGGACTTCCTGAGGATGTGGATTTTGAACTTTTAGAACCACTTCGTCAGTTGTTCAAGGATGAGGTGCGACAGGTCGGAAGAGAACTAGGAATACCTGAAGAAGTTGTAGAAAGACAGCCATTCCCAGGACCAGGCTTAGCAATCCGTTGTCTAGGAGAAGTAACGGAAGATAAATTAAAAATCATAAGAGAAGCTGACTTTATATTCAGAGATGAAGTTAAAAAAGCAGGTCTTCAAAACAAAATATGGCAATATTTTGCATGCCTCCCAAACATCAGAAGTGTAGGGGTTATGGGAGACGAAAGAACATATTCACACACTGTAGCACTAAGAGCTGTTAACTCAACAGACGGCATGACTTCAGATTGGGCAAGAATACCATATGGGGTATTGGAAAAAGTAAGTAATAGAATAGTTAATGAAGTGGATAATGTAAATAGAATTGTTTACGACATTACGAGCAAGCCACCAGCTACTATTGAGTGGGAATAGAAAATAAAAACCTTGAAAAGCTTGCAATATTGAGCTTTTCAAGGTTTGTTTTTATGTTCTTCGTACATAAAACGTACACTTTTAAAAATTTTTATTATTTTCTATGGAATTGTTGATTGATTCTTGGTTAAGTAGTTGAAGCTTATCAGAAACTTGACTTTGTTTGTTTGGATATAAATGTGAATAAGTGTTTAATGTTGTTTCAATATTTTCATGACCAAGTCTTTCAGATATTAACAAAGGGGAAAACCCCATTTCTATTAAAAGTGATGCGTGTGAATGTCTTAAATCATGAACTCTTATTTTTTTAACACTTGATTTTTTACATCCTCTAACCATTTCTTTATTTAAATATGTTTTGGTTATTTGAAGCAATCTTTCATTAGGCTCATATTCATATAATTTGTTTGCATATTCTTGAACCAGGTCGCATAAAAAAGTTGGTATTGTAACAACTCTTTTGCTTTTGGGTGTCTTCGGTTCAAGAATTAAATCTTCTCTATTAAGTCTAGCATAATTTTTATTTATACTCAATGTTTTATTTTCAAAATTAAAATCAGTTAGTGTTAAAGCTAATAATTCGCCTGATCTAATGCCTGTCCAAAACAGAATTTCAAAACAAACCTTTGAAATCAATTTATCTTCAACAACAGCAATAAACTTATTAAATTCATGAACTGTCCAAAATTGCATTGAATCAGCATTCTTTTTTCCAATACTTCCGCATGTTCTTGCAGGGTTTTCAGGTAATTTATAATATTTGCATGCAAAATTAAATATAGCTGAAAGTTGATTGTGTATTGTTTTTAAATATGTTTGGCTATAATTTTCTTCACTAGAAATCAGTTCATTTTGCCATTTTCTGACTGTTGTTGCAGTTATAGTATTAATAGGCATGTTTTCAAAAAAAGGTAATACCCTGTAATCAATAATAAATTTTTTATTATCTAATGTTGTTGGTTTCAACCTGCTTTTGCAATCTTCTTTATATAGCTCAACTAGGCTTCCAAAAGTCATGTCACAACTTGCATGTGCTTTGTTGAGGAATTCTCTTTCAAAAGCTTTTGCTTCTTTTTGGGTTTTAAATCCTTCTTTTTTCTTTTGTTTAGTATTACCTTGCCAATCCTTATAATTGAATTTGGCATACCACGTGCCTTTGCTTTCATTTTTATATACAGGCATTATATCATTCCTTTCTTAATTATGGTGTAAAATGAACCTACATAGTATAAGGCTTTTTGATAATACATTTGTTAAATTATTACCATATTAATCCATTAATCCTTTAGGTTTTAAGGTATCTACATAAAACAGCTTCTTGATTGCAGTCAGGAAGCTGTTTTTATCTGTAAAAATAATTATATTAAATAGTTGATTGATAATTGTAAGGGCTCTAATACCTCAATATTTACCAACCTTTTTATGATAGTATGGTTAGTTTTAAATACATATCTTTTCTTCGAAGTAACGTCTTGCTATTTTACCTGCAACAATATAATATCCTTGCTTCTTTAAGTCTTGATTCATACTTCTTATCATCCTATAAGCTGTTGTTTCTGACACTCCAAGAATAGAAGCAACGTCAGCAGCTTTATAAAATTTTGATTCCTCTTTTGTAACTTTATTAGAACTTGACATAGTTATTTCCTCCTAAAATTATTAAATGAAATTTGACATACTTAAAGAGCATGTCCATTATTGCTCTACAATGCTTGTTTACTTATCCAGTCTTTAAAATCTGACTCAGAAATCCTCAATAATTTTCCAACCTTAAAAGAAGGGAATCCTTCAATATTAAAGAGTTCATATGCTTTATTTCTGCCAATTTTCAGTATTTGTGACACATCTTCTACTGTCAATATGTTTGTATTATTAGCTTCCATTTTTATTACCTCCTGATATATGCTTATTTATATAATATGTAAATATAAAAACGTATCCTTCCATTTATTTTAAGAATATAAAAAACTATATGCTTCTTCCTCTGAGTAAAATTTTCTGAAAACTGGATTATGGTATCCAATAACCTGTTTCATGCAATCTTCATAAGACTTATACACGCCAGGCTTATGACCTTTTCTAACTACATAGTAACTTCTTACTTGACGCATGTACGCTATTGCATCAATTTTTGAGTCAAATGACTCGAATTCTGCCCCAGTATAACCAATAACCTGTTTCTTGCACTCTTCCCAAGAGTAATAAATTCCTGGTATTCTTCCAACTCGTACCCCATAAAACTTGAGCTTTTTCATTTCAAATCCTCCAAATCTATCTTCCTTTTAATTGTCCATACACCATTCGCTGATTCTATAGTGTAAGGTAAATTATTTGTTATTAACCTTTCTGCCACAATATCTATACTATATACTCTGTCATTACGGTCTTTGTCCTGACCCTTTTCATTTTTTCGTTTACCATATGCTTTAATGCATTTGTCTGTAAAATCATATTTAAATTTCTCCTGTTCATTTTCGCCTATAGGCTTGTCAACAAACTGTTCTAAGAAATTTACAAAGTCATTTAGGTTGTCTTCTGACTGCTTATTATCTATATAATTTTTTTTATCAAAAGTCCCTTCTAGTCCGAGCCATGAAAGCTGCTCCTTAATAAATGCATCATCATCACCATTTTTAATTTTATTTTTTATTTCTTCTAGGCGACTTTTATCATTCTGTAATTTACTAATGGCTATAGGATTCCACTCAATTTTGCTTCTATTTTTAAAATAGTATAGCTTGCATATTTTTTCATAACCGTCAGGATTATCAGTGAGGTAGTCCCTTTTAAAAATTAAATCTCTTTTATCAGAAAGGTCATATGCGTCAAGCTTATCTTGAATACTGTTAATAAAGTTTGAAATTCGATTTTCTGTTAAATTTTGTATGTAAAGATACACTTCCTCTTTATCACTTGACCTTCTTTTTCTACCTAGCGTTTGAATAAGAACCGTTTCATCGATTGTCATTATTACAATATGCTTTAGCTTTGAATCTTTAATATTAGCGCCATTATCTAAAACTGTCGTTGTTACAAGTACTTTTGTACTAAATTTCTCATTATTAATTATTTCTTCAAATGTGTCATTGTTTGTGCCAGTAGCCTTTTTAGAAGAAGAGTCTATAAAAACAGCAACTTTATCTCCTAATTTTTCAGTTATTTCTCTTCCTTCAGCCTTGCTTCTAACATATATTATCCATTTGAAATCAGTTTTGTCCTCTAAGATTTTTTCAATAATTTGCTCAATCGATCGAAAATATCTAGTTTTTACAAATGAATAATCTCTCTTGAAGTCGTAACACTTTATTGTATTAGGACTTGACCATGATAACAAAGGATTAGATATTCTTATTGTACGTTCTAATACTGTCATTATGCGTTCAACTTCAATAATCCAAGGAGCTACTTCATTAGGAGTACTTGTCATATATAGTCTTATGCTGTTATGATAGTATTTTCTTAGTTCTTTAAGTGAAATGTAGCTATGGCTAGTCATGCCACTGTCATTACAATATTGATGGCACTCGTCAAATACACATATATCAAAATCTCGATCTAATATTTTACCGTTATGCATGTCCAGTATCCGAGAATTTTTCAAATCATATATTATTCTCTGGTATGTTTTGATGGTTACACAGCCAAATACCTCTCTTTCGTCTAACTCACGTGTGGTATAATCTGAAGGGAAAGAAATGCCTTGCTTTTGGGCTATATCTTTTTTTACTTGTCTAGCTAAAGCGATCCTATTTAGAAAAATAATTATTTTTAAGCCCTTCTCAATTGCATATTTCAATAGATATTCAGAAACGAAAAAATTCTTGCCCATACCTGTTTGAGCACTTATCATGTAGGCGGAGCCACGAGTCCATGTAAGGTAGTCTTCTCCAATTCCATCAGATACATTTATTTTGGGAAGCTTTACAAGCTTTATCCTCTCATCATCCCTCCAATCATATTTTGATTTTGTAAATCCTGTTTCAACTGGTACTGGTTGTTTCTTAATCCTCATAATGCTTTGAATTTCATAATTTTCCTCATAGTAGGAGCGATAATAGCTGTAAGCATTGTAAAGTGGATCATCTTTTTCAATAATATTCATTAATTTTTTCTCCTTTCATTTTGCTTTGTGTTATAATGTAATATACAGTTTTCTAATTTTTTTTAAAATCACTTTCCTTAAACAAAAATTTTATTTTGTTTTAAAAAAGTACAGGAGAAATTTATTATGTGTGATTTTTATGTTTATAAAAATATAAAAAAACAAATTGAAGAAGAACAGGTTCTAAACGACCATCTTGGAATAAGCACTAATACTATTCGTGAAATTAATGCAGATAATGATGTTGAGCTAATAGAGCAAATATATAAGCACTGTTATAAGGAAGCATTCTACTTTTCATGGTCATACCAAATAGAAAATTTAAAACTAAAAACCGAGATTGCTGATAATTATAAAAATGACTATGAGAAGCATATATTTGACCATTGCGTTATTGCGGCTTTATATACTGTTCAACATATGTTGTATAATAATAAACATGTTTCAATTCCAGACTTAGCAAATAAAGTTAGGTGTAATGGACATAATTCAATTATTAATGAAAAATTGCTGGAATCAAATGACCTGAAGTATATTGAACAAAGCAACCAGAGGGTTATTGAAAATACAATAAAAAGTTCATTTAATTCCGATGGAGGTAAGGATAATTATTTACTTCGCACATTAGATATAAGAATAAAATGCAATTATATTAATCCAGAATTAGGAAAGTATGAAGTTTCATTCCCTTTATTTTTAAGTAATTTTTCTTATATGGTTATGACAAAATTAAAAAAGTTTAATTCGTATGAACTTATTGAAAGGGTTTTAAATTCAAAGGATTATAGAGACAGTAATATTAATATTAGTAAATTCCTTTCAAAATATTATAATTGTGCAATAAGCAGCTCTTTAAACCATGTGAAGTCCATGTTAAATCAGGATACAACATATAAATTAACAGAAATTGACGAAATGCTTCTCTATTATAAAAAAGAGAGATTATTAAATAGTGATTTAATTAAATATTATATAAATAAGGATAATGGAGAGTACTTACTAAATGCAGATAAAAGTATTCTTAATTTATGTAGTATGTTACCTAATGTTTTTTCAAGAAATATTTTTGTTGAATATTTTGGTCATGCTAGGTATGAAGATAATAACGATTATGCAAACAGAATACATGAATTTTCATGTGAAAGTTTAGAGTTTTTAATTATGGGAACATTTCCTATATTTGAAAAAACATTTTTTATCACATTATATAATTATTATGTAAAAAGATTAAATAAGTCATTAGAGGATTTAAATACATTATTGTTAAACTATGTTAATAAAATTTATTCGAGGATTCTTATAAATGATATACCAGCAAACTTCAAAGAGTATTTTAATGAAAAAAGCTATGAGGAAAAAAGCAGGAAAAAATCTAAAGTTTACGATATTTTAGAATATTCTATACTAAATACTTTGCAAATAAATTCGAATAATATATCGGAATTCAAATATTCAGGGAAAGATAATTTAAAATTCAATATGGTAGAAGAATTTATGTATTTCATGAAACTGCGCAGCAAATATGAAGAAGTTACTCCTGATAGCATACTGAATCAAATAAAAATAATTAATAGAAGCAGAGAAAGTTTTTCTAATAATATTAATATTTAATATTTGAAGGAATTGAAATTTTATTGTTATAAATGTTATTTTTAATTTGTCTGTCATAATCTTTTTGTCTTTATTTCTTATATAGGGCAGTGACAAAAAAACACTTGACGGACATGATATTTAATAAAATTAGATGAAAAAATATACATTGAACATTAGTCAAATCGGATTTATGTTTTCAAAATTAAGTATTTCCGTGTTTCATTATAAAATAAAAAATAAACGTACAAGGGGTTAATGAATTGATGAATTTTATATGAACAGAAGTTCTTAATATTAATTAATAATATATAGAAGTTGTATGTGGCTGTCATTTCATTCTTTGTCATTATTTCTTATATAGGATAGTGACAAAAAATCATCTGACGGACAAGATAATTTAGGAATGACAAAAAATTACGTGCATATGTAAGTGATTGGAATTTAAGCAAAAAAATATGTCATGACAAGAAAAACCTGTCATGACGTTATATTTTGTTCTATAAAATCTAATATTTAAAGAGATAAGTAAAATTTAAATTTCGTGAAGATGGGGGGAAGGGCAAGGTGAGGTGCAACTTTTGCACCGAACCTCGAAATGCCCTTCCCCAAAAAAATATATGGGCTTCGCCCCATATATTTTATAGTATATATTATTTATATGTTATATAAGTTTTAATAAAAACAGGTGATAATTAACTTTTTAAGTGATAAATTAATGATAAGAAAACTTGAATAAATCGAATAGAATATAAATAATTATTAGCTACGATTTCTGCATGCTCTTTCTAAAAAATCTATCACATTCTTTTTAGGAATCTTCCAGCTCTTGCCTATTTTACATGCTCCTATATCTTTTGAATTAACGAGATCATATGCTTTATTACGCCCTATGCACAAAATTTCCATTAATGTTTCAATATCTATTAAATCCTCATATTCTGCAAACATCTTTTATAACACCTCTCATCATTTATTCTTTTTATTTAAATGTTAATGGGTTTAAATGAGATTGCAATTATGTAAAATAAACACTAACTTCTTTTGGAAATGATATAATGGTTTGGAAAATTTTACAATTTATGATATAATATTAAAAAATTAGTAGTTAGCATAAGTAGTATATTCCGAAGTAAATATTATTATGTAATAGGAGCAATTGATTATTTCATGTTTCATTTAGGTATAAACTACTGTTTATTTGCCGTTAAATATAATTAACAAATATGAGAACAGCACGCCATATTTTAATTAATGGTGTAGCAATGGAGGGAAATACAAGATGCCTATTGATTTAAAAGCTTTTCAAGTATCGTTAGCACAACAAAAAGTTTATGATACTTGGCAATATGTTGAAAGTTTGAGAGAAACCCTTACCTATATGAATTTATCTTATAAATTGTTGGAAGGGGTATATACTCATAGGAGACAAGCTTTATCTACTCAGGGACAAAAAATATTGGAAACAGCAGTTAAAACAGGAAAAGTATATGGTAGAGAAGAAGATTTACATTGTACTGACTTAGATATTGCAGGGGTTATTATTAATGATTCTATCTTCTTGCGAAAAAATACAATGGAATTTTTTCATTATGCAAGAATTAGTATGGATATTTTATTTCAAATTATTAATGCGGCATTGCTTGGTGATCAATCTAATGATGTTACTGACCCTTGTCTTGTTAAAAATGTATTAACCAAATTAAATCGCAAATCTAATTTTATAAGATTGAAAACTCTATTAAAAGATAATAAAAATAATAATACATTTATGTATTTGAGGGCTTTCGATAACTACATAAAGCACATAAAAACTATTCTTGTTACCGTTAAAAATAGCATCATGTTTGGAAATTCTAATGAATTTTTAATAAGAGAATTTGTTTATAAAGGTGTAGCGTATCCAACAGTAAATGCTCTTAATAAAGTTAAAGAAACTAACGATTATGTTATGAAGATAGTTGAAGATATTTTGATGGAAGTTCAAGATCAGTTGCCTAATTGCTTGGATAATAGAAAAAGAGTCCAGACAATAAGTTTTAAGCAAATAGTTAATAAAAATCAAGAATCTGGTGTTATTGAGTATATAGCATTTTTTATTGATGTGCAAAATGATATAAGCGAATTGACTAAAGAGATAAAGGTATTACCGCTTATTATTAATACAAATAATGAAATATATAGTTTCGATTTTAAATTTCATAAGATTTTTATTAGGAAAAAGGGTTGTGAAGAAGACGGTATAGTTGGTTGCGCTGAATTGAAAAACGGGTTAGAAACTAACGAACTTTACAGAATATTTGAAGTTAGAGCGTGTGATTTAGAAGAGTATAATAACTATATTTTTTCTTTTGCACATAACTACCCAAAAATAACAATTAATTATGGTGCAATGGAAGGCTCAATAATTTTATGCAAATAAAAGTGAGAGAAATAAAAATGGCACGTTTTATTATATTTCTGATTATATTGGGAATAATTGGTGTTGACTTCAATTAAAGTTTGGTTGCATGGAATTTCTAAGTAAGCGTCAAATGCGCCCATCCTTAATAAACATTTGATTACTTAATTTTTTAGCCCAGCATTTTTGCTGGGCTTTTAATAAATATCAATATCGTCAGATTTTAATTCTTTAAGAGCTTTTTTCATAACTTTCCTAAGTTTTTCTTCCGGGTCATTCTTATGGATATCAAATGCTTTTTCAAAAAGATAATAATTAATCATATCTGCAAGCATTTCATCTTCTTTAAACATTTTATCGTACTTTTGAATAAAGTAGTAAGTAAAGTCTAATACAAAACCTATATGGTCTCCACCATTTACAAAATCTTCTGCCATTCCAATGATAAAATCTATGTTAGGCGTTTTCTTTCTGGCCATTCAAAAACACCTCCGGTAATAATTTCTCTACAACTTCTTCTTTGGTCATATCCAGTTGCGGAGCTGTTTTAAAAATGTATGTTAAATACTTAAATGAATCTATTTTATTGAGCTTTGCTGTCTCTATTATACTCATAACAGTAGCACTTGCTTCTGCACCTCTTGGTGTATTTGAAAACAAGAAATTCTTTCTGCATAAGGCAAAGCTTTTGGCTAAGTGCTCAGCACTGTTGTTACATATATTTAATCTGCCGTCTAACAAATAGTTTTGAAGGTTCTGCCATTGATTTAGTGTATATGTAACAGCATTTCCAAGATGGCTTTGTTTTGCTGGTGTAAATGAGTTTAGCCATGCATAAAAACCGTCAAGAACTGGTTTTGATAACTCTTGCCGTTTAATATGTTTTTCTTCAGGTGACATATCCTCAATGTCTTTTTCTATTTTAAACAATTTATTGCAATATGCTAATCCGATCGCAGCTTTAGAATCTTTTCGCTCTTCTTCTTTTAAGCATGTTAAAGCTTCATCAAATTTACGTCTTGAGTGGGCTAGACATTGAACTAATGTTACATTTGCAAGCTTTTTATACACCTGATAACCATCGCAATGCAAATAGCCCGAAAAGCCTTTTAAAAAATTTTGTGCATGCACTGCATTTCGGCTGCTTCGGTAATCATATAGAGCAATTTGATCTTTTTCGTATTGCCCTGTTCTGTAAAGCCACATGTAGCTTTTGCTCTGAGGTTTCTTTCCCGGTTCCTTTAAAACTTGAACCGTAGTTTCATCAGCGTGGCCTGTTGTGCAACTTATCAATTTCTTGTGAAGTGCATCATACACAGGCTTCAGCCAGTCCTCAGAGCTTTTCATTATCCAGTTTGCCATTGTTTGTCTGGATAACTGAATATCTCTTCTTTTAAAGTCATTTTCTTGTCTATACAATGGAATATCCATTAGGTACTTTTGTGTCATAATATATGCCACAGCTTCAGGTGAAGCAAAACCACCTTTTATTATGGCATTTTTAACGGGTGCTTTAATTACAGGTACTTCTGTACCTGTTTTTTCGCAGTTCCTGCATGAATATGTATATCTGACATGCTGAACTATTACAGCTTGTGCAGGTATTATCTTTAGTTCTTCTCTTACGACTTCTTTGCCCATTTCATGTAGTTCTTCTCCACAATTAGGGCAATTTTGCTCATCTTCGTTTAATCTGTATTCAACAATCTCTACCGGTAAATCTTCTGGAAGCCTATCTTTTTTCGTTTTTTTCTTCCTGTAATGAGACTTAACTTCTTCCAGCTCTGGCTCCGGTTTTCTTATGTCAGCAAATTCTTCAGCTTCGTTGAAAACATTTAATTGTGCGCTATCTTCAGTTTTTTCTGATGAAGAACCAAACATCTTTCTGTTGTTTAGTCTTATTGTTTCCTTCAACCACTCAAGATCCTGTGCCAATTTTTTGTTCTGAGTTATTAAATTATTATATTCTTTAAGAGAAATCGTTATTTCCTCTTCTGATGTTTTTGCGTTAATTTCAATGTTTTTCATGACTTTATTATATCATATTTGCATGTTTTATACAAGTACTTTATTTCGAATTTTAGTTCAATTTTCAATGTTTTAACGGCGTTTTTACATCATATTAAATCTATTCCCGAAACAGTTTTATGAGCCTTTGGTTGCTCAATACTTAGACCCTCCATTAACCATCTTAGTTGTTGCATTGTTAAATCACGAACCTCATTGTCACTTCTTGGCCACTGAAATTTTCCTTCTTCTAATCTTTTGTATAGAACTACAAATCCGTTATCATCCCAATAAAGAGCCTTTATTCTATTTGGCTTTTTTCCACAAAACAAGAAGATACTATCTTCAAATGGATCTAACTTAAATATTTGTTGAACAATCGACACCAGTCCATCTATTCCTCTTCTCATATCTGTATAACCACAGGCAATGTATATATGACTTGCTTTAGAGAAGTCCTTAATCATAATGATTTAATTATCCTCAATGCTGCAGCTACTGTACTTTCATCAGCGTAATTATGTATTTGAACCGTAGCATCATTTATGGATACTGTTAAAGCTATTTCTCCTATTTCATTGATTGAGGGCATTTTAATTTCAGTAAATGTTGGAATGTCAATGGTAGTGTTTTTCTCTTTTAAAGCTGGCAGATTTTCAGAAACCTTCTTACAAATCTTATTTTGCCAGTAGTAGTATTGCCTTAAACTCACATCTTTTTCTTTACACCATTTAGAAACCTGCATACCACTATTACGGCACTCTTCAATTATCACACTCCACTTTTGATAATTAATCTCATGGGTTAATTGGCTTACTCGCATAATTTTCTCCTACATTACATTTTATTCAAAAAGTTTAATTAGACTTTTTGAAGTTTTTGTACATCACTACAAAAACTCTGGTTTCTAAATTTAACTTCTTGATCTTTTAGGAGAATTATATCATTGAATATTTATATTAACAGGTACCGGTATATTTGACGCTTACATTTCTAATATTATTAATTGTTTTAAAAATTACTGTGGTATGTTCTGGAAAAGAATAAGTTTTAGTTCGGATCTTTCTTATTATACGAACTAAAGTAAAGCGAAAATGTATGTAATTAAGTAAAAATTACATGCATTTTTTTTTTGCAAATAATATCACAAAAATTGTTGTAAAAATCAAATTTGCATCTCTAAAGTTACCCCGTTATTATATGAGTTTTTATAGGTTACATCTGTCATATTTAATCATTTTGATTATATATTATAATTTTGAATCCTAAAGCTTATCCGATTGCATCGGATGACCCTAATTAAGGATCATAAAATTCGGATAAATATTTAATCAAATTAAATAGCAAACAAAAATAATTTATAGGTGGAGGTTTATTATGATTGATGTAATAACAAGTACCAAAAAACTATCAAAAAATGAATGGTTAAATTGGAGAAAGAAAGGGATTGGTGGAAGTGATGTTGCAACAATATGTGGACTTAATAAATATAAGTCTCCTTTGCAACTTTGGTTGGAGAAAACTGAACAAGTTGAACCTGTTGAAGCTGGCGAAGCAGCTTATTTTGGCACACTATTAGAGCCAGTAGTAAGAGATGAGTTCACAAGAAGAAGCGGTCTAAGGGTTGAGACAATTAATTCAATGCTGAAACATCCTGTATTTGAGTTTATGCTTGCAAATGTAGATGGTGTTGTAATCGATCAAGACAACAGCAAAGCAATCTTTGAAGCTAAGACTGCATCTGTATTTAAAAGTGAACAATGGGAGGATAATAAAATCCCAGAAGAATATATGTTGCAAATACAACATTATATGGCTGTAACAGGTTTTAACAAAACATATATTGCATGCTTGTTAGGTGGAAATAAATTTATTTATAAACTAATTGAAAGAGATGATGAGCTTATTGATATGATTATTCAATTGGAATATAACTTTTGGGAATGCGTGAAGAGCAATGTTCCACCTAAAATTGATGGCAGTGAAAGCTGTTCGGAATTAATGAGTAGGCTATATCCAAACGCAAATAACGGCAGTAGTATTATTCTACCTGATGAAGCGCAACAATTGGTAGATCAATACAATTCATCTAAGGAACAAGAAAAATTATTTTCAGAAAAGAAAGATGAAGCGGCAAACATGCTTAAGCAAATGCTTGGTGATAATGAAGTTGGTGTAATAAATGACATTAAAGTATCATGGAAAAATGTTATTACAGAAAGACTTGATACTAAGAAGTTAAAAGCTGAAAATCCAGAAATTTATGGTGAATATGTATCTAGTTCATCATCAAGGAGGTTTTCAATAAAGTAAAATGCTATATTACGGTAAAAAAATAACCAGGTGTGATTACAAGTTAGGTAATCACACTATTTTTATTAAGGGGGAAAAAGATGCCTAATTTAAAAGATAAATTAGCACAAAAGATTGAAATCGTACAAGAAGATATTTCAGTCAGAAATGAAAATATAAATAATAATGATAATAAGATAGTTGTATTAAAGCCTAATGAATTTAGTATAACAGATGAAGTTGTTCCGGAATTTGCAATAACTATTAATGCTGCAAAAGAAAGAATAAACATGCTACAGAGCTTTGTAAAAGACATGATGATACCTAATGTCGATTATGGAATCATTCAAGGCTGTAAAAAACCTTCTTTGCTGAAGCCTGGAGCTGAAAAATTATGTGATATATTTGGTTTTTCTAAACAATTAGAAGTTTTGAACAGGATTGAAGACTGGAATTCTGGTTTGTTTCACTATGAAATAAAAGTTGTTCTTACAAATAAGAAAACTGGTTTAGTGGAAGCTGAAGGCATAGGTTGTTGTAATAGCAAAGAAAAGAAGTTTAAAAACCAAGATAGCTTTACCATTATTAATACACTACTTAAAATGGCAAAAAAGAGAGCTATGATTGATGCTGTTTTATCAGCTACACGTTCTTCAGGTATATTTACTCAGGACATGGAAGATATGGAGCCAGATAAACCTTCAGACAAATTTAATGCTAACAACAACCATCAGATTAATAATACTAGATATAATAGGTCAAATACAGTCCCTAAGGTTGAATATCTAACTAAAGAGCAACAATGGGAGATTTTCAAAGCTATAGAGCAGGGACAAATACCTTTGACTTATGCAAAATCAATGATGAAAGAAAAGTATAATGTAGATCAAACTAAACAACTAACTACGGAACAAGCAGATGAATTTATTGATGTTTTAAAATGCTGTTCAGTGATTTAACAATGAGCTCAATGCTAATAAAAGTGCATTGAGCTCTAATTTATTCTAAAGGAGAAGATATTATGAAGAACAATTTAAAAGGAAATAATTTATTAGGCACCAATGTAATGAATCCAGCAAAAAGAATAGATATAGTTTCATTAAGAATGGTGAAAGAAAATAGCATTACATATTCAAACAGAGTAATTTCATCACCTGCTGATAGCGCAGAAATAATCAGAGACTTCATAGAAGATAGCGATAGAGAGCAAATGATAGTATGTTGCTTAGATACGAAAAATCAACCTACTTCCATTTCCATAGTAAGTATTGGCTCATTAAATAGTGCAATTGTGCATCCAAGGGAGGTTTATAAGACTGCGATTTTAAGTAATTCCTCATCAATAATAATAGCACATAATCATCCCTCAGGTAATTCAGAGCCTTCACATGAAGATATTGTATTAACAAACAGGCTAGATGAAGCAGGAAAAATAATTGGGATCAAATTATTGGATCATTTAATAATAGGATACAGTAATTTCTATTCTTTTAAGGAAGAAGGGTTGCTGTAATTTACATACTTTTAGGGAAAATGGGGGGGCACTATGAGATTAGGTTGCTTATATGGTACAAAAAAAGTGGATTCACTTATGAGAAAAAATAATCAATTTAGCGGAGAAATAAATGAGGCAATTAATAAGTTTGTAAATAACAACTGGGGTGATACATGTATTGAAGATAGATTATTAAATGATTTAGCATTAGTAACAGGTGAAAGAATTGTTGCTGTATATTTAACAATTTATGGTCCGGTATGGATAATATCTGAATATGACAGACAAGCAACGACGATATTGTTTCCTTCAGAATATTGAAGTCAGTATGTTTTAATAATATTGATAAAATTTTGATATCAATAATTGAAATCTAGTCGTAAAAACTGCACAAAAATAGTATAAGGTGCCTAATCTATTAGATTAGGTGCTATTATATTATAGAAAGTATTTCCTTGTAAAATGCAGAATAGGGTGGTAAAATATAGAAAAATATAGAACAAAGATTACTCATAATATTAGTTTTATCGTTGTGCATTATGAAAATAGTTTATTTAATAATTTAGAAAAAAAGATTGGGGGGTTAAACAAGTGACATATTATGATTTATTAGAAGTTAAAAATAATGCATCAGATGAAGTAATAAGAATGGCTTATAAAGCCTTGGCAAAAAAGTATCATCCAGACACTACAATGGAAAACAAGGAAGAAGCAGAAGTTATTATGAAGCAGATAAATGAAGCTTATGAAGTTCTGACAGACCAAGATAAGAGAAGGAGATACGATGAATACCTTTTTGGAAAATCTAATGAAAACGAAGAAATAAATAAAGAAAAAATGAATGAAGAAGAATCAAATAACTCGCAAGATAATAATGCTAATTATGGTAACGATAACATATATAACAAAATGGAAGATAATCGAAAAGTTAAATTGCTTCCAACAATGATATTATCAACAATAATTTGGATTATTTCAATAGGCTTTGATAGTATAATTGGCGTGATAATTAGCTTGATTCTAATAATTAATAAGTATGGTAAATTAAGAGGATATAGGTTCAGACGTTTTATAGCAGGAACTTATATTGTTTTTATTGGCTTAATGTTATGGACTATGCTCTCTTCTCCAACCAATAATGCAAATGACATTGAGGATGTTAAGGAGGTTGCAGGTAGCAATATAAATGACAGCACTAAAGAAGAGCCAGTAAATAATGATAATGAATCATCCCAGTCAATAGATGACGTAATAATTAGTAATGAAGAGGACAATACTGAAGAAGGAATGAATACAGTTGGTGTTGAAACTGCTATTAATGATGAAAAACTTAGGGATTCTCAACTTGTTAACGAATTGCTGATAACAGACCCTAAGTTTATAACGGCATATGCAAATTTGAATAAAATTAAATTATATGATAATTTAATATTGAATGCTGAAAAAGCTGATGAACCAGGAATAAAAAAACTTTTTGAATTAAGTATAGATCCGTCGAATGCAGTTTTTATAAAGGAAGATAGTGAATTTTTAAAAGGCAGCAGCTATAATTTAACGTTAGAAAATTCAAATATAGCATATTTTGGTGATATGAAAGACAACAAACCACATGGCTATGGAATGGTAGGTAGATTAATTAGCTATCCTGATTTAGTTACAATAGAGTATATTGGTGAATTTAAAGATGGTAAATACTCAGGCGAGGGTTCATTGTTTTATGTTCCAAATGAAGATGATATAGACAGGATGTATAGAATTTATGGAGAAAACGAGTATATAGAACACATAAATTCAGAATTAGTACACCTTATTTATGAGGGTGAATTTAAAAATGGAAAATTTGATGGCAAGGGTAACTATTATAATTATCCAGATAATCTTTATTTTTACTATTATAGCGGACCCGGAATGTTTTTAGATGCACAAGAATATCCAAGATATATAGATTATTTAAAAACTATAAAAGACTTGGACATTATAGTCGGTGAATTTTCTAAAGGTGATTTAAGTAATGGTAAATTATATAGTAACGGATATTTATTATATGATGGTGAATTTGCAGAATTTCAATATCATGGGAAAGGGAAATTATACTTTCAGAAATCAACCCAATTGCAATATAACGGAGAATTTAGCAGAGGTTATTTTGATGGAAAAGGAACACTTTACGATGAAAGTGGCAATAAACTTTATTCAGGAGAATGGAAAGATGGAGACTATAAATAGTTTCAAAATAAGTAAAAGAGTAGCTATAAAAGTGTGAAATCTTTACCAGGAGGTGTAAATAATATATACTGTTTAAAGTATAAGTATTCTATAACGTATTTGATTTGAAAATTATTTAGTATTAAATTAATTATTTTGAAAAGAATTTATGAGGAGAATAATAATGAAAAGATTAATTGTAGTTTTATTATTTTGTGGAATATTTACTTTTTTTATTAGTGATAATATTTATGCATATGATACTGAATTGCCAAAGCTTACGAACAATGGGTACGAATGGAATATAAGAGCTTATGATCCGGTTGGAAAAACAGCTATTGTTATAAATGATTATAATTACGGAATTTGGGATATAGAAAGTAATAGTGTTATTGAATTAGGAATTGAATTTGATTATGAGGATGTTTATTATAGTCCGGATGGTTCTAAAGCAGTATTAGGAGGAAGTTACGATGCTTTTACTACTGAATTATATGTTATTGACATAAATTCAGGAAAATATAGCGTAATTGACTTTAGCGATTTGAATGATGATTATTTTGATTATTTACAAGATGATATTAGACAGTATTTTATTGATGATAATACAATCACTATATTTACTTCTAATCAAGTATATAAATATGATATTAAAAACAATGAGTTAAGTAAGGTATCGGATTTTAAAATTTTTGGATCTGCTAAGTTGTCCCCAAATGGAAAATATTTCTTAAACTATACAGAGGATTTATTAACAATAAGAAATGCTTCAAGTATTAAACAAATAAAGTCAATAAATTTAAGTGATATAAAAAATGAAAATTATAATTATGATAAAAATTATATATGCTTTTCTCCAAATGGAAAGTATTTAGCTGTATCATTTGAAAATGGGAAAACAAACATATATGATACAGAAGACTATAACTTACAATATACATTAGATGTAGGAGGATCGGTTTCATTTTGTAATAATGATAGTATTATTATAGTGGGATCTTCATATGCATTTGAAAGAGATGAATTCAAAAAGATATATAATTTTAAGACCGATGGAGACGGATTTAATATATTTTATGAGTCTTTTAAAGGGTTTATTACAGCAGATGGGAAATATTTAGTTGGTTATGATACATCAATATATGATGCCTTATTAATAACTTATAGGTTAGAAAAAATTTATATTAAACCAACAGAAATAAAAATAGATATAAATAGTAAAAAAGGAATTGATTTAACGGTTGTTGGTGTTTACAGTAATGGAGAAGAGAAAATCATTGATAATTCAAAAGTTTCATTTATATGTGATAGTTATCTCAGCAAAAAGTTAGATAATGGGAAATTAGGAAAAATTCATGCCGACTCTGTGGGTATGGGTTTAGTTAAAGCTGAATACTTAGGATTTAGGGATAGTGTTAGTGTTCATGCAACTGAATCTCCAACGGGTTTAATTTTGTATGAAAATAAATTAACTTGGAAATCTAGTTCATATGCTACAGCATATAATGTATACAGAAGTAATAACAAGGGTCAATATAATAAAACACCATTAAATATTTTCCCTATTAAATCTACTGAATTTGAAGATAATAGCAGGGTTGTTGGACAAGATTATTACTATGTGGTTACAGCATTATATGGTGATGATTATGATGATATGGAATCAGCATATAGTAATGAAGTAAATACGCTAAAGGTTGATTATGAAATTAAACTTCAAATAGGTACTCCATATATGTATAAAAATAACGAAAAATTAAATATAGATGATAATGGAACTGTACCATTAATAAAGAATGGACGAACACTTTTGCCTATAAGAGCAATAATAGAATCGCTTGGGGGTTATATAATTTGGAATGCAGCAGAAAGTAAAGTTGAAATTAGATTGGGTATTAACGAAATTTCTTTAAAGATAAATGATGAAATTGCATATGTGAATGGAATAGCTAAGAAGCTTGATGTTTCACCTGAAATCATAAATGGAAGAACTATGGTGCCATTTAGATTCATTGGAGAAAACTTAGGTTGTGAAGTTGAATGGGATTCGTATAACAATATAGCTATATTAAGATATAGTAATTAGTTAGCAATTGGTTTTGAGAATACCATTTGATGAAATGACGGAAATCGTATGTTCAGCTACACCAAAATCGAATAAAATTATGATAGATACAATTAATAATAATTATGAAATATTTGGGATCGATTATATTAGTAATTCTGTACTTGAAAGTAATTTAATTGCTGCATTAAATGCTAAGAGAAATCATTTAAAAAGAATTTAAGATTAGGTAAATAGGAATTGTGGAAAATTATTCTTATTGTTCTATGTTGATAATGTAGGAAGCCTAAACTCCTCCAATCGTTATTAAAATTGATGTATTGAAACTTTAAAGGAGAACATTAAATGGCTGTTATAGGTTCAATAATTATATTTTTCATTAGCTTATCAATTGTAAGAAGTTTAAGAAATTTTTTTATGAGACTAATTGGTGTAAACTTTATGCTAGTTAATCCGGTAACTACGGTAGTATTAGCTATATTTTTAACTATTTTTATAGGCTCAATGTTTGGACTTTAATATCTATTCGTCTTATCATTAATAAGCAAGAAATATTAGTTTGTGCTATGGAAGTTAAAGGTAATTTAATATCCAGAGTTCAAGGTACCAAAATATTATTAATCAGTTTATTTATTAGTAAAACTTTTAAACCATGGAAGCAGGTTAATGACGTTTCCGTGGTTTTATTTTTTATTAAAATATGAAATTTATAATAGAATGTTTCAAGGTTGTGTTGAGTATCGTAAGCGCTGAATAGGTTCTTTCCAACTTTAGTTGAAATGATTATTAAAATCTGATATAATAGTGCTATAAATAAATTAATATTAGGTGAATATAATGGATGAATTAATAAAAATGCTTGATTCAAATTTGGTTTATTTAGGACACTATATTAAGGATGATAGATTAATAATATCAGCTGAATCTAAGAATAAAGAAGTCAAATGTCCATTTTGCGGAGAATTATCTACAAGGGTACATTCAATATATAATAGAGAATTTCAAGACCTTCCTGTGATGGACAAAAAAGTTACTTTTGAACTTAATACAAGAAAAATGTTTTGTGATAATCCTGATTGCAATCATAAAACATTTGCAGAAAGATTTAATTTCATATCATATAAAGCCCGAAAATCAGAAAGGTTGATTCATAAAATACTTGATTTATCAGCTAGTGTAAGTTCAGTTATGGCAGCTGAACTTATTACAGAAGGCACTGCAACAGTTGGCAAAAGTACAATTTGCAGTTTGCTTAAAAAAAATGCCTCAAGTTGTGGATAAAAAATCTGTAGAAAAAATTTGTGTGGATGATTTTGCTTTTAAGAAAAGATATACCTACGGAACAATCATGATTGATATTGATAGCCATAGGATTATTGATATATTAGATTCACGGGATAAAGATAAAGTTATTGAATGGCTAAAAACATATCCAAATATTAAAGTCGTTTCAAGAGATGGATCGCATTCATATGGTGCTGCCATAGCTAATGCTCATCCAGAAGCCGTACAGGTCACAGATCGGTTTCATTTGTTAAAGAACCTTTCAGAAACAGTAGAAAAATATATGTACAGATTATTTCCTTCAAGATTAGAAATACCAGCAACATCAAGTACTATGTCTACAGAGATGAAAGCACTTTTAAATACACGCAATCGCCATGAAAGAATTGTATTTGCAAGACAAAAATATAAAGAAGGCCATACGCAATCAGAAATAGCATTGATGATGCATTCTACAATTAAAACTATAAATAACTATCTAAAAATGAAAGAAGAAGATATCCCAGGACCGACAGTTTCAGCCAGAGAAAAACAACACCAAGAAGAAATGTCTAAAAAACAAGTAAAAATTGATGAAGTGAAAAAACTGTTTCAAGAAGGATATAATATTAATGAAATCACATTAAAAACTGGGCATACATATACGACAATAATGAATTATATCTCAGGAAAATATTCTTTGGTGAATGGTAAATATGATAATCGAATGCCTGGTAAACTTCAAAAATATGAAGATGAAGTAATTGCATTACGTTCGCAAGGAATTACATATAAAAAGATTGCAGAAATAATAAGTAAAAAAGGATATAACGGAACTGTTGATGCTCTTAGAGTATTTATGCAAAAAGAACGTGAACACATGAAAAATGCGAATACAGAGAAACAAGAAAAAGCTAAAGAATATATAGCCCGAAAATGGATGGTACAGTTAATATATACTAAATTAGAAAATGTAAAAGGAATAACTGGAGAACAATATGAAGAAGTAATTAAAAAGTATCCTATCTTAGGTAAATTATACGAAATGCTTAGGCAATTCCATGAAATCATATTTTCTAAGAAAACTGAGAAACTTGAAGAGTGGATGGAGAAAGCTGAAAAATTTGAAATATCTGAAATGACATCATATGTTTCAGGGTTAAGGAATGATATTGAGGCTGTTAGAAATGCTATATTGCTAAAATATAATAATGGCCTCGCAGAGGGAAGCGTAAATAAATTAAAAGTTATAAAACGAATCATGTATGGACGTAACAGCTTTGAATTATTGAAAGCAAAGCTGTTACGTTTAGAGTTAAGGAAAATCAACTAAAGTTGGAAAGAACC
>JBFXJF010000031.1:0-23874 GCA_050175155.1 Vulcanibacillus sp.
CTTTTATTTAATGCTTTAAAATATCCAAAAGGGCGAGCTGAAGAACATTTATTAGATTGGTATAATAATCTAACTACTAAATACTATGGCCATAGATTTACTTGGAAAGACGTTTTAAATGCCTTAAGCAGTGCCTATAGCGGTAAATATAAGGCTCCAAGTCCCAAATACATATATAATCTTACTGGTATAAAACCTAAAATCTATTTCACGCATAAGCTTGATCCAATAGATCGGGTAAATAACACTCTTTCGAATTGGGAAAGGTTATTTGTTGATCTCTTAAAACAAAACGGGGGCAAGTGGCAAATATCCACTCTATGTTTACTTAAAGCTATGGATATGACGAGTAAATCAGTATTAAATACAATGATTATTAACCTTATAAATCGAAATATTATTAAAAAGGTTGTGGAAGGTAAAGGCAGATATGCAACTACTACATATATCCTAATTAACAATAATAACGATAAAAAACCAATTAAAAATAATGTAATTTTTCTTACCTCACACCCTAAATTTTTTTCAAAATTTAATATCCCTAAAACATATATGAATATAGTATATAAGGGATGGTGGGAGGGGTTTACTTAACTTACTTGCCTTTTAATTCCCTGTCAGCTTTATCTCCTGCTTTAGCAAGCATAATTGCTAGGTCTTTTGGTATTAACAACATGATTAATCAATCCTTTTATTATTTTGTTAAACATTGTTGACAAAATATTTAAAGCTTATACATATACTTTAAAAAAGATTAATTAGAGTTGTTGGGGAAGTGATTAAGTGGATATTATTTATTCTGTTGTTCGAAATGGTGATCCCGGAGATACGGAGAAACCTAGAAATACAAGGTTTGATAAAACAGTGAGTTTAAAATTCCCTGTAAGCGATCTGGAGAATGCTAAGTTTAAAAGACATTATCTTTTAAATAAAGATTCTTTAAATGCTTCTAGCATTACGAATTATTTAACAATGATTTTTAGATATGCTTTAAAACACCATGAACTTATCAATCAAAATATAGTTTATAAATCAAGTAAAATCTATAAAACAATAAAAATAAATCAAGTAGAAAAAAATATGTTATCCGGGGCTTACGGATTAACTATTACCTGGTGTTCAAATTCAGATAGGAAAACTATACATCGAATGATGATATCCATGCTTAATTATTTAGATCGTGGAGGGCAAATAAATGTTGATGAAGTTCAGCCAATTCGACCTGTTAAACACTTGTAATTTAACTAATACAGGTAATATTTTTAATAAATTTTTTGAATCTAAATATATAAGTTTATTTATTAAAATTCCGGAGAACGATTTAAAAAGGGGGTTAATGTTAGTTTCTGATGTGAATGATTTACTTAAAGCGGAAAAGGAGAAAAATATAATTTTTACAATTGAAAAGTTAATGAACATATTGTATTTGGATTTTATAAAGCAAGTAACAACTGGTATAGATAATGGAAAATATATTGATTTAAAAAAAGTTGCAGATACTTTAAAAAATGAAATAAAACAGTATAATTTAACAAGAGAGTTTAAACAGATTGAGCCTAACCATTATGCTTATCAAGATATAAGTAATGCTAAAAATATTGATAAATCATGTTTTGTAAAGATTAAAATACTTAAAAAATGGGTTTTAAGGGGCGAGGTTTTTTTACAAGATATTATAGATAAATTCCAACCATTAGATATTACAACAGTAGAAGAACTTATATCACTTAGATATAGATGTGTAATTAATGAAGTAAAAGAAGGTAATTATCAAATTCTATATTCGATTGTTAAAAACATATTAAACAATAGTGAAATTTAACTTGATCAAATAGATCAGGTTATTTTTATATGTAATATGATTTACACATAGTAATTTATTTTTTAATTTGTCGTGTTTTTTTGTTGTAAATATATTTACAGATGTAATTATTTAATATAAAATGTTATTTAAAAAAGGAGATGTTTTAATATAATGGATCATTTAGATAACTGTTTTTTATGCAAAAGTGGAGTGATGGAATTTAGGGGATATATTGATGAAAATTTTAATTACAAACATATGGTTAATGTAGATGTTATTGATATTGATAAATTTCCTGATGTTCTTTTTAAAATATACATATGCAGTAGGTGTCAAAAAGTAGTCATGATTGCAGATGAATGTACTCTTTCTAGACTTAAAATTAAAAGAATGGATGAAAAATGTAGTTCTGTTTGTTAAGTATTATTTAATATTGTTCCAATGGACAAAATACATAGAAAATAAACTTGATTATTAAGGTTATTTTTAATAAATTTAAGTAAAGTAACTTACAAAGGAGAAATCCCATTGGAATATAAAAACAAAACTTTTCGTATAAGTGAAAAAGCATTAAAATTGTGCGATTATATAGATTTTAAATACAAAAGAAATGAAAGATATATTTTTGATAAGATTTTTAAGTTTTCTCTTGATTATATCTCTAAAAATGGATTTAATTATAAGCCTAAGATATACGATGGAATGAGAATTGTAAAAGGATTTACATTAAGTGAAAACACACTTAATTATTTTAATAAATCATTAAACTTAATCCGGATGAGAAATGTTGATATATTAGTTTCAGAATACGTCGAAATTATTCTATATCTATATGCTATGAAGCATTTTTCAGATGAAGAATTAAATATGTTTCATATAAAAATTTAAAATTAGAGGAGATGGGAAATTTGTTTGATGTAAGTAATCCATATTTTATTTTTTTAGGTGGTATTTTCGCTGATGTCGTTGGTTGGCTTAAATGGGGAGCTTTAGCTGGTACTTTATTAACAGGTGCTTTTGCTTTTTTTAAGTACCAGTTTGGTGATAAGGCAGAACGAGAAGAAGTTCCAAGAAGCATAAAATGGACTATAGTAGGTTGTATTGCTGGTTTCTTTTTACTTTGGTATGGACAGTCAAAGTTAGATGAATTATTTAATCTAGATAAATCTTTAAGCTATTTAATAGATTCTTTAAAATCCATGTTATAAAGCATGGATTTTTACTAGAGGTGAGAAAATGCTAGATTCTATTAAAAATACATTCGTTAGTATTGGAGATTGGTTCACAGACAAAATATCCTCAGCTATTAATTCTATTATTCTTGATTGGGTTTCATCTATTTTTGACTATATGTTTAAAATAATGTACGAATTAGTTTTCCATTTTGAAAGAGTTGATCAATACATAAATTATAAACCTTATTTGCAATTTTTTATGTATTTTGCAGGTTTTTTAATTTTAGTACGAATTGCCTTTCGTTTTTATAAAATTCAGCAAGGTGTAGATGATACTGCAAGTTTTGATAGTTTGCAAGCCCTTTTTATAGATACTATTATTGGTATTCTATTAATCTTTCTATTAGATGATTTAATAGTTAAAATTTTAATGCCTATTAATCAAAAACTTATAGATGGTCTGATATATTTATTTTCATCTGTAAGTGCAGGGGATTATTATAATATGATTGTTTCAAGTCTTAATTCAAATAATTTAACTGTTCTAATATTACAATTGATTATATTTACTATTGGAGTGATTGTGATAAGTGTACAAGCTGGCATACGGTTTGTTGAAATCCTTATCGGTATTATTACAGCTCCCTTAATTGCTACTCACTACATAGCGGACAAAGAAAAGGTATATACCTGGTTCAATGAAATGATATCTATTGTCTTTACACAATCACTTCAAGTTCTTTTGTTGTTGCTTATGATGACTGCTTCAGACTCAATTAAAGTTGGAATTTCGGGCTATATTACGACTATGATTTACATAGGCTTTTTATTTGTTGCTGTAAAAAGTCCACAGATTTTACGCCAAAACGTTTATAAGACTGGTATAGGTGGGGCTGGTGTTAGTGCTTTAGGACAGCTTGGTAAATATAAGGTTATGAGATCATTAGCTAAGTAAAGGAGTTGTTTTTATGAGGAAAAGAACTTTACCACGCCATGTGGATAGCCGTTATAAAATACTTTTTATACCGCTTTTAAAGGCTATTTTTATAATACCCTTAGAGCTATTTATTTTCGGTATATTTTTTTATCTAGGTACTTTATATAGTTTTGATTTAATATTTATCAGTTTTCTTATTATATTTCCTATCCATATGTTTTTTATGGAGCTGAAAAACAAGGAAAGCGGTTTTGATACAATAAGAGATTATATTAAATTGCAAATTCAAGGTGAGTTGCCTTATGAAAGGAGTTCTGAATATGTTGCAGAAAATCAAAGATACATTATTAACCGAATTAAAAGGAAATAAAAAACTACAACCGGCCAACGATGGTTTTGTTTTACCTATAAAATCTATAGATGATTTAATACTTTCTGATGATGGTTTTTATAAAATAGTTTTAAAAATTAGCCCTATTAACACTGACATGATGACTGATGATGAAGTCTTAGAAGTTTCTGAAAGTATTAATAATGTTTTAATATCTTATCAAGGACGTTACCAAATCCTTTTACAGCGTGAAAGAATTGATATTGATACAACTATTAATTATTATAAGGATTTCCAAAATACGCTGAATGAGGAACTAAAAATAGAGCTTCTTGAAAATAATATAGAAACTCTGAAAGATTACAAAGATAGTAATAATAGAATATTTTCATTTTATTTAGTAATGGAGATAAAAGAAAAAGATTATATTTTAGCAGATAAGATTTTAGATGATTACTATAGATCTATTTTAAATGAGCTTTCAAATCAAGATATATTTGTCGAAAAATTAACAAAACATGAAATAAGTAATAATATCTATCAAAGACTTAATCCAGAAAGCTCACTTAATGAACCATATGAAAGTAATTTACCACTTGAAAGTATATATCCAGAGTACGCTAAAAGGCTAAAAGATGGAAGACATATTCAAATCGAAAATGATATTTATAGATTTTATAGTATCAATTTTTACTACCAGGAAGTTAAAGAGTTTATGTGGATGAAAAAACTCTTTAACTATAACGGCAATATTATTATTAGCTTTATTATGACACCTAAAGATAAAGCGAAAATAACTGAAGAACTAAATAAAGCTTATAAAAAATCACGAATTGAAGTAAAACAAAACGAAGATAAAGATATGGCCGAAACAAAAAAAGCTGAAAAGTCTATGTCAAGTGCTGAACAATTAATGGAAAGTGCATTATCTAGCAATAATCAAATATTTGACCTTAACTTAACTATAGCAATTTATGAAAAATCTATAGACCAATTAGATACACAGTCTAGACTTTTAAAATCATCTATAAGTGAATTTGGTAGATCGAGCGAAATAAGAAATAAAGGATATATGCCTTTTTATAATACTTTACCAATTCTACCGAAAAATAAAATTACCGATGATTATGTTTGGAATTTTACAAGCTTTGATGTTGCTTCAATAATTCCTTTTGATTCTTCCCAGCTCATGGACGAAAAAGGTTTCTTACTAGCGGATAATATATCAAGCGGTGGTATTATTTTATTAGATAAATATAACCGCATATATGATAACCCACATATGACTATTATAGGTAACTCTGGTACAGGAAAATCTTTTTCTATAGGCTTGCAAAATATAAGAGAGCTTCCTTTTTTAGACTATATTATACAATTTGATTTAGATGGATCTGCTATATATCCTTGGATGAATTCAATCGAATTTTCAACTTCAAGTAAAATTATTACTAATCCTTTTCATATAAGAAGCACAATCCTTTCAGATGATGATAATTTTGGTCATAGTGATTTAGGGATGTATTTGTCTACAAAAATAATGGATTTGATAGTTTTCTTTAAATGGATCCATAAAGATATGACACCTTATGAAGAATCACTTCTTGAAGAAGATTTAAGAGATTGTTATTTTAAATTAGGAATTACTTTTGATAGTAAAGAACTTCCTAAGGAATTTCCAACGTTTAGTACTCTTAAAGATATAATGAGTTCTAAATACCATGACAAAGATAGAACGCAAAAAGAACGTGAGACAAGGCAAGATATGCTTACAATTTTTCGGCCATATATCGAAGGAGCTTATGCTTCGATGTTTAATGGTCAAACTAATTGGGATTACAAACTTCATAATGTTTTTAAATTGCATAAAACCCCTGAAGCTATCCAAAAACAATTATACGATTTACTTTTAAAAGATAGTTGGGAATTTGGGAAAAAAGACGGTACTTTAGATCGTATGGATAAAAAGATATACAAAAAATATATTATTGATGAACAACATATCTTTGCGGATCCAAACAAACCGCAAACACTTGAATTTATATCAACACAGCTAAATAAACAAAGTAGAAAATTTGGTATAAGCGTCGTTAATGCGACACAACAGGCTAATGATTTATTGGTAATACCTAAACATGGTCAAGCGATATTAGATAATAGTTATTTTAAGATGTTATTCAGGCTTGGCGAAGGCGATCATGAAGTAGTCCAAAAACTTTACGGTTTAAGTGATAAAGAAATGAATTTATTAAAGGGTGGTAAAAGAACTAAGAAAAATAAGGGAAGAGGAATTTTTATTGCTGGAAATCAAAGAGTATATTTTTATTCAAAACCTTCTAAGTTTGAGCTTAGCATTTTAGACCCTAATCAATACGAGGAACTCTATAAGGTTAAAACAGACATCTCAACAGAAGAAAAACTAAAGTATGTCGCATTGTTAAACAACAGAGACGTTCAAGACGAAATCAAAATAGCAATATCAGAATATTTAAGTAAACTTAAAATCTAGTCCTGGTGTTCAGTCTATTTTTTAGACTGTTATTCAGGAAAGGAGAAAACTTTATGAACTTAAAAACTGTTATGCTTTTAAAAGAATATTGGAAAGAAATACTCATGTTTTTTTTAGTATTTATCAGCTTGTTTTTCTTATTAATTGCAGCATCTATAGGTTTCCTTTTTCCAAGTTCTGAACCAAGTTTAGTAGATGAATATAAAGATGTTGCTAAAGAAATAGACATAGATTGGGCTGAAATGCTTATTTATGATACTGTTAATCTTAATAATGATTTTAGGAGTGTTAATACAAGTACTATAACAGATACAGCTTTACTTTTTTTAGATCTTTATGTAATAGAGTACGAATATGTTACATTTAAATATTATGATCAATTTAAAGATGAATATGAATATTTTGAAGGATGGGTTACGAAAAGTGTAAGTGTTTTTACAGGAAACAATATTAAGTCATTTCTATCTAGTAGGTCATTTAATATTAATAGCATAAAAGACATAATGAATGGGATTGAAAGTCTTAATTCGACAGAACAATATGATTTAAGTATTACTTATAGAGGTTTTGAAACCGTTATTAGCAGATTAAATGATAATCAGCAGGAATGGGCTAAAGAGCTTTGGGTGTCAAATGCTGTTTATAATATGTACGGAGAATATATTGAATTACCAGATCATATAGACGTTCAAGCTAACGGTTATTTTGCATGGCCCACACCTTCATTAAATTCAATTACATCTAATTTTGGTTTAAGAGAGGATCCTATAAGTGGTGAAACAGAATATCATAGTGGTATTGATATTTCAGGAGCTAATGCTTTCGGACAGGCGATAATATCTATTTCTGGTGGAGTTGTTATAAATAAGGGAAGCTCCGCTCTTGAAGGTAATTTTGTTACTATAGAACATGAGATTGATGGCGAAACATGGACAAGCACTTATTGTCATTTAAGCCAAATCAACGTTAATTTAGGTGATGAAGTGAAACAAGGTGATGTTTTAGGTGCTGTTGGAAGCACAGGCAGATCTACAGGTCCACATCTTCATTTAACTCTTAAATGGAACGGAAGATTAGTTAATCCCCTTGATTATTTATAGTATTAAATTTTTTAAAATACCTCTTAACATTAAGGGGTATTTTTTATTTGACTTTTATATACCATCTATGTTATTATATAGACAAGTATTAAATATAATTAAAGTAGGTGGTGTTTTTGAAGAAATTAACTGAAAAAGAATTTGACCGAAAAATCCAAAACGTTATTGCAACGCAAGGGTTAGAAGATATTGTATTAACTGACGGTGAAGTTTTATTACTAAAGGATTATTTTACTGGTAAAATAACTGAAGATGAATACTATGTGAAGGTTAGGGAGTTAATAAATGTCATCTAAATATTTATATCCTGATTCAAATATTCTAATAAATAAATTAGATATTAAAAATCAAAATAAATTAGATATTGCTGAAAAAAATTTAACTTCTAAAAGATTAATGGAATTAGAAATTGACCCTATCTATGGGAAGTTTGATTTAAAACATCTACAAAGAATACATAAACATATTTTCCAAGATATTTATAATTTTGCTGGTGAATTAAGGTGTGTAGACATAGGGAAAGATAATACTTTATTTTGTCGGGCAGTATTCATCGCCCCGGCAAGCAAAATATTATTTGACGAATTAAAAGCAGAAAACAATCTTAAAAATTATGATTTTAATAAGTTTGCGGAACGTTCTACATATTATTTAGCTGAAATTAACGTGCTTCATCCTTTCCGTGAAGGGAATGGTAGGACGCAAAGAGAATTTATAAGAACACTAGGATTAAATGCAGGGTTTAATATTAGATGGGATAAGATAGATAAGGATAAACTTTTTAATGCACAAGTAAATAGTAAATATAACTTGAAGGATTTAGAAAGTGCAATTAAAGATTGTATTGTTAATAAAGAAAAGGATTATACTATAATGAAGAATTATAAAGATTTAGATAGGGGTTTAGACAGATGAAGCTTATAAAAAGAGAATACATTGAAAAAGAAATAATAAAATACAATCTTGAAATTTATAAAGAGGATATACTGTTTATTTATGACTGTTGGACATACCAAAAACAATGCGATAACTTAAAAAGTAAAGTCGAGATATTGTTAGAAAATATATTTAAACATCCTGTTTATGGGGAAACTATGATACCTTTAAAATTCTTAAAATCTACTTTGGGTGTATTTCTACTTGCGGTATATGTAGAAGCTCCTAAAGAACTATCTATAATTGATTTAGCAAATATAATAGGTTGTACTAAACAAAATTTGTATGATCATATAAGTAAAGGTAACTTAATTATTGAAAAGGTGGGCAGGGAAAATTATATTACTCAGACTGAAGCAGAAAGATTTATTAAAAACTATAAGTAGTATATTTTTTTAGTTGTATAGTAATACTTTGTTTTACATTGTATTACTTTGTAATACTTTATATTACTTTTTAAAGAAAGGTAAATGATAATGGATCAAGGTGTAAGTTTTGTAGAAATAGCAAAAATAACATCTGAAATAGGGTGGGATATATTAGATATTCTTAGCAAGGTCGAAAATATTACTGTTAATGATTTATGTAAAAAACTTAATCTATATTATCCTAAACTAGCAAATGAACTTAATAGATTAGAAGGGGGGCTTTTAATTAAGTATAGTAAATCCAATTCTGATAAGCGTAATGTTTATATTCAGATTAATGACTATGGTTTTGAAGTTTTAAAATTAAAAAATAACTTATAAAGGGGAAATTTACAAATGATGAATTATGAATTAAAGGTAGGAAACGATAACGGCAACAGTGAACACGATATTATAATTAATGGTGATATTATTCAACAAAATAATGTTTATGCGGTAACAAACAAAATACCGAATTTAGAAGAATTAAATAAAGAACATTTTATTAGAAACATTCATGATAATTTAATTGTCACTATTGAAAGTAAAGCTTTAAATAATGGTCTTCCTGAAACTTATTTTGTTTCAAATTATGCAATGAAAAGTGGGAGAATGCTTCGTAATATTGAGGTAGGAGCGATTAATTCTAAGCTTAATAGTAATGTTCCAATCACTAATACTGTTAGTCACATAGCAGGATATATTATTAAGAAAGCATTCTTTAGTGACGATATACATAAGCAACTAAATACTAAAGTAGATATGACAACTGCCTTGCCGGTGAACCAATATTCAAAAGCAAACGCAAAAGAATTTAGCCAAAGGTATATGGAACATCCATTTTATGTGACTGTTCATGTGCCGGGGGACCAATACAAAGTTAATGTAGAATTTAGTTATGTTAAAACTTTGCCCGAAGCTGTACCTGCTGTATTTTTTCTTCAAAATGCTAATAAGGAACAAAGCATTGTTATTTATAAAAAAGATCTCAATGGAGTAGTTAGACCTCAAAAACTGCCTTATATTTTTGATTTATTGAATAATGAATTTCAAGGTTTTTATAAAGATAAAAAAATTGTTTTTGATAATGATTTCTTTAAAAATAAATCAATTTTACATACAGCCATCGGTGAAGGTACGACAGAAAACCCTAAGACCGATGATATAAACTTCGATCCTAACTTTATTGAAGGTGCAAATGTGGGTGTGGGTCACGCTATAAAAGAAGTTCTAAATACTTTTATTACTAATAAACATCTATTAAAATTCTCTAGACAAGATTTTTCTAATTTACTAAAGGATCCGTCACATAAATATCATGATGAAGCAATGGAGTTAATAGAAATACCATTAATTGAACAAGCTGAATTAATTTTTAGAAATACTATTGATGAAATAAGTAAAGCAAACAACAATATAGATATTAATATGGTTCATGGCGGCGGATCTATTTTAATGAGAAATTATCTTCAGCCAAAATTATTAGAATTTTGTAATTCAATAGGATCTATTATGCTGTATATTCCGGAAGAATATGCTGTGATTCTTGAAGCTTTAGGTTTATACGCATTTACTAATTCAACTCTTTTTGAGCAATTGAAAAAAAATCATGAAAAGGTAACAGCTTAAAAATCTCTGTGAATAAGAGTGATGTATAATGTCTAAGAAACATGAAAACAGGTTTAGTATTAATATAAAGAAAGATAAACCTCATGTTATTGAATTTTGTAGTCTGCAAAGCAATCTAAATGATACTATCAGCTATCTTATTGAAAAAGAGATAGCTGAAAACGGTATAAGGAATTTACAATTATATATTCCTTCAAGTCGTTATAATGATTTCTTTCTTCAGTCTAATATAAAAAATGAGGTTGCACCGATAATTCATAGACCTGTTATTAATAAATTAAGTACTGTTGTCCCTTCTGTTAATCCGGATAAAAAAATAAATGAATCACCGGTGGTCCCGAAGAAAATAGAAACTGATAACAAGATAAAATTAAAAACTAATAAAGATATGTTTCCTAAACCTGAGGAAACATCTGAAAATAAGGATGATATTCCATCGGAATATCTCGATGATTAACATTATCTCTATAGCATGGCAAAAGCCATGCTATAGTTAAGTAATGGGGTGCTTTATGTTTACAAAAGAACAAATTTATAGAGCTAGAAATGTTTCTTTGTATGATTATTTTTTAAAAAAAGGATTTCTTTTAAAAGATGAAAGGAATAATCGTTTCCGGGTTGTTGGTTATGGTGGTTTAATAATTTACAATTGTTTTTATTATCATTTCTCAACATCTTCTGGCGGTAATGCTGTTGATTGTCTTGTTAATGTGTTTGGTCTTTCGGTCGATAATGCTGTAAAAGAGTTAAATGGTTGTAATAC
Organism: Vulcanibacillus sp.; assembly: GCA_050175155.1. Classification (GTDB taxonomy): domain Bacteria; phylum Bacillota; class Bacilli; order Tepidibacillales; family Tepidibacillaceae; genus JBFXJF01. The sequence continues at coordinate 11,589 of JBFXJF010000031.1, forward strand.
ATCTTCTTTAGTCTATTCTAAGAAGAAAATTGATAAATGTTCTGCTTTTAAATGTCCGCCTTTATCAAGTAATTTAAGAAGATCAATAGCTTATTTAACTAAAACTAGGGGTATTAATGTGGATTTGGTCAGATCGTTGATTAAAGATAAGTTAATTCTTCAAGATCTGCGTGGAAATGTTATTTTCCCTTACTTGAATGAAAAAAAAATAGTGGTTGGGGGGGAGTTGCACGGTTCTCTTGATTGGATTGACTATAAAGGTTGTTTAGATAACTCTGATTTCCACTATCCTTTTATGTTTAATATTTCTGATTTCAAAAATGTTTATTTTTTTGAGAGTGCTATTGATGCTTTGAGTTTTGTTACAATGTTTGGGCTACCCGGTCTGTATGTTTCTTTAAGTGGCTTAAAAAAGTCGATTTTTTGTCGGGTTCAGGAATTATATCCTGATAGCAAGTTTTTTAGTTGTGTTGACAGTGATAAGGCGGGTCAATCTTTTAATCGCTCTTTGGTTTGTGCTAGGTTTTTCTGCATTTTAACTCCTGTTCTTAAAGATTGGAATGAGGATCTTTTGTCTAGTGTTAATAATTTAAGAGAAGGTGTTAAGGGTTGAAATTATTATATGATTATCTTATCTAAATATAGGATGACTCCAGGGAAAATAATATGTTTTGTTGCAATTCTGATTCGTTTTTAAAGCAAGATATTAAAGAGGATATTTTCTGTGATGATTATAAATATTTTGTTGTCACAAAAGATAATTTAGAATAAATTTATTTGGACGTTACCTTTCAGGTCAGGCTATTCGTTCCAATTCTAATTAATTATCTCTAATAATAAGTAAAAGGAAAAGGATTTTCGGATGTTTCCTCTAATCTTTTCCTTTAACTTATTCTAATATATAACTAATCAGAATTTCCTCTGCTATCCTTAACGCAAAACATTAAAACCTAGTCCGTTTCTATAATGTAATGGGTTTTTGACGCTTTAAAATCGATTTTAAGACATTTTTATTTTCTATACAAGGTTTAAGTATTCCTTGTTTTAATGTTTTTCTCATTCACGTTGTAGTTAAGTTTTATATATCAATTCGCTTGATAAATATAAATTGATAACCATCAATCAATTAACCTTTAAGCCCTTTTGGAAAAGGGCTTAACCCCAAAACTTTCTTTAATGGGCTTTCCCCCCATACCCCCCACCTCGTCGGTTAGGCAGAGGAAGGTAGCACCTGCTACCTTCCTTGTCAATAGGATGGCGCTTAATTCTTTCGTCAAGGTAGTATTTAAAATTTTTTTAGAAAAGCACTAAAAAATTTTTAAATCTCCACCCTTGACTGAAGCTTTTCGATGGTGCCGCTTAAAAATAATCCGAACGTTTCCGGAGGACCGGCAGCTGCAAAACATCGTTATTCCCGAACGTTGCTAATAGTTTTATAGATTAATATAAATGTTTTTAATAATTGTCGTAATTTCTTAATTATTTATACTTGACTAAACAATATTTTATATGATATTATAAGGGTAAGTTAAATATTATCGCTACCAGGTAAGCGAATATAAATGTACTTGGATAATGAAAGGAAAAGAATATGAACGTTTATGAAATTGTAACTAATAAAATAATTGAGAAATTAGAACAGGGTGTAATACCTTGGCGTAAACCTTGGAATAATTGCGAAGCTGTAAATTGGGAAACTCAAAAACCGTATGGAGGAATTAATTCTATATTATTGGAACCTGGGGAATATGCCACTTTTAATAAAATATCTGAAGTTGGAGGGAAAATTAAAAAAGGTGAAAAATGTTCAATAGTTGTTTTCTGGAAGTGGCTAGAAAATGAAGATGAAGAAGGTAAAACCGAAAAAATTCCTTTGTTAAGATATTATAAAGTATGGGAAATTAATAGACAAGTTGAAGGACTGGAAAGCAGGAACAAAGTAGAAACATTTAATCATAATCCTATAGAAAACGCAGAAAATATTATAGATGGATTTAAAGACAAGCCGGAAATTGATTTTATAGGCGGTAGAGCGGTTTACAAACCTTTTTTCGATAAAGTCGAAGTGCCACGTATAAGTAATTATAAGCAACCAGAGGAATTCTATAGTACATTATTCCATGAATTAATTCACAGTACAGGACATGCAAAGCGATTAAATAGAAGTACATTAGTTAAAAATGCTTCATTTGGTGATGAAGTATACAGCCAGGAAGAATTAGTTGCAGAAATAGGCTCTTCAATGCTTTGTAATATAGCACAAATAGACCATGCCGTTATAGATAATCAAGTTAGTTATATAAACAGTTGGTTAAGTAAACTTAAAAAAGATAAATCTTTAATTATAAAGGCATCAGGTCAGGCACAAAAAGCAGTTAATTATATTTTAAATAAAGAAGGAGAAAAAGAAACAGCTTAAAAGCTGTTTCTTTATACTATATGAATAGAAGTAAAAGTCATAAAATTTATATTGCTAAATATATATTTGGTAGTGTTAAAGGATTAACTTTTAATTTAAAAAATTTAAAATATGCGGTTGAAAATGAATTAATTATAAAAGATATTTCCCTTAATGGTTTTAAATTTATAGAAATAAAAGATAATTTTATATATTGTTGTTCAGTAAAGATGAATAATAATTATCTTGTTGACCATGTATTATCTGTTCATGATTTTTGGAAGCTAACAAAGAATAGAAAAAAAGATATAATAATTTTATTTAAAAATAATTAATAATTGATCTGTTTTTTCCATTCAAGTTAAGTTTGTTTCTATTTTTTACTATTAATTAACATTATGTAATACAAAGTATTACTACATAATACTTTTTTAATACTAAATTAGTAATACTAAGTAATACTATGTATTACTTAGTATTACATTACCTATTAATTTATTATATATGATGGTGAAATTATATAATATATTGCATTTTAAACAAATTGAAACTTAACTTTCAAAACGTTTTAGTTTTTAGCTTTTTTAATCATTAGTTTATTAGTTATTAATCTTTATTAATAGTTATTAATAATTAATAGATTTTATTAATGATAATTACTAATTATCATATAAAGGTTAAAACTCTTGCTATTCAAGGGTTTATAATAAATAAGAGAATTTAAAAAAAGAAAAACCGTTTAAATATCATGCTTTTAGATATTTAAACGGTTTTTAGCTACGTTCGACGAAGGAGAACGGAGCAATCCGACCGAAGGTCGGATAACCCCGTAGGGCAGGATTAAGAGTGGTATACAACCACTCGTTATAATTTGCAATAATACATTTAAAAATGTATTATTGCTATTTTATATTTGTTTACAGTATAATTATACCATATACAATATAATCAATTAAATAGTATACAATGCGAATATTGAAAGGGTGTTACTATGGCTAACGTAAGAATTGATGATGATTTACATGAAATGATGAAGACTCTCTCTATTACTAATAAGAATAATCCTGAAAGTAAGGTAAAAGAAGAATATAGAGAAGCAATACTTAATCATATTAAGAAATCTAATGATGAGTTGATAGCAAACAACAACAGTATAATTCCTTGGTTTAACAAAAGGACTGATGTACTAGATAAACATTTATCTAGTATGATGGGACGTACCGGTATGGACGTTAGTATGATTTTAGTCGGTTTAATATATTTACTTGAACATTTATTTGAAGAAGATAAAGATAATATAATAGAAGTTCTTAAAAAAGATGGAGCAAGGTATTACACGAATAAATTTAATGGGGATGAATAACTATGAAAGGCAAATATAGATTACTGGTTAAACATCTAGGAGCTTTAAAAGATATTGGAAAAGTTGAAGCTCACGTTAAATATATTGGGTTTAGATCTGAAGAAATACATGAAAAAGGTTTTTTTGATAGAGTTTCAGACCATGCCGATTATAAAAGTTTCTTAGAAAGGATAAGTAATAATCAAGCATTACAACATAGCGAATCAATTAAAGCTCATAAACTAGTATTTAGTTTAAGACGTGAAGATTACAATGCTTATACTAGGTCAGGAAAAACCTTTCAGGATTTAGCTAGAAGCGTTTTAAGTGAATATGAAAAAGAAAAAGGTATTAAATTAGATTGGATTGCTAATTTCCACAACCAGGACAACGAAAACAAACAACCTCATATTCATATTGTTATTAAAGGCGTTTCGGATATTAAAGGTGACCGGGGCTACAAAAGAATAAGGTTTCAATACAAAGATTTTGAAGAAATGAAAAAAACATTTGATAATGAATTCTTTAAAGACGTTCAATACAAACTAAATGAACGCTTTGAATATAAAGAAGCTGTGCAAGAGATTAATAATGGATTTAATAATATTTTAGTAGAGAATAAAAAAGATAGAATAGAAGATTTATTAACTAAAGATTTATCCGATTCTGTCCAGATCGTTAGAGCAATTAAACATTATGATCTTGATGTGAAAAGCCTAAAAGATATAGAAGGGGCTAAGTTTTATGTTTCATTGTTAGAACTATCTAATAAGTACCCCGAAGGTAAACTATCAATAGACCTTCTAGATGATGAGGATAAAATAAAGATTGAAAGTATTACAAATGATATTTTTAAAAATAATAAATATGATGAATTGCTTAATGATTATCTTAAAGAAGCAAATATAACTAAAGATTTCAAAGAAGAAAGCTATAGAGGTATCTTAAATTTAGCAAGCAAGAATGTTATAGATAGCATTATTGAAGTTAGAAAAAAACCTTTCTATAAAATTGAAAATGATAAGTTAAATATTGCTTCAAATGTCATTAAAAATATCAATTCACCTGTAAGCTACGAGATTGAAAAACAAAACATAATTAATAGAATGGCTTTTTATCTTAACGAACTAAATAGTAATGATAAAGAAATTAAATCGTCAATAAGTTTTTGGGGAAAAGAGAATAACATATTAATAACAGAAGAGAATATAAATAACTCTATTAATTATATTAATGAGATTAATAGTCTTAAGAATAATAAAAACGAGGTTGATAGATTTTCAAAACCAGCAAGAGAAATATTCTACTTTCAAAATATGACCGAAAATAAAAAAATAGAATTATTTTCTGCTACGTTAAAATCAGTCGGATATACGGATGAAGCTGCTGCCGATTTAATAAATAATTATTTTAAAAATGATTTAATTAAAACCATAGAAAAAGCTGAAGAATTTGTAAACAAGGGTTTGCTTGAATTTAAGAACCAGGAATTTGTTTTATCCGATAAAGGTAAAGATGTTTTTATAAATGATAAATCTATTTCAAAATTTGAAATTAAAATATTAAATTATTTAAACGAAAATGAAAGTTCCTCTTTAGATGATTTAATAAAAAATAAAAATATATATAGTTCGGCCAACTATATTTACAAGAAAGATATTCAAGAGATTTTTGAACTTAGTAAGTATGATGTAAATGTTATTCTTCAATATTTTTTAGATGATAAAAACAAATATGAGTCTCTAACTGTCGATCAGATTGAAGATAAAATATACAAAAAAGTAAATGATGATTTAAAAGCTGAAGAACTATTTAAAATGGCATCCGGAAGAATTAAAAAATTAGTAGAAAACGGATATATAAAAGAAGATACGGAAAATAAAAAATTATATATCACTGATAAATTTATAGAAGAAAAACAAAATATAAGCAAAGAGTTTAAGTTTACAAAATACGATTCAGAAGTAATTTTTAAATATATTGATAATAAGAACAATAATTTAAGTAAAGAAGATTTAAGAAAAATTTTAGCTAATGAATACACAGAAGATAAAGAAATTGAAACGCAGTTTAAGTATTTAATAAATCGAATTGATAAAAATATTTCAAAAGGTTATATAAAAATTAATGAAAGCGGAAACTATGAAATAACGGAAAAGGGTAGGAACAAAGCTCTTTCTATTAATTATCCGGCAAGTTATATCATTAACAATAAAATAGATCAACTGATAAATTTAGGTGTTTTGAAAATTGATAATCAAAACAAATTATCTATAAATAAAGATAAATATAATAAATTGCTCTTAAATAACAAAAATAAAACGTTTTCAAATGAAATATTAAAAGTTTTAAATAATAATGGAAAGTTCAACAAAGAAGATCTAGTCAGTGACCTTAACTTACGAACGAATAAAATTATTAAAAACTCTAATCTCATAGACTTAAAGAAAACATATAAAATGCCCGATCACTTTAGTAAAACAATAAAAAACATAGCCCATGTTTTATATCTAAATAACGCAGAAACTAAAGAAGTGAAACAAATTATCTATAATCTAAGAAATATCTCCAGAGAAAATATATCCGATGAAAAGTTAGACAAAATAATAAACGATTCAAGATTAAATGTAGATAGATCTATTAAATGGGGTAGACCATATGTAATTAATAAAGATGAATGGAATGACCTCTATAAATCTTTCAATATTAAAAATGTTCCGGATTGGAGTTATAAAAGTTTATATCAAGACAGAACAATGAATTATGATCTTGGAAGAGGTTTAGAAACATTCTTTCATAAGTTAAAAACAGATATTCAAAAAGAACAACAAGAAGCTGATTATAATAAAACAAGAGAAAGTAAATTAAATTCAGCTAGACGAAAATGGCTAGAAAAGAATGATGGTATTGGTAAAGATTTAAAGAGAAAAATATTAGATAAAAAGAAAGGACGATTAAGATAATGGGGAAATTTGTTGTTTTTGTAGTAATTTTTTTATATGGAATATTATCATTTTTGATTTCTTTAATAAGAGATTTCTTTGATATTTTTAAAATGGATATAACACAAATTGATAAAGAATATTTAATAGAAAAATTTTTATCTGTTGATACTTATAAAAGTATGTTTGTTAATGATCAGCTTACGTATTTAGGATGGGTTATGATAATTTTGTTTATATTTTTTTCGTTTGCAGATATTAACAAAATAAAAGCAAGAAGTAAGTATAAGTTAAAGAGTGAATATGGGTCACATGGTACGGCAAGATTTCAGACTGAAAAAGAAGTTAAGAGTAAATATACAAAAGATCAATTAGGTTGGTTTTTAGGCGGGGTTTTTAAAGATGAAAAATACTTAAAAAATGAAAGTTATAAATTAGACATAGATGGTGTATATCATTCAGTTAATAGTGGACTTAATATGCAAGTTAATGTTGTTGGTACTCCTGGATCTATGAAAACCACAGGCTTTATTCTCCCAAACCTTTTTCATCTTCCTTATATATATAAGAAAAGCAATATTAACGAGATGCCTGACTTAATAGTTACAGACCCAAAGATGGAAGTTTATCAATATACAGCAAAATACTATGAGCAACAGGGTTATGATGTATTTGTCTTAGATTTTCTTAATTTTAAATACGGTGATAGTGTGAATATATTAGATTATGTTGATAATGACAAAGATATAATGGATATAGCATTTAACTACATAATGAGTGTTGAAGGAACTTATAATAACAATAAAAGTGAAGATGGCTTTTGGACTGATCAGGAGATTCAACTTTTTAGTGCATTGATAGGTTTTGTCATGCAAACGAAAAATAAGGATAAAAGGAATTTGACCGAAGTTGCAAAGTTATTATCAGACCCAGAAGTGCGTGACGTTAATTTATCACAATTTCTTTTTAAAAAGAACAACATTCAAGGTGCTAGTTTACAACTATGGAATAACTTTTTGACTTTGGCTGAAAGCGAAAGAACAAGAGCTAATATTGTAGGTGGATTGGCAAATAAACTTAAACTCTTTGCCTTAGATGATGTTCAAGCTTTAACAAATACCTCGACAGTGGATTTTACAAGGTATGGACTAAAAAAAGAAAGACCTATGATTTTATATATTTTTATAAGTGATAAGGATAAAACATTTAGCCCTCTTATAAGTGTTGTAATAAATATACTGTTAAACCAAATGTATAAAACAGCAGAACGAACCGAAAGCAGACTTCCTAATCCCGTCTATGTGTTGTTGGATGAAATGGCTAATATAGGTAAGCTGGGGAATTTAACCGACAAAACAGGCAGTATGAGAGGAAGAAGAATATTCCCAATGTTTATTTGGCAATCCCTAGCACAAATGAAACAAAGATATACCGAATGGGAAGATATTCTAGGAAACTGTGATTCACATATTTACTTAGGCTTAAACGAAAAATTCAGCTCGGAGTATGTCAGTAACACTTTGGGGCTTACGACAGTAGAAACACAAGGTATTAATAGAACCCCAAGAAGATTACAAGAAGAACAAAAGTCGGAAAGCATAAATTCAACGCAAAGAAAGTTAATGTTTCCAGATGAACTAAAGCGTCTGCCAAGGGAAATATTAATTGTTTCGCAAGGTGGATCCAATCCATACAAACTAAAGAAAATACAATATAAATATTGGGATGATAAATATAGAATTGTTGATAAATATTCTTTAGATGAAACTAGATTGTTAAAAAAACAAAATGAAAGTATGTCATTTAAAAATTTAGAAATTGTAAATGACATTACAGACGAAAATCTAATAAGGAATGACAGCCTAAAAAAAAGGGATAGTAAAACGTTGAGAGATAAAATAAACCTTAATCTTAAAGAAAGCAAAAATCCTTTTAAATATAGGTAAAATTTATATGTAATTTTCTTTACACATGAATTATATTAGTATATTATATATAAAAGAGTGGTGGAAATTTTAATGGACATATTAATATCGATGAAGTCAAATGTGAGCTATAAAAGAATAATATCAAGTTATGAAAGAATTAATTTTAGTGAAAATATTTTAGATAAAGATGATTTTATTCAAGGTGTTTTATCTGATACATACGATCTATATATAATAGATGAAAAACTGTGGTGGAATTCTGAAGCAAATGAAATTCTAAAAAATAGAAACTTAAATTTTATTATATTTAACGGTGATTTTGAAGTAATTTCAAATAAGATAAATGGATTAATTCCTGAAGATGTTCATGAAACGGAAGAAATAAAATTAAACAATAATAACCAACCTTTTAATAATATAAATGTAAGGATTATCGAAAAAGAGAAGATAATTGAAAAAAAAGTACAAGTATACAATAAAATTTATACATCGCTTGACAGTAAATTGGTTGGCGTTGCAAATTTAAGCCCATCCGCTGGGGCAACTTTTATAACAGTAAATATTGCTAAAATTATATCAGACTATAACTTATTAGTAAGTATAATAGATTTACCATATAGACCATATATTTTCGATTATATTAATCTAGGATACCATTTTGAAATGCAAGATGAAACATATACATCTTATCAACATTTGATAAACAGGGGTGAGAAAATAAAAGATAAAGAAAATTTATATAATAATATATCTTGGCTTGTTACTCAAACCAATAAAGATAAAATAGATTCCTGGTCTTATGTTAATATGCAAAAGTTAATCTATTCAACTAAAAAATCAAGTGTTAATTTAATAGATTTAGGAACTGATTACCTAAAAGATGATTTACAAGATTTTATGTACGATCTTGATATGCTGTTAGTAATTATTGACCCAATGCCCCCTAATCTTATGGCTTGTGAGAATAACTTAATTTATTTTAAATCACTTTTAAAAGAAGGATTAAATGTTAAATTTTTAATCAACAAATTTAATCCTGGTGTTAATAAAAAACAATTATTAGACTACTTAAAATTAGATCATTTAATATATGTGAGTCTAATAGATCAGGAATTAATTTATAAGGCTGTATACGAATCACAAATACCTAGTGAGATAAATCAAATTAATGATATTTTGAAAAAAGATCTATCTATTGTGATAAAAGATTTAATACCTGACTTTTTATCGAATAATACTAAAAAAGTCAAAAACAATTTCTTAAAAAGGAGATTTAAGTAATTATGATATTTAGAAAAATTAAGGGGTATATAGGATTAATGCTAATTGCTATTGCTATTATTTTCGCATATTTATGGGAAACAGAATTTAGAGAAAGTATGTTGTATAAAGATATTTATGTTCTTAAAGATGATATCGAAAAAAATCAAATTGTTAAAGATGATATGCTTACAGTTACTAAGTTTGATCAGAGTTTAATTATAGAAAACTCCGTTATGGATAAAAATGAAATCATTGGTCTTGAAGCAAAACATTTTATTCCGAAAGGTACACAATTGTCAACCGAATATTTCGATAATCCTAAGATGGTATTAAATGAAAACGAGTTTATTTTTAAAATACCTAGTGATTGGATTATAAACTACCCAACTACAATAATGAGCAAAGACCTAGTTTATTTTTATCCGGTGCAATCAGGAAAAGATACATATAAAATAGAAAATTCACCAATTGTTATATCTACAGTTATATATGTAAAAGATAGCGCTAATAGAGAGGTTACTTTTACTAAAGACAGAACGATAGCTTCAGCTTCTATTAATTCAATCGAGATTGTCATAACTAATGAACAATTAAATATTCTTAAAGATTATGTTTACAATGGATATAAATTTATTTTATTAACAAATGAAGGGTAGGGATGATTATGTTTAAAATAGGGTTTATTACAAATGATTCAGAATTAATAAGCGGCTTTAGGAATGAAGACCATTTTCAAAATTTTAATATATTTAACAAACTCAGTGAATTAGAAAATACTGACTTAGACGTTGTTGTAATAAGTGATAAACTTGTAAGTTTTAATGACCTGATTAATTATGATGTGAATATTAAATATGTTTTTTATTTAGTTTCTAATGAAAATTATACAAAATCATATACTGATGTTCTTACATCAAAAGGATATATATATGTTCCTCCTAAACTTACAACAAGACAAATAATTGAAAATATAACAAGCAAATTATTGCAAAATGTAAAAAGTGTTAATAATAATGTAATTTGTTTTTTTGGTGCTGACAATAAAGTAGGTACTACAATGATTTCTTATAGTGTTGCGGAAAAGATTGCTGAAGATAAAAAACTTAATGTTTTATTGTTGTTCTTAGACGGTAAACAAGGATGTGATTACACACAAAACGTAAATTTTTACGGAAGTTTAGACAACATGAAAATTAAATTATTTAACAGAATATTAAGCATATCTGAATTAAAAGAAACAGCAGTTAATGTCGGAACATTATCAGTTTTAAAAGGAACAAGTTCGCTTACGGATAGAAGACATTATCATCCTGAACACATAGAATATTTAATTGACTTGGCTTCTAAATATTATGATGTAATAATAATTGATGCCGGCTCTAATATTGAACTGGGTATGACTATAGGTGCTTTAAATGCTTCATCCTTAAAGTTTTTGATTTCTGATCAGAACGAAAAAACTATAACTAACTTTAATTATATTAATGACCAGGCTCTTTTAAAATTAGATATAAAAGACTTTTTATTAATAGTTAATAAATGTATTGATAATCCGTATCTTCTTCAACCGAACCAAATATCTACATTATTAAACAGCCCCTTATTTTGCACAATTAATTATGAAGAAGTATTTTGGCAAAGCGATAAAGAAAAAAAATCACTCATTAAATACAACAAAGACAATTTTAATAAATCAATTAATAAAATTACAAGTCTTATAGGTTTCAAAGTCGGTTATGAACATAAAGATGAAGATAAAGAAAAGTATAATATATTTAAAAAATTGTTTAAAAAGATTGGGTGATTAAATGAACGAAGCAAAACTTTTTTATTTGGACGAATATCTGATTTCTTTAGGCAAGTTAAAACGTAATGAACAGATAGATATTACAAAAGATAAAAAACAACGATATAAAGATGTATGCGATGCGATTATAAAGTATTTTACGAATGAATGGGATAAAGAACAAAAAACGCATGGAGCCGAAAGTTCTTTAGAAAGACAAAAGAGGGCTATTATTGGTTATACTAACGAAGTTTCATTTTATAAAGATAAAATATCCGAGTACTTGAAACAAAATAATTTATTCGATTTGTGGTATCCGGAATGGTATCCGAATCTAGTAGAAGCTATTTTTCACGATAATTGGGGAATCGCCGGAATATATGAATGGTTATATTCTGATGATCCAAAACTAAAATATTCCTCATCCGCTAAAATAATAGGTGAAAAAATATACTTTTTGATTGATGGTAAACAAGTTTTACAAAAACAAACAATATCAAAAGAAAGAAGAGAAAGATTAAAAAGGGCATTAATATTAAGTGATCCAAAAAAACGGATTAATGATAAATATACTGAGGTATTTATGTTAGATGGAACTAGAATAACTATTTACGGTGATAATATAAC
>JBFXJF010000032.1:0-19891 GCA_050175155.1 Vulcanibacillus sp.
CACCTATGTTGATCAATTTTACAAAGATAAAAATGCACTATTTCAAATATTTTTTGTAGAGAGTAGTGATTCTGAACTAACACATCAAGCAGTCGCTTCAATCGAAAGTATCATAGGTGACAAGGGATATTTAGCTGGTTCGGCGGCTTCTTCGAAATCTACGCTAGATAGGATTAACAGTGAGGTCCCTTTATATTCGGTTGTGGCCGTTTTGTTAATATTGTTAATCTTAATTCCATTAACATCGTCTTACTTAGAACCTTTTATTTTTCTATTTGCCATAGGTACTGCAATAATTATAAATTTGGGCACAAATATAATACAGGGTGAGGTTTCGCAGATCACCTTTTCAGCCGCTAGTATCCTTCAGTTGGCAGTCTCTATGGATTATTCTATCTTTATACTTCATAGATTTCATGAGGAAAGAGGGAAAGGCATAGAGGTAAAGCAAGCAATGTTAAATTCACTTAAATTTTCATTACGTCCTGTTTTAGCTAGTGGAATAACTACTATGGCTGGTTTTGCTGCGTTAACTTTTATGAATTACGGTATAGGAAAAGATATGGGATTTGTTTTAGGAAAGGGTATAATATTTAGTTTAATTACTGTACTGACCTTGTTACCAGCATTAATAATTCTTTTAGATAAGTGGATAGAGAAATATACTCATAAGGAATTGAAACTAAGCTTTAAGAGATTAGCCAATAAAGTTACTAAACTTAGATATTTTGGAGTTACGATAGCAATTCTGGTTTCTGTAATCTTCTTTTTAGCACAAGGCAATGTTAATTACTATTATTCGTATGAAGGTGTTATTCCTGCTGATGATCGTTCTAATATAGCTTTGAGAGAAATTGAGAAGATATACGGTGAAACGAATTCCACTGTTATTATTATTCCTAAGATTGACAAGGTTAAGGAAGTTAAATTAATAGAGGATTTAAAAAATGTGCAAAATGTTAAGTCTATAACTGGTCTATATAATGAAATAGGTACTGAGTTACCTGAATTAATGATACCAGATGATGCTTTGAATTTGTATCAATCAGATAGTTATTCTATGTTTACAATATTTTTGAGCTGTGAAGAAGAGACTGAAGAGGCATTTGCTACAGTAGACGAGATAAGAAATGTCTTATCTAGTAATTACGATGAATGGTTTGCAGCGGGAGGGACTTTTTCTTATAAAGATTTAGCTGATGTTACTAATGATGATTTTGAACGAACTACTATTCTATCAATTATATTTATATTTATTATTCTAGTAGTAACATTTAAATCACTTTCCGTTCCTCTAATAGCTATTTTTGTAATCGAGTTGGCAATTTGGGTTAATCTTGGGTATGCATACTTTTTTGATGAACCAATGAGTTTTCTAAGTTTTATTATTGTAGGGGCTATACAATTAGGAGCTACTGTCGATTACGCAATATTATATATATCAAGGTATAAAGAGAACTTAGAAAGAATGAATACCTTTGAAGCGGCACGAAAAACCATTCAAGATACTGCCAAATCAATTATTACAAGCGGTGGGATTCTTGTTGCAGGAACATTTAGTGTATACTTTATTGCTACGATAGAGACTTCTTCAGAAATGTGTCTTTTAATTGGTAGAGGAGCTATAATTAGTATGGTGAGTGTTATTGTCTTGTTGCCTAGTTTTCTAATGGTATTTGAGCCAATAATTAAGAGAACTACGCTAAATTGGCCGACGAATCAGGCAAAAGAGAAAAAAGCAAGGGGTGTTACTAATGAAGCATAATATTAAAAAAGTATTTTATCTAACACTGATACTCACAATTCTTTTAAGTTCACTTACTTTAGCGGAGAATGAAAAAACTAATAAAGATGAAACTGTTTATGTAAAGTTATATAGCAATGGAGAAGTCGAATCGATTATTGTAGTTAATAGATTATTTGATCTTATAGGTAGTGAGATTCATGATTATGGGGATTATCAAGATATAAAATCATTAACAAATGATATTGAACCGATAGTAAAAGATGGAGAGATTGTATGGAACAATCCAAGTAATTTTACGGAGGATTTTTATTACCAAGGGACAATAGATAAAGAACTTCCAGTTAATTTTGAGATAAAATATTTTTTAGATGGAAATGAAATAAAGAGCGAAGAACTTGCTGGAAAATCTGGAGAGTTAAAGATTGAATTAAAGGTTAAAAAAAATCCGAATATAGATGAAAATCAAAAAAATGAATTCCTAACACAAATTCAATTGCCACTTAATTTGGAGAAGGTTCAGATTATAGATGCACCTGAAGCAATGAAGATTCTAACGGGAACAACTCTCACGGTATCTTACTCTGTTTTACCTAACGCGGAGGATGATTTCACACTTGTTTTGGATGTTAAGGATTTTGAAATGAATTCGATGCAAATAACGTTGATTAGTTATAATGCAATTATGACAGATGATTATAATGAGTTAAGTGACGGTTTAGGGGAAATGAAGGATGGCATGGATGAAATTAATAGCGGAACCTCTGAACTTCAAGAAGGTTTAACGGATCTTGTTATTGGTGTAAAAGATTTAGAAACTGGTTTAACCGAGCTCAATAATGGTGGAAAATCACTTGAAACGGGACAAGGTGAATTTCAAGCTGGACTAAATGAATTTAGTGATGGTTTTACTACAGCTGCAGCAGGTCTTAATGGTGCTACAGATGGGTTGGGGCAGTTGAATCAAAGTTCAAATCAATTAGCAACTAGTTATAATCAATTATATCTTGGACTTGAACAACTACAACAAGAGCATGAGCAGTTAGTCATAGTAGCACAGACTTTACTAAATAGTTCTGATCCCAATATGCAGACATTAGGGCAAGGAATTATTGCGGAGAATGAAGGTCTAAAGAACATTCTAATGGGCTTTTCACAAGCTAACAATGGATTAAATGACTTTAGTTTAGGGTTAACTAGTGTATTTGGCGGCATATCAGAATTAAATCTAGCGATAACCGGATTAAGTTCTGGATCAGTAGACTTATCAATGGCATATGATCAAATGGTTGTTAAGAGTAAGGAATTTTTTATTGGATTAGAAAAAACAAAAAATGGTGTGTCGAAAATGTACAATCAGATAGATACTATGCCAAATGACGTTGGTAAATTAATTGATGGACAAAGTGAGATTACAAAAGGAATATCAGAGATAAAATCAAGCGTAGAAGGCGGTTTTGATTCATCTAATTCCGATAAGATATATTCGTTTGCAGATAGTGACAGAGTAATAAATTCAATTCAATTTATATTAATTACACCTGAAATAAAAATTGACGATACTCCTCAACAAATTGTTGTAGATAATAATTTGGAAGTTGAATCATGGTATAGTAAACTATGGGGCAAACTTACAGGACTTTTCAAGTAACAGCAATGAAAGGATAGGACTTTTCTAAGAGTCTAAAAATTCTTCCTATTAGAATCTTAATAGGAAGAATTTTTATCATAATGAATTATTATATGATTTTATATACCTAATAAAATTAAATAGTATATAATAAAACAATAAATACTAAAATTCGACATTTTATAGAATTTTTACAGATATGTACATATAAAGGGATGAATCACTAGTTATTTAGAGTTACTAAAAGCTATTGAGTCAATATTCAATAGCTTTTAGTAACCTAATATTTATTTTACTGGACCTGATTTTTTACTTGCATTATATCTTCCTGTGAAGCAGGAGGAGCGGGTTGATAATATCCTTTTTGCATAGCAATGTTGGCAAATTGTTTTTGACTATCTTCACATGAATTACGTAATTGTAATAAAGTTTGTCTGAATTCCTCGCTTGAAGCTTCACTAATCATTGTGGTATAAGTATTCAGACTGCCTTTTAACATCGAAACAACGTCGTTAACTATTTCTTTTTCCTGCATTTATATCACCTCTTTATTGTAAGAATGAAATTAATTTTTGTTTAGTTGTACCAGCTTCTTGTGATGATTGTTGAACCATTTTTTTAACTTGTGGATCGCTACATTGATTAACATAATCACCGAGTTTTTTATTCGCCAATTCATGACTGAATATTAGTTCCCGTAGATTTTGTAAATCTAGTTGGGATAATTGATGATTCAAAGTACATACTCCTTTCATTAAAGTTATTATTAAAACACATTGATAATTTACCAAAAAATAGATAATTGTATTCAGAAATAATATGCCAAGTTATGGAAATTATTGAGTAGAGTTAAGATATATTGTAAAAGATAGAAAAAAACATTAGAAAATTTATTAAATATAAATATTGGGGTGTAAAAATGTTTGATCCTACGATATTTGATAATATAAAAGTTGTGCTTGAAGGGATTGTTTATGATCTGGATTTAGATGGTCAGATTGAAGTTTTAAAGCGACGGGATTTAGTTGATTTGGCATCAATGGAAAGGAGCTTCAGTATCCAATTTAAAATGGTAGGGTCCGCTAATGAACAAAACGCAGAAATATTCTTAACGGCTAGTGGTGCTGACCTAGTTGCCGAAGTTTTGGAATTAAAGGATCATTATCTACCAGGTTGCGAAATAATAATTTGTTTCCATTCTTTAATTATTGATCCAGGTCAGTCAAAGTTAAAAGAAGCTGTACTAAGCAAAATTTGGGTTGGTCGTGCTATAGAACAAAGAATAACTTATGTTTACAAAGGGGGAGAAATTGAACCTAGTAGTTTTCAAAATAAGAGCGTAGTATCTTTTGAAAGAAAAATTGGGGAGGATAATATTATTGATTTGGACGAATTAGTTAAATCTACAATTCATTCACTAGAGAATATAAATTTAATCATATAAGTTTATAAAGAAGATATATATAAATGGGAACAGGAGTTTTGCTATGGATTATATTATTAACTACTTCATTATTAGCATCCCAAAGTTTTATATTACCATTTTGTTTTCTATTTCGTTGTTAGGATATAAGTTACCAGGTTATAAATATAAAATTTTTTATATGTCAGCTATAATAGCATTAGTTATGGATTTTCTAGTGAATTTAAATGTTGATTACAGTTTAAGATATTTACTTACCATTACTAGTATATATATATTGTATTTGGTAATTATTAGATCAAAATGGTTTCTGTCTTTATTTATGAGTTTAATTTCTGTAATAGTTTTAACTACTACGAAGTTTTTAATGGGTATATTCTTAGATCAATTTATTGGTTACAGTTTAAACTTGGAGGAATTTGCTCGGGATTTCCTTGTTACTTTTATAGAATTTTCTCCTATAGTACTTATGATATATATAATGAATAAAAAAAATCTGAATTTTTCAAAAAGCATAAATAAAATAGTAGACAATAAGATTTCAGAATATTGGGTAAAAATAATTTTTCTTATTACTTTTCAGACTTATATTGTTCTTTATCTTAATTATACAATTTACATGAAAAATTATATGATTTTATTCAAAGTGATTCCACTGTCTTACTACATATTGATTTTAAGTAGTAGTATTATAATTATTAATATTTTTCTAGTAAAAGTGTTTATTAATTTGAAAAATAAATATGCAGATATTGAAGTGTCTAAAACAGAAAGCAATTACAATGATAATCTTGAAAAACTATTAGCTAATTTGAGAATGGAAAGACATGATAATATTAGTCAAGTTCAAGCATTATACGGAATGGTTACTGAGCGAAAATATAATATGTTAGAGGAATATTTAACTGATATAGTTGAAAACATCAAGGCCAGTCCTATTAATCATTCTATCTGTATCAAAAATGTACCAGTAAGTGCTCTAATACATACTAAAATTGAAAACCTAAACTCTAAAGGAATTGATTTTAAACCAGTTGTAGAAACTACCGATATTTTTAAAGAAATAAAAGGTGCAGACTTAGTTAAGATAGTAAGTAACATCTTAGACAATGCTATTAGAGCGGTTTCAGATAGTAATATCAAAAATCCCGCTATTAAATTATATTGGGGCAAGGAAAATAATAATGCGGTCATTAGCATTTCTAATAACGGACAAAAAATTAACAAAAATACTATAAATTTAATTTTTAAGGAAGGATATTCTACAAAGGAAAATATGGAGAATAGTGGATACGGTTTAGCAGTTGTTAAATCCATTGTTAGTAAATATAAAGGGAGCATTGATGTAAAGTCAACTAAAGAGATTACTAGTTTTACTGTTAAGATTCCTCTAGATAATAAAAACAAAAAAATTGATGGGTCATAGAAGCCTATCTTTTTAATTTATTTATATATAATATAAATTTAAGAATAAAAAGACTAATAAACAGGGAAAGTAGAGGTAAAACTAAAAAGTGAGGATGTAAAATGAGAAAGATTGTTATTGTAGGCTGTGGGGCTGTGGGTTCAACATTTGCATACACAGTGTTATTAACTGGTCTAGCAAATGAGTTAGTGCTAATTGATATTAACAAAGCTAAAGCAGAAGGTGATGCGCTTGATTTAAACCATGGATTACTATTAGCTCATCAGATGAAGATATATGCAGGTGATTATCCTGATTGTAAGGATGCTGATATTATTGTAATAACAGCTGGGGCCGCGCAAAAAGACAGTGAGACACGTCTAGATTTAATGCAGAGAAATGTTTTCATTTATCATAATATTTTGGACAAGATATTACAATTTAACAGAAAAGCAATAATATTAATAGCAACTAATCCAGTAGATATTCTTACTTATGTTACAGTTAAGATAACTAATTTATTACCAAGTCAGATAATTGGTTCTGGAACATTATTAGACAGTAGCCGCTTTCGTTACTTAATATCTGATAAAATAAAGGTTGATCCACGTAATATCCATGGATTAATTGTAGGAGAACATGGTGATAGTGAGGTACCTGTCTGGAGTTCAATGAATATCTCAGGTGTTAATCAAGAGACAATTAGAAGGGGTACAAGATTTTACTTATCTGAAGAAGACAAACAAGAAATATATAATAAAACTAAAAATGCCGCTTATGAAATAATTAATAAAAAAGGTTCAACATATTATGCGATTGCACTAGCTTTATCCAAAGTGTGTGAATCAATCTTAGACGATGAGAAGTCTATTATTCCTGTTTCTGTTTATTTGGATAATTATAAGGGAATAAGGGATATATGTTTAGGAATACCATGTATAATTGGAAGCGGTGGAGTCGAAGAGATAATTGACATAACCCTGACAGAGGAAGAAGAGGAGAAGTTGATTACTTCATCAGACAAATTAAAAGAATTTATTAAGGGTATCCAATTACCTATTATTAAGTAGATGGTGAATATTAATTAGGGGGTAATTTTTATGGGAAACAAACAACTTAAAAAGCAACATAAAAGAAGTGAAATCGACGATAGGTTCAAATGGAATTTAGAGGAAATATATCAAAACGAATCTCAATGGGAGGAAGATTTTAAGAAATCAAAAATATTAGCTGAACAATTGGAAAAATTTAAAGGACAACTTAATTTATTAGATAGACAATTATTGAAGGCTTTAAAACTTCAGGATGAGTTATCCCAAGTATTTGGAAAAGTTTTTGTTTATGCAAGAATGAAAAAAGATGAAGATAACACAAATAGCAAGTACCAAGCTTTAACAGATCGTGCCGCAACTTTGGGGGTGTATATAAGTAGCATCACATCATACATTGTTCCTGAGATTCTTTCAATTTCTGCAAATGATATTGAAAGACTATTAGAAGATAATGAATTAAAAGTATACAAGAGATTTATTGAAGAGATTTATAGATTAAAATCGCACGTACTTTCAACAGAACAAGAGGAATTGTTAGCTCAGGTTGGTGAAATTGCTGATGCATCAGAAAATATATTTGGTATGTTAAATAATGCTGATATTAAGTTTCCACTAATAGTTGATGAGAGTGGGGAAGAGGTAGAACTAACAAAAGGCAGATACCATCAATTTATGGAAAGTAGTAATCGCAGGATAAGGGAAGATGCCTTCAATAAAATGTATTCTTCATATACTAATTTAAAGAATACATTTGCTACTACTTTAAATTCAAACGTTAAGAAAAATATTTTTTATGCAAAAGCTCGGAAATATCCTTCGGCTATTGAAGCCTCACTTTTTGGTGACAAAGTTCCGTTAGATGTGTATAACCAATTATGTGAAGCAGTGCACGAGAATATGGGATTAATGCATCGGTATGTTAAGTTAAGAAAGAAAATGTTAAATTTAGACGAGTTACATATGTATGATTTGCATGTTCCTATTATTAAAGATGTAACTATAAAGATTACTTATGAGGAAGCCGTTGACAAGGTTCTAAAGGGATTACATCCATTGGGACAGGAATATATAAGCAATGTATCAGAGGGAATTAAATCAGGATGGATTGACGTTTATGAAAATGAAGGAAAAACAAGTGGTGCTTATTCATGGGGATCATATGGAACAAACCCATATATTCTTTTAAATTATCAAGATAAGGTTAATGACATGTTTACCTTAGCTCACGAGCTAGGGCACTCAATTCATTCTTTATACTCCAATAGAAATCAACCATATGTCGATTCCCAATATAAAATTTTTGTCGCTGAGGTAGCATCAACATTAAACGAAGCACTACTAATGGATTATCTATTAAAAACCACAACTGATAAGAAGGAAAAATTATATTATCTAAACTACTACTTAGAACAGTTTAGAGGTACAATTTATCGTCAAACAATGTTTGCAGAATTCGAAAAAATGATTCATGAAAAAGTTGAAGCCAACGAAGCATTAACTCCAGAATTATTAAATACAATGTATCATGATTTAAATGTAACATATTATGGTCCGGATATTATTGTTGATGATTTAATTGACATTGAATGGGCAAGAGTTCCTCATTTCTATATGAATTTTTATGTATATAAATATGCTACTGGTTTTTCAGCTGCAATTAGTTTATCAAAACAAATACTTAGAGAAGGAGAACCTGCAGTTAAGAAGTATTTAGAATTTTTGAAATCTGGGGGTTCCGATTACCCAATTGAGCTACTCAAAAAAGCGGGGGTAGATATGACTACTAAGGAACCTATTCAAAATGCTTTGTCTGTGTTTAAAGAAATATTAGATGAGATGGAAACTTTACTCGGTAATTAAAATTTGAATTAACTAAAAATATGTTGTTGACAATAGATAAAATTAGTGATAAATTATTATTTAAAATTAAAATTAATTTAAAAAGACTGTGAAGGAAAAGTTTGATGGTTGATGATAGCAGAGAGTCAGTGTAAGGTGAAAACTGACAGATTCTAAATCAAATTAGCGCTCTGGAGTCGTTAGGCTGATAATATTGTAGGCTTAAATCGGTGAAAATCCGTTATATTAGTAACTAGTATTTTAACTCTTACTAGCTACAGGAGTTTACTATTGTAAAATAGTAAAAAAATAGGGTGGTATCACGAAATTATATCCTTTCGTCCCTATACTGGTTTAAATCAGTATAAGGGAAGAAGGGTTTTTTTGTTATTAATTAATAAGGAGTGATGAAATAAACGTTAAACGATTACAATGATGAGCTAAAGTTAAAATTAAAAGTAAATTGATACTTTGTAAAAATTGCTGAGGAGGTTTTTGTCAATGCTAAAAATATTAGTAAGTGATCCGATATCAGATATTGGATTAAAAAAATTGTTAGAGGCTGATGATATTAAGTTAGATATAAAAACCGATCTAAAAAAAGAAGATTTAATCAAGATAATTGGTGAGTACGATGGATTATTAGTAAGAAGTCAAACTACAGTATCTAAAGAGGTACTAGAAGCTGCTACATCATTAAAAGTTATTGGTCGTGCTGGTGTTGGAGTAGATAACATTGACACTAAAGCTGCCACTGAATTGGGGATTGTTGTAATAAATGCCCCTGATGGTAATACAATTTCAACAGCTGAGCACAGTTTTGCAATGTTAATTTCGATGGCAAGATGGATTCCTCAGGCTCATCAAGATTTAAAAAATGGGCTTTGGAATAGGAAGAAGTATGTAGGAGTTGAATTAAACGGCAAGACTCTTGGGGTTATCGGTTTAGGAAGAATTGGTTCTGAGGTAGCAAAAAGGGCACAGGCCTTTAATATGGAGATTATAGGATATGATCCATTTATTACGGAAGAAAGAGCGAAACAACTAGGTATAACTCTTGGAACCGTTAAAGAAGTAGTTCAAAAAGCTGATTTCATAACAGTTCACACACCATTAACAAAAGAGACAACGAATATAATAGATCATAAGGAATTTGCATTAATGAAAAAGGGTGTAAGATTAGTGAATTGCGCAAGAGGCGGTATAATTAGGGAGGAAGCGTTGTTAAAGGCTATCGAAGATGGAATAGTAGACGCAGCTGCAATTGACGTTTATGAAGAAGAACCGCCTAAAGCAGATAATCTGTTAGTTAATCATCCGAAAGTTGTAGCTACTCCACATTTAGGAGCATCAACAATAGAGGCTCAGTTAAATGTAGCTATTGACGTTGCAGAGGAAGTGTATAAGTATCTTAAGGACGAGCCATTTAAAAACGCAGTTAACTTGCCATCTATATCAGGTGAAACACTTGAACACGTTAGACCATATATTCAACTTGCTGAAAAGCTAGGTAAGTTAATAGCTAATACTATTTTAGGTGCTATAGAAAAAATAGAAATTTTATATGCTGGAGATATAATCGATAAAGAGATTGACATTCTTACTAGAACAGTATTAAAAGGGATTTTATCTCAACATCTAGGTTCTGTGGGTATGGTTAATGATGTAAATGCTCCTACAATTGCTAAAGGTAGAGGTATTGAGTTTATTGATAGTAGAACTTCCAAATCTCACGGGTATACAAACCTAATTACGGTAAAGGTTAAAACTAAAAAAGAAGAAAAATATGTTGCTGGTACTTTATTAAATAGTTATGGTCCAAGAATCGTTAACATAAATGGATATACGGTTGACTTTAATCTTAATGGGAACTTACTTCTTATGGAACATACTGATCAACCTGGAATAATTGGTGAAATTGGGAGTTTATTAGGAAGTGAGAAGGTAAACATAGCGACTATGCAAGTTGGTCGAAACGAAATAGGTGGGAATGCGGTTGCGTTCATAATGATAGATAATTTCATTGATGATTCAGTAATAGATAAGATTAAACAGATTAAAGGTGTTAATAATATATACCAGGTTGAAGTTTAATATTAAAGTCCGAACTTATTTTAAATAAAAATAGGTTCGGACTTTATTTTTATCCTAATTCAACCTCTGTAATTTTACGTTTATTAAATGTACTAATCTTATTTACTCCATAACTTTTTAGGTAGTTAATTGCTGTTTCATAATCAGCACCAACATGAATTGGTTGATGAGCATCTGAATTTAATATTATAGGTATTTTATTTAACGCTAGTCGATCCATTAATTCTGGCGCGGGGTATATTTCTTTAACAGGTTTTCTTAAACCTGCAGTATTAACTTCAACAGTTATTTTGCTTTTTTTTACTTCAGTTAGTAATTTATCGTACATATTATAAAGTTGGTTACTTTCATCATTATTTGGTTTATGACCATATACTTTAATTACATCGATATGACCTAGTATATCGAATAAATTGGATGCCAATAATTGCTCTAATACATTGAAGTATTCTTTATAGATATTAATAATTGGCTTGCTTTTCCAACCTTCCTTCATTTCCTCTAAATCAAATCCCCAATCATTTATCCAATGTACTGAACCAATTACATAATCCCAAGGGTATGAATTTATAAAACTTTCTATTTCCTTTTCTTTATTAGGAAGATAATCTAGTTCAATACCTAACTTAACAGGTAGTCCTATTTTTTTTGCCTCTAAGATTAAAGATATGTAATCCTCTATATCTTCAGTCTGACGTTTTTCAATCCATGGATTAAACAGCATGGCTTTTGTCTGTCTAAAGCGGTAGGCATGTTCTGAGAAACCTAAATCTGTAATACCTCTTTCACTTGCCACTTCTAAATATTTATTAACCCATTCTAGAGTATACGGACCTGTTTCTAAATGAACATGATAATCTGTAATCATAAGTATTCTCCTTAATTTTAAATAATTATATATATATTTTAATATAAGTTTACTAGATATACAAAAAAATTGTGTAATAAGTTTTGAACGTTAATTAATCATATTAAAAATCCGTATAAAAAAAAGATTCCTTACAATAATATAAGGGTATAAGAATAACAAAGCATGAAAAAACAGGGGGATTAGGCGATGAAAAAAATTATACTTATATTAATTGATAGTTTAATGGCTGATCATCTCGAAAAAGCGAAAGAATCTAATAATGTTCCAGCTTTGCAGTATCTTATTGATAATGGTATTTATAATAATCAATGTGTAACAGTATTTCCGTCAATGACAGCCCCCATTGATGCCTCATTATTAACAGGGGTATACCCTAATCAACATAAAATACCTGGTCTCATATGGTATAGTAGTAAAGAAAAACGCTTAATTAATTATATGAATGGTTCGAATACGGTTCTAAAGTTAGGAATTAACTCAACAATTAGGGACTTATTAATTAATATTAACGAATTACATTTAAGCAAACAAATAAAAACTATATATGAGGAGTTAAGTGATAATAAAAAGACGGCAGCATCTATAAACTTTATCGTTCATCGCGGACGAGAAAAACATCAATCAGACTTACCATTTTTAATAAATTTATTTACTAAATTTTCTTTAAATAAAGTAAAAATAAGTGGCCCTGATTTTTTATCTAAAGGGACGCTCTTCAAACCAAAAATAAGGTTTAGACAGATTAAATGGACGTTTAATCAATCGATTTTTAAAAAATATGGTAATAATGATAGTTTTTCAACGGATATCGTTGAGGCAATAATCATTGGCGATAGTCAACCGGATCTTATGATGGTCTATTTACCTAATCATGATCATTACTTACATAAAAATATCGACA
Organism: Vulcanibacillus sp.; assembly: GCA_050175155.1. Taxonomy (GTDB): domain Bacteria; phylum Bacillota; class Bacilli; order Tepidibacillales; family Tepidibacillaceae; genus JBFXJF01. Next base: position 12,960 of record JBFXJF010000032.1, read on the forward strand.
ATCCCATACCCAGTCTAGAAAAAGTTGATGAACAAATATCAAGAGTATTAAATACTTATGGTTCTTGGAAAGAAGCACTCGATAAAAATATCTTTATAATTATTGGAGATCATGGACAAACAAAGATTGGCAAGGAAAATACATATAATATTGATTTAAATTTAATATTAAAAAAATATAAATTATTAAAAATAGGAAAAAAAGTCACAGAAAAAGAGGAAATAGTAATTGCAAATAACGAAAGAATGGCATATGTTTATCCTTTAAAAGAAAAATTACAAAAAAGTGTTCAAAATGATTTACTATTCGATGATCGAATAGATTTTGTTGCTTGGAAGCACGGGAAAAAAGTAAGAGTAGAGAATCATCAAAAGAAGGTTTTTACCTTTGGCAGGAATGGAGAATACATTGATCAATACGGTATGAATTGGAACATGGAAGGAGATTATGACCTTCTGGATATTAAAATAAAAGAACATAATAAGATCAGTTATTATGCTTATCCGGATGCATTGTCTAGATTATATGGAGCTTTGTTTGCTCAAGAAGATTATGTTATTATAGTCAATGCAAAACCATCGTATGAATTTTTCTCTAAAACTTTTCAAAAACATCTAGGTGGTGGCAGTCATGGTTCACTGCATAGAACGGATTCGATAGTTCCTTTTATTGTAGCGGGTACAGATAAGAAGCCGAATCCTGATTTAAGGATAATTGATATAAAGGAGTATTTGCTTAAACTTTTAGAAGTTAGTACAACAACATAAAGCAATTTCCAAGGCAATATGTCTTGGCGAAGGAGTAAAACATATGAGACTTAGAAAGAGATCTTGGGTAAAAGAGGAGTTAATGGGTTCGTTAAATTATTTTATTGAGAGCCCTGAGGAACATAAAGGGAATTGGGGGAAAGTATTTAATAACCTTAATCCAATCCATGCCGAACTTGGGACAGGTAGGGGTAATTTTATTACTACATATGCAAGCGATTATCCTACAATTAATTTTATAGCGATAGAGAAGAGGCAAGAAGTTTTAGTACAAGCATTAAGAAAAGCCAAATTGTTAGGACTGACTAATATAAGGTTTGTTTTAGGAGATGTAAACGACGCATTGAATTTTTTCGCTGAAAATGAGATTGCATGTATATATCTGAATTTTGTTGATCCTTGGCCGAAAACAAGGCATGCTAAGAGGAGGCTAACACATAATCGGTTTTTAACAATGTATAGACATATTCTAAATAATATTGGAGAAATACATCTCAAAACTGATAATGAACAATTATTTGAGTTTTCGTTAAATGAATTAAGCAAAAATGATTTTAAGTTAAATGATATTAGTCTAAATTTATATCGTAATCAAGAAAACTTTAATAATCATATCCAGACAGAATATGAAAAGAAATTCATAAAATTAGGGAAGCCTATTTATCGATTAGAAGCGACTTCCAAAAATAAAGAAAGTATATAATTTGTTTTAGCTATCCTATTTCATTCAGGATAGTATTTTTTATGTCCTCTATGTCCTTTTCATAGAATATTTCCCACTCTACTCTTTGAGGGGCGGGGAGTAATGCTACACAGAGATCTATGTCAACTTGTCTTAGGTTATTTTTTACCCATTTTTTATAACTGTAATAAAGAAGACGCGTAAGAAAAATGGGATATTCAAAACCAATTGAAAGTAAATTGATTTGAATCTGTTCATCTTTTTCTTCAAGACTGGGAATAAGTTTATAGACATCATCAATTTTCGAGAATGCTTTAAATAAAATAGAAGGAATGTTTAATGAATCACTCTTCTTCTCAGGCAATATATTGTATTTGAAATAAGTCTGACTAGCAAAAGACATATATGAGACAAAATCTTCAACTTTAAATTTAATTGCTCGATCTAAAGCTTTTGTTACTGAAGTTTCAATAGTGAGGTAAAAATCTTTATCTTCAATATTTTTATACAGAGGTTTAACCCTGCTTAGAAGTTTCATGTAGTAATATTTTATATTGTTAATAGCTTCCAAATCGCCTTCTAAACATTTACCCCAATATATTTGTATATCTGTATTAGTTAGATCAATATCTGTTTGCTTTATCAATTTGATTGTTTCTTCTATATTCATTTTAACCCCTCACTTAATATATAAAATCGAATGCTTAGTGAAATAAAAAAATCATCTTATTATATCATGTATTATTTCTATTACATTACTATGATAAAAAAATAGGTTACATAGGTATTTAAATATTGTTTGTCTCATAAATTTTTAATAACCTTAGTTATAAAATTTATGGAGGAGAAACAATTGAATTATAAAAAAATTATTATTCCATGTATAGCTATTTTGCTAATTGGGGTATCAATATTCTTCTGGTATAGAAGTCATATTAATGTAGCAGTAGTTAAATTTTTCCCTATTAATAATAATATATATTTTTTGGAATTGGGATCAGATTTAGAAATATATAAGGGAGAAGAAGAAAATTACAAGGTTGTTGGAGAGTCTTGGTCTCAAACAAATGAAAAGGTATACCTTCGACAAGATGTTAATTTGCTTTTTCAAAATGGATTTTTAAAGCAATTCGACTATCCATGGAAAAAGGATACTGATTGGATTATAGATAAACTAGAGATGCCTCTGAATAAAAATTCAATATATTCCTTACTCTCCTATCATCATGCAGAAATACATAAAAACAACTTAATATCAAGTAGCCAAGCTGTTACCGAAGATAAACTCTATGTTGGTTATTCTGAAGGAAGATGGAATATTTTTAAAATACCAAAAAATGATTTTCAAAAAAAAGAACAGGAGAGGCTTATTTCTAATTACAAACAATTGAGAGAAGAACTTCTTGAGCAAGGTTTAATACAGATGAATATTAACAAAAATAGTTACGAAATTTATGATTTAGACTCGTTCTCATTAGAAGGAAATAAATCAGATATTATAAGGGAAGAACAATGGGAGTCGGTTTTAGGTGGTTTGTGGGAAGGTCTCTATAACAATTATATTACTTATTATAGCAAAGGTGAATTGGAGTATTTTTCTCCGCCTATGCCATGGGTTTTATTAGATAAAGAAGGTACACATATATTGGTCATTTATCAAAAGGAGAATGGGGAGTTTGACAAATTAATAATGGCAATTGAATAACAAAGAATTAGTATTATATACAAATATTAATAGTAATGTTGTTTTTTGCATATTTAAAATACCGCTATTTACCATCTACATATAAGAATTGTCTATATTAAAAGGGAAATAATAATTGCAGTAGCAGAAAGGAGGGATAATGGATGCCAAAACAATATGGACAACAAGATAATAATATGCATCAAAACAATAAGAAAAGTAAGTCAAATCAAGAGGCTCCTGCAATGTCTTCAACTAAAAGTACAGGAAAACCTGAAGAAAAAGGAGAAGACCGTCAACCTTAAAATATTAATTCTAGAAAGATAAATATAACCCGTACCCACTAATAGGTGGTACGGGTTATATTTTTTAAAACTAACAATAAAATACTAAAAAAACCAATATATATGTTAAAATAAATAAAAGCAAAGAGATAAAAACTATATGGGAGACTTGGTTAATGGACGTTAACGATAGAGATATTTTAAATGAAGAAGAAGTAGAAAGAGTTTTAAAGATATTTGCGGAACATTACCCTGATGCAAAAAGTGGGTTGAATTACTCGAGTCCATTCGAACTATTAATTGCAACCATGTTATCTGCACAGTCTACAGATAACATGGTTAATCAAATAACAGAAAAATTGTTTATAAAATATAATACACCCTCACAATTTCTTCAATTGGAAAGTTGGCAGTTAGAAAACGAAATTAAACAAATAGGTTTATATAAGAATAAGAGCAAAAATATCCTCAAAACGTGCAGAATTTTAATTGACTTCCATAATGGTCAAGTTCCTAATAAACGTGAATTACTTGAGCAACTTCCCGGTGTTGGTAGAAAAACAGCTAACGTTGTGTTAAGCAATATCTTTAATATTCCAACTATACCTGTAGATACTCATGTATTTAGAGTAGTAAATAGGATTGGGTTAGTTAGTAGTAATAAAGTTTTGGAAACTGAATATCAACTAATGAAAATTATTCCTGAAATCTTATGGATAGATTTCCATCATTGGGTGATATGGCACGGTAGGAAGGTATGCAATGCAAAAAAACCTAAATGTAATAGTTGTGAACTTTTGATGTATTGTAAATATGGGAAAAAAAACATAATATAGAAATATTGATTATGTGGAGGGGATAATATTGATTAATTCTGGTCTTAAAGATGGTTTAGAAGTTTTAAAAAGTAAAGGAATTAGACTAACACCACAGCGATATGCAATACTAGAGTTTTTATTTAAGACAGAGTTACATGTAACAGCAGATGAAATATATAAAGCATTAGAAAAAAATTATCCTAATATGAGTATTGCTACAGTATATAATAATTTAAGAGTATTTTTAGAAATTGGATTAATTGAAGAATTATTATTTGGTGATAATTCTAGTAAATTTGAAGTAAAACGTTCTCAGCATTATCATGTTATTTGTAATATTTGTGGGAAAATTGAAGATTTTTCTTCTTCGTGTTTATCAGATATGGAAAGTAAAGTATTTAAAGAAAAAGGATTCATAGTTGAGGCTCATAGAGTTGAATTTTTTGGAATATGTAAAGAGTGCCAAAAAGATAATTAAAAAGTTACGGAAACAGTTTCCTGTATTTCCATTCTATTTAAAATGTTATTATTGTTAGAGAGAGGAGATACTAATGGAAACTAGAGAAATTAAATTAATTAAAAAGAAAAAAAATAATAAAGTAGTAATAATAATTTTTACTTTTATTTTGTGTCTTTTTATTTTGGTGGGTCTATTATTGACTTATTATTATTTACCTTATTTTCAAAAAGTAGAAATTAATTCTTCTAATGAAATCCAATTATATTATATGGGTGAATTAATGGAGCAGGTAGGATATGAAAATGAGAATGTTACTTATCTTCCATACAACTTTATCAAGGAATTTATAGATCCCGAAATTAAATGGGACGAGAATGGAAAGTTCGCAATAATTACGACAACTGAAAACGTTTTTCATTTCCCACTAGGTAGGAATGAGGGATTACTAAATTTAGAACCGTATACATTTACCTATCCATTAATTGAATATAACGGTAATGTCTATATACCTGTTGATCCAATAAGCAATTATTATGATATTGAGATAGAATATTTTCAAGAAGAAGCAATTTTAATTATCCATGATCTTAAGCAACCTATCCTTCAGGGTACCATTATTAAAGATGCGAAAATAAGAACAGAGGCGAAGTTAAATTCTCCATCAATTGAAGATATTATAGTCGGTACAAAAATATCTATAATGAAAGAAGTTAATGGGTGGTACTGGATAGAAGATGGAAATGGTCTAATTGGATATGTTAATAAACATAATGTGCAATTGTTAGATATAAAAACTTCATTAATTAATAAAAATGTATATCAGCCGTGGAATCCTATTGGTAAACCAATTCAGCTTATTTGGGAATATACAAATAAATATTCAACCATAGATATCAAAAAAATCGGTGATATTACTGGTGTACAAGTCGTATCACCAACTTGGTTTAATTTACAAGAAGACGGACTGATTGAAAACATTGCTGATAAAGAATATATTACATGGGCACATAATAACAGTTATCAGGTTTGGGCTTTATTTACTAACAGTTTCGATCCAGAACTTACACATGAAATGCTTACAGATGCTAATTTAAGAATAAAGGTAATTAAGCAATTATTAACTTATGTGGATTTGTATCAATTAGATGGTATTAATATAGATTTTGAAAATATTTATTTAAAGGATAAAGATTTACTAGTTCAATTTATAAGAGAACTGACTCCTTTATTACATGAAAAGAACAGAACTGTTTCTATGGATGTGACATTTAAATCATTAAGTGAAAATTGGTCATTATTTTACGATCGAAAGCGCTTAGGTGAAATTGTTGACTATATTATAGTTATGGGATATGACGAACACTGGGCTGCAAGTCCTGTTGCCGGATCGGTATCTTCAATCCCTTGGGTTGAAAAAGGATTAAAAGGTATTTTAGAAGAGGTACCTAATGATAAAGTAATACTTGCCGTTCCTCTATACACAAGATTATGGACTGAGGAAACTGATGAACAAGGCAATGTAAAAGTGAGTTCAAAAACTTTTACAATGGACACGGTGGACCAATGGATAAGAGAGAATAACGCTAATATAGAATATGATGAAAAATCAGGACAGAATTATGTAGAAGTAAATAAAGGTTCTACAAATTATAAGATATGGATTGAAGATGAGTTGTCGATGCAAAAACGTATTGATTTAATGAATAAATATCATTTGGCAGGAATTGCAGCATGGAGAAGAGGATTTGAAAGCAAGGATTTTTGGACAACAACATCATCATATATAACCGAAAAACCTTAAATTCGAAATATCAAAACCCTTCAAATATTTTTCGATTGAAGGGTTTTACTTTGTAACTCTAGTTCTATTTTCCAAAATTAACTATTGACGCAGTAAGACAGGTCGTGTTAAGATATTTCTTGTCACTTTTTATCTAATCTTTTAAAAAAAAAGATACAAAACAAAAATAATTGTTGCATATTGTCGATAAAAAGTGTTATCATAATCAATGTTGCTGAAAAAATTGTTCTTTGAAAACTAAACAGTGTTAAAAGCCAAACGGACCACATTTATGTGGAACAAAAAGTCAGTAAAAATTAAGAGCTAGATAGCTCTTTCGAATATCGTAATTGAACGTCGATGGCTGATGCCACGACGTAAAGTCATGAATTACAGCTAAAGCCGTAAGTCATGCTTTTATCGGAGAGTTTGATCCTGGCTCAGGACAAACGCTGGC